>NZ_JARFNJ010000015.1:0-84320 GCF_029167165.1 Sphingomonas pollutisoli
CTGAACGTCTCACGCAATGTGAGCCGGAAACCGCCCTTTATTGCAGTTCCGGGCGATCATTATTGCAAGCCGCTACAATTAGAGTCCGTTTGAGAAAGGTTGCAAGGCGATTGCGCTCGTGATTCAAGCTTGGGATGTGGATCCAAGCGAGCCGTGGCCGGATGGCTGGTTTGATCAGCGAGCGAAGCGCTACCCGACCGATCTGACAGACGAGGAGTGGTTGTTCATCCAGCCATTCCTGCCGCCGGTGGCCAAGCGTGGGCGCAAGCCGAAAACAGATTTGCGGGAGGTTCTGGACGCGCTGCGCTACCTGGCCCGTACAGGCGGCGGCTGGCGCATGCTGCCGAACGATTTCCCGCCCTGGCAGACAGTCTATTGGTGGTTCAGGCGGTTCGTTCGTCGATTGCTGTTTCGCACGATCCATGACGTCGCCCTGATGCTCGATCGTGAACGGCAGGATCGCGAGCAGTCTCCCGCGCGGCCGTGATCGACAGCCAGTCTATCAAGGCACCAGCGGCGGAAAAGCGCGGTTTCGATGCCGGCAAGAAGGTCGTCGGCCGCAAACGCCATATCGCCGTCGATACCGATGGCAGGCTCCTGATGGTCAACCTGACCACCGCCGACATCTCCGACGGCGCGGGCGCCCAAACCATCGTCGCGGCGATCCGAAAGCGGTGGCCCTGGCTCAAGCATCTGTTCGCCGATGGCGCCTATGATCGTACCCGTCTCGTGGACGCTGCCGCGTATCGCGACTTCGTCCTGGAGATCATCCGCCGAACCGACAAGGAACCCGGCTTCAAAGTTCTCCCGCGACGATGGGTGGTCGAGCGTACCTTCGGTTGGATGACCCGCTGGAAGCGCCTCGTGCGCGATTACGACCAACGCCTTGATGTCTCCGAAGCCATGATCCACATCGCACTCGGCAGCCTCATGCTTCGCCGCATCGTTCATCCGTAAACATTCTCAAACAGATGGGGTGATTGGGACTCAGCCTCGAGTCGGTTGGGTGGCTGCTCCTCGCAGATGGTAGAACGTGGTCCGTATCGAGCGGCCACAACCATGAGGAGAAGCAACCGTGCGCCATTATGCGGACTGGATGTATCGTTGGAAGAGGCGGCGATCTGCATTATCGATGAGACGGGCAAGGTGGTCCGCGAGCTACGTGCGGCCAGCGAGCCCGATGTGTTGATCGAGACGCTGACCACCACCGGCCTGGAATTCAAACGTATCGGCCTGGAGGCCTGCTAGTTGTCGGCATGGCTCCATCAGGGTCTGACGCGCGCCGATCTGCCGGCGCTGTGCATCGAGACGCGGGCGGCGAAGGCAGCAACGGGTGCGATGCCGAACAAGACCGACCGCAACGACGCGCGCGGCTTGGCGCAGATCATCCGCACCGGCTGGTATCGTGCGGTCCATGTGAAGAGCACGCCGAGCCGATCGGCACGTGCGTTGCTCGCCGCACGCAGGACGATGCTGAACAAGCAGCGCGACATCGAGAACGCGGTGCGCGCGGTACTGAGGGAGGTCGGCCTCAAGCTCGGCACGCCATCACGCAAGCTGTTTGCCGGTCGCGCCCGCGAGCTCGCATCGGCCGACGCCGCTATCTCCGACATCGTTGAGCCGCTGCTTGCCGTGTTCGATGCGATGGGCCGCCAGATTGAGCGGCTGACGAAGCATGCGCCGGATGCGGTTAAGGTCGAGTTGATCTGCCGCCGGCTGATGACCGTGCCAGGCGTGGGGGCCGCTCACCGCGCTGGCGTTCCGCGCAACAGTCGACCAGCCGGAGCGCTTCCGACGATCCCGCGACGTTGGCGCCCATCTCGGTCTCTCGCCCCGGCGCTACCAGTAAGGTGAGACCGACATCCAGGGACAGATCAGCCGATGCGGCGATGAGCTCGCCCGCACCGCGCTCTACGCGGCAGCGCATACGCTGCTGACGCGGTGTCAGAAATGGTCGACGCTCAAGGCCGGGGCATGCGCATCGCCCAACGACGCGGCATGGCCAAGGCCCGTGTCGCCGTAGCGCGCAAGCTGGCCATCATACTGCATCGCATGTGGAGCGACGCCACCGAGTTTCGCTGGGGCAAGGCGCCAGCCCTCGCAGCAGCGTGAGGAGACACGAACCAGATCCCGCCTGAAGAGGCGGGTAGCGGTCATCCCCATGGGGACGATGGGCGGGTTGACCTCGTTGAGAGTCCGAATCCTCGGCAATGCCGAAGGTCGTGAAACAGCTTGAGGCATCCCGTTCTACTGACCCCATCATGCGGCAGTCCAGCGCTGACCGCGGAGAGAAGCGAGTAATCCATGGGGACGACCACGCATACGAGGAAGCAGTTTGACCCGAAGAGCCCCAATCAGAGGGGACTCTTCGAGCATCGAGCCAGAAGTAGGAATCGGCGGGGTTTCGGATAGCTTAAAAATATGATTCATCCTGGTTTGGAGGTGGATCATGGGGGCGAGCCTATTCGAGTGACCTGCGGGAGCGCATATCGGCGCACGTGTCGAAGGGACATTCCTGCCGGAGCGCAGCGCGACGGTTTGGCGTCAGCCCGAGTTGCGCGATCAAGTTGATGCAGCATGTCGCCAGTACGGGATCCGCAGTGCCGCGGCGTCAGGGGCGGCCGCGCGGTGGAGGCAAGCTGGCGCGATATCTGGGGCTGTTGATCCGCTGGGTTGAGGCGACGCCCGATGTGACGATGCCCGAGCTTGCCGAGCGCCTCAAAGCCGAGACGAAGGTCGTGGCGCACCCGGCTTCGTTGTCGCGGGTGCTGGTCGGTGCGGGCTTCCGATATAAAAAGCGCTGATGGCATCGGAATGCGGGCGCGATGACGTGAGCGAGGCGCGGCGGCGTTGGCGCGTCTATCGCCAGCCACGACTGCACGAGCAGGCGCACCGGTTGGTCTTCCTTGACGAAACCGCGACCACAACGAAGATGGCGCGGCTACGCGGGCGGGCGCAGGGTGGTCGGCATCTGAAAGCCCGGGCGCCGTTCGGCCACTGGAAAACGCAGACCTTCATCGCCGCTCTGCGCTGCGATGGCCTGAGCGCGCCGTGGATCATCGACAGGCCGATGACCAAGGAGATCGTCGAGGTCTATGTGGAAACCCAACTCGCTCCGACGCTCGGGCATGGCGATGTCGTCATCCTCGACAATCTGCCAGCCCATAAAAGCGAAAAGGCCAAAGCGACGTTGAAGGAACGCGGTGCCTGGTTCCTTTTTCTCCCACCCTACAGTCCCGATCTCAACCCGATCGAGATGGCCTTCTCAAAACTGAAAGCCCATCTCCGTCGGATCGCGCGGGGACCATCGACGACCTGTGGAAAGCCGTCGGCTCCATTTGCGACCTGTATGACCCCGATGAGTGCCGAAACTACTTTGCCGCTGCCGGATATGCGTTCGATTGCTCGATGCTCTAACCTTCCCCGTTAACAACGAATCAAGCGGGAGAGTCGCACCCTGAAAGCTTTGTCCGAGTAAGGTCCAATGATCTTCTGCTGCCCAGCATACGCAAAACGTTTACGAAGATCGGCGTCCGCAAGCAGCGCAATGATCCGATTTGCCAACAACGGCACTTCAGTCGTATCTAGGCTGTAGCCGTCTTCCCCATCCGTGATCACCTCGCCTGCCCCGCCGAAGCTGGACCCAATAACGGGCACGCCGTAGGACCATGCTTCCAAGAAGACGATACCGAACCCTTCTTTGGACGAAGGTAGCACGAACACCGCCGCAGCGTCATAGGCGCGTGCCAAGGTGGCGTCGTCAACGGCTCCCAAGAAACGCACACGTTCGGCTACTCCTAGCGCCATGGCGAGCACCTGCAATTCACTGCGCAGCTCACCTTTGCCCACAATCGTCAACACTGCTTCCGGCACGCTCGCCAACACTTTAGGCATCGCTTCGATCACCTTGTCGACGTATTTTTCTCGCTCGCCGCTGCTTAATCTGGACACGACAAGGATTTCTGATGTCTGCACTCGGCGCTCGATCGATCTTACGGGCCCATCGACAGCGTTCGGAAAAGCAATGAACTTGTCGCTATCAAGCCCGAAGCTCACCGCCATGCGTTCCTTGCTGTAGTCGCTTACGATAGCCACCTTATCTACAATGCGGCGAAGCAGCGGCCCCTCGTAAAGCTTTGGCTCGCGATATCGATCATCTCCCCATACTTCGATCCCGTGCGCAAAGAGGATAACTTTGCCCTTCGGTCTAAGCATTTTGTAAAACACTGCCAAAGGCAGCAGGTTTATGTGTCCGATAAGTAGTGTATCATGTTTAAAAGCCAATAGAAAAATCTGGCGCATGAAGAATGTATAGCTCCCGCCGCATCCAATAACACGCCCTATATCACGAGCACCTCTGACTCCATCATGGTTATCCGCCAACAGTATTGTTACAGAATCCGGGCTGACTTCGAAAAGCCCCCGTATCACCCGTCGATTGAAAGTCTGTATGCCACCATGCTGATGCCACGCGGATAAAGCTATAAAGAGCACTCTGGTGTCCTCAATCAGACCCCTGTCTTCCATAGTTCTGAGTCCCAATTTCCTGCCTAGGTGTAACAGAATCAACGATAATGCCAGGGCGCTGAGAACCAGATCCGCGCCTTCGACGTCCGAGACTACCTATGGCAAAGAGAATGATAGCGAGAATACTGACGTTACGCGCAAAGACAAGGTACCCAGTCACAGACGTCTCAGTATTTAAAAATAGAAAAATTGACGATATTTGAACAACGCTACTCGGAAGTTTACGGAACCTAAATAACAGCACGATAAAATATATCGGCAACACAGCTATCAAAAGATAAACCGCATATCCTATATAGCCGAAGTCAACATAGGAGTCCAGGGCAAGCGTATTTGAGTAATCATCTTCTGGTACACCGAGACTCGCCCAAATCTTTTCAGGCGATCCCGGAAGCTTGGATTTATCAACAATGAATGGCGGCGACGCCATCGCCACTGATACGAGCAGTCCTTGACCTATTGCAAAAGACCGTAGCGTTGACTGAACGGCGCTATAGGAGAGGATGATGGCAGATCTATCAATAACCTTTTGATTATAACCCGCTTCAAGATCTTGTGATTTTACCTCTGTCGCCGATGTGACCAGATCTACTATGCCAGGCATTTCCCCACTATTCTTGGACGTATAGCTCGCCACTCTCACAGCGAAGTAAACCGGCCAAGCAACGACAATAACTCCTGCCACAAGTATCGCGATGCGTCCAACTCCCGTGACTTTTAGCTTTTTACCTTGCAGACGATATCTAGCCGCCAGGTAGAGTACTGCACATAGCACAATCTCAACGGTCAAATATCGACGCCCTGAAATAAAATGCCAAATTAGCCCTATCAACAAAGCAAAACCACAGAGTAAGACCGCACCACTAGTGAGTCGACCTCTAGAAGCAAGCTTAATTCCAAGAAAAAACGCGGTCATCGGCATTGCCGCTGTAGCGCAAAGATCGACAGCACGAAGAAGTGCAACAACGCCGCCGGCATCAGGCCGCGTCGAAGCCATAAGAACCGAACCATAGGTCCAAATTCCTCCGGCAATTAAAAATAATTGTATCATCGTAAATGCGAATAGCAATATATATGGCGGGTTTTTAGACAAATCAAGCAACGGTTTAAAGAATGATAAGCCGTGACGAGCTTCCAACAGGACCAGTGGGGAAGCTATAATTAGTCCTGCTACTAAGTTGCTCGATGCCTTTGATAGCACAGATGCATTGGCGCTGATTGTAAATCCCGGAATGCCGAGCGTCAGAACTACCAAAGGAGCGAAGTACCAGAATATCGTTGCCAAAGATATCAACGTGATGGGCTTGAAATGCCCCTCATAAATGAGACTTACAAGCTTCGTTCCGCAAAGCATTGTAGGTATCACCATTAAAATACCAAAAGGCCACGTTTTCTCATCGAGATAAGTCGCCAAAAACGCTGTACCGAGGCTAGCGGCCACAATGACAGCGAGTGACAAGATTAGGTACGAAAAGCTCGAGAAGTCCCACTGTCCTAAACGGTTTCTCTTGGCTATCCGAGTCTGCAAGGGTATCATCCTCAATATCGCGCGGTAGGCTGAGATGGGGCATGTAAACTCGCTAACCGTTCAAGGCGAGCCTAGTGCCGGCGTTAAGTTTCTATGCCCGCTTGTCACTTCGTAGTTGGAGCGCTTAAAACACTCCAGAACAGACGTTATTCCACGAAGGACGCAGCCCGCCCGTGGCTCCTCGGGCAAACTTCACAGCGCCTGTATCTTTCTCCATACTGTTCGAGTACTCGATATTATGGCTTCGAACAGAAAAGGCTTGCATCTGCTCAGCAGCTTTAGTTGCGCCTACTGAGTGAATAATGATATCTTTTTTGCGCACGCCGCTGCCGAATAAATCTATAAAACTGCCAGAATTTCCATATGACGGCGCCGAAAGACCGCTTAGGTAAATTTGATCGAATACGGACCCGCTTGAATCGCCCGTACCTGTACTTAATATTCGGGCGTTTTTACTGGAAGCACTCATATAGATCCGTCGATACGAATTATCAATCGCGGTCGATATTATGAAGATAGCTGCACCAACAATGGGCTCGCGGTCATTCGATATCCAACAAAGATCCTGAAAGGTATTGTGATAATTATCCGATATCGATGTAATAAGCCCAGCCGGGTGTAAGCTGCGAACTTTCTCGACAATAGAGTTTTCAATTCCCTTCATCGAAAGGGTTCCCAAACTTACCTTCCGACTGGCGGGCCAGCCAAGCACGTGGGAACCATCTTCGATACGACGTATGATGACGTCGCGACTTCGGACTGCTCTCAAATTCTCTCCGGTTGAATATATTACGTGGCCCGGCGCGATGTAGTTTACGCCCCCGCGGTAATCGCTCTTCACTCCATCGATACGAAGTCCCTGCTGCCCATAAAAAAGAACACCGTGTTGATACCCGCCGATACTCAAATTCTGTATCTTGTTACCACTAGCGCGTATCGTCGCTGCGCGAGGTTTCAGGTTAAGGACAAAGGGGATAATGTGAGCTTGATCTAGCGACTCTGGCCGAGCATCAATATCGCTGAAAAACATATTATCTGAGTTGCTGAGGATTATGCTCCACAACTCGTACCCACCTCCAAAGGATAGGCCCTTGGGAATTCCGGAAACTGCAAAGAAGGCAGATAGTAGCGACCTGCCGGGCCGCGGCGTGTCACCCGTGAATCGAAACACGGGCTTCCCCATGATACCTCCTCCTGTACACCCCGAAAAGGTCAACAGAGGAGCACGCAGATCGTCGAACGCGAGAACGGCTCCGCTCTCGAAGAAGATTGTGGGATTGTTCGTGAATACCAGCAGCGAACTCAGCGGATCATCTTCAGCCGCGCGACGAATATGATGGATCCCACGCGGAATAATCAGCGTTTTAGGCGCTCCGGAGTTCATCCAAACAGCCGCCGCGCGCCAGGTCGAAAACGTAGAAGTATCGCCGAACTCCGCAATGCTTGCCCTAGTTCCAAAGGGTTCCACCCGCCGCGTATCTAGCGCTGCGCCTGCACGCGGTTGAGCCGGCTGCGCGCCGGCATACGACGGCATTAACAGAGCAGTCAGAATGAGCAGGAGGCGATTGAGTTGCACGCGCAGATTCGCCTTAATCCCTTGTCGCCGAAGGGCGCTAGGTTCATAATTGTACTGTAGCATCGCGCCAACGCAAGCGCAGGTCAAGGCCATACGATGTGAATCGGCTGGTAACAGGACGCCAGACTACCCAGACCTCTGCGCAATGCGCCTCCTCACTTCGCCGATGGACGCGGTATCGCAGATCGATCGTCAACTTGTGGAAACGTTGCGCGCTACCTGCCCCGAGATCGCGGAAGCCGCCGATCTCGCTAGGGTCAGGATCTGTAATTGCAGGACGCTGGCGGTGTTGATGATCGTGTCCCATGGCGTGGTGTAGGTCCGGCGGCGTAGCCGCTGTGATCTTCGGCCAGGGCCGGATCGATCATGCTGCCATAGGTGGCAACGTGACGAGCGGATCATCGCTCAACTGGGCGACGCTTTCCAGTGTCATGTAGCGAGCGCGCTGGACCGCCCATTCGTCGCTCTGTTCAGCAGGATCGCTCCAACGAGGCGAGTGATGGCATTCTCGTTCGGGAAGATGCCGACGACTTCGGTGCGCCGCTTGATCTCGCCGTTGAGGCGCTCAAGCGGATTCGTCGAATGTAACTTCGTTCGATGCTGCGGCGGGAAGGACATATAGGCGAGCACGTCCTCCTCGGCTGTATCCATGAGCTTGGCGAGTTTGGGAACCGTCGGCCGGAGTTGGTCGGAGACCTTGCGCCATTGAGCCTTGGCGGCTCCTGCGGTTTCCTGCGCGAAGGCGGTGGCGATAAAGGCTGAAACCACGCATCGGCCGCTGCGCCCGGCGTGCGCCAGCGCGTTGCGGGCGAAGTGGACGCGGCACCATTGCCAGGTGGCGCTGAACACCCGCGAGACCGCCGCCTTGATACCCTCGTGCGCGTCCGAGATGACCAGCTTCACGCCCTTGCCGATACCTTTGGCGCGCCGTTCCGGAGCGAGTACGCGGATAGGTGCGTCGTCGGCGTGCAGGATGTCGCTGCCCAGGACCGATGCCTCGATCCGGTCGATCACGGGCTGCAGGATCCGCATCGAGCGGCCACACCAATCGGCAAGCGTGCTGCGCGGGATGTCGGCACCCATGCGCGCGAGGATCTCGTTTTGCCGGTACAACGGCAGATGGTCGTCAAACTTCGAGACCAGCACGTAAGCCAGGAGACTTCCTCCGGCCATGCTGCCTGGGATCGGTCGGCTCGGGGCTGGCGCCTGGACCATCTTCTCGCAGCAACGGCAGGACTTCTTCGGGCGGGCGACTTCGATGACCTTGAGCTTTGCCGTAATCATCTCGAGGATCTCGCTCACGTCCTCGCCGACGAGACGTAGACCGCCCCCGCAATCGGGACAGGCGTCGCCGGGGTCGAGTTCGTGGCGTTCGCGCGGCGTATCCGCCGAGACGCGCGGGCGCCGAGATGGACGCGGCCCGGGGCTGATGTGGGCAGAAGCGATAGCGGCTTGCGCCTCGGAATCGTTCTGATCGCTGGTCGCGAGACCTGGGCACCTCTCGCAAAATTGACGCAGTGATGATTCACTGTCGGCGGTCAGCGGGAGCGGACGATGCGGCAGGCTGGGCTTTTCGGATTATCGGACCACATGAAACGCCTTTCAGCGGACGGCGATCCTCTGGAGGTGCTGGCGCAGATCGTGGACTTTGAAGCGTTTCGGCCGACGCTGGTAGCCGCACTGGGCTATTCCGACGGCACCAAGGGAGGTCGGCCGCCCTACGATCCGGTGGTGATGCTGAAGGTGCTGGTGCTGGCGGCGCAGAACAACGTGGCCGACGGGCGAATGGAATGGTTGATCCGGGATCGGCTGAGCTGGCTGCGCTTCCTGGGCTTCGATATTGGCGCATCGACGCCGGATGCGAACACGATCCGCATGTTCCGCGAGCGGCTGACTGCGGTCGGCGCGCTCGATACGCTTTTTGCCGATTTCGACCGCCAGTTGAAGGCGCGGGGCTATCTGCCGATGGGGGGTCAGATCGTCGACGCGACGCTGGTCGCCGCGCCCAAGCAGCGCAACACCGAGGCCGAGAAGGCCGCGGTGAAAGCGGGCCGGAGCGCCGCCGAGATCTGGCCGGACGCCCCCGCCAAGGCGCGTCAAAAGGACACGGATGCTCGCTGGACGCTGAAGTTCGCCAAGTCGCGGCCGACCGCCGATGGCAAGCCGCAGCCGGATATCGCGATCCCAAGCTTCGGGTATAAAAGCAGCGTCTCGATATGCCGGACCTTCGGCTTCATTCGTAAGGGCCAGGTCACCGACGGCGCGCGCTACGACGGGCGCATGCTGCGCGACGTGGTGACCAGCGACAACACCGCATCGGATGTCTGGGCCGATACCGCCTATCGCAGCCAGAGCAATGAGCGTTGGCTGAAGGCCCAGGGCCGCGTCAGCCGCATCCACCGCAGAAAGCCCAAGGGCAGGCCGATGCCCGCCCATGTCCGCCGCGGCAACGCCACCAAGTCGAAGATCCGGGCCCGCGTCGAGCATGTGTTCGCGCATCAGAAGGCCGTCATGGGCCTGTTCATCCGCACCATCGGCATCGAACGGGCTAAGGCCAAGATCACGCTCGCCAACCTAGCCTTCAACATCCACCGCCTGATCTTCCATGAGCGTCGCGCCGCAATGGGATAGTTGCGTCCGCGCTCTACGGAAAACCCTGAGAATCCCGGCAAACCTAGCGCCAAACCCCAGGGCCACCCAAAGCGCCACCTCGAATCATCAATACGATCGCATCAGCGGGTAAATGGGTAAATGGAGGCGCCCAGATCGGATGCCGCGCTCAGCATGGCTTCTTCTACAGGAAAACTGCCGAAAAACCCAGCAAAACAGCCGCTTCCAGAACGAAAAGTTACCCCGCGTGTGTCGGCGGTGCGCCCCAGTTCGGGCGTCTCCAGTCGATCCCTTCCCACAGCATCGCAAGTTGGGCTAACGACGTCCTTAGGGACGTCTCTTACGTGCTCAATTTACCCTTCGGCAGGCGGCCTCAGCCGGTCGGTTACGCCGGCCGTGCAGGCACCCGCCGAGATTCGGCGCCGCGGCCAACCACCCAAATACGAGACGCTCCCATGCCCACCGCCTGATCCCGAAAACGGGAAAGTGGAGAATGTCCCCAATAGAATTACTGCAAAATATTATCTCTTAAAACTTTCGCAATCTCAATGTTACCCTCGGCATTGGGATGTATTTGATCTCTAAAGAAGCGCTCCCCTTGCCCAACCTTGTTGAGGTATGGACGAAATACTTGAATATTGTGCCGATCCGCATATGAAAATAGTACATTACGCGCAGATATGACGTCCGTTGTAGGCGGATCTCGAACATCCCAATAGAGGATTGTGAATTTCGCTCCATGTCTTTCCGCCTCAGTGCGGATATTATCAACGGCTTTAAGCACCATTGCAAAACTTTCCGGGTCGAATTTCCCAGATGTTGAACCGGGATCATACGAAGGAGGCGCTAACCCTACTCTGGGCAGAACGTAACGTTTAACAAAACCGCCCAAGGCGCTTAATGGATACCTAGTAGGAAAAGATACGTTATTATCTAATATGTCCGATCTTGCGAATGGTTGACCTAAATCCTTCTGATTTACCTCCAATATTATCATTCGGGCTTTCAAGGTCCCATGCTCAGCCAGCCATGCTGCTTCGTTTTGCACCGCCCAACCTCCAGAAGCCGCATTAACTACTTGCGCATTAATACCTGTCTTCCTCAGCAAACGTTCTAACTGCAACGGCCAAGTTTGTTCGTCATTTATCTGCGTGCCACCGTTGGCTACTGAGTCGCCTATCACCAAAATGCGATAAAGACCGTTTGCTGGGACCGCCGAAACATCTGGGCCGCGCGCACCAATAGCGTTTATATGGGTGGTTTTACCTAATAGGTTTATCGTCTGGTTAGGTACAAATTCATAGCCCGCGCCGCTCGCTTTGTAGAGCAGCGGACGTGCGAATCCGGCAAATCGCAAACAAACTTCCAGGCAAATAAGCGATAAAAGAAGCAAACCAAATGAGTATTTTAAAACTCTCACTGAAACGTCTCCTGACAATTTTTTTAAAATTGATCAGAAAATTGATATCTTATCT
The DNA here is from genome assembly GCF_029167165.1 of Sphingomonas pollutisoli. Lineage (NCBI taxonomy): Bacteria > Pseudomonadati > Pseudomonadota > Alphaproteobacteria > Sphingomonadales > Sphingomonadaceae > Sphingomonas > Sphingomonas pollutisoli. The sequence goes on from NZ_JARFNJ010000015.1 coordinate 11,717, forward strand.
CGCCTAAATATTATCATAGCGCAAAGGCATGAATACTTGCGCAAGAAGCCTCCCTTGAGCGGCACCCGCCGCCAGCAAAATTAACCGCTAGTTCGAGTAGGCGCCCTCTTCGAACAATAATAAAATGAATCAACCCCGGGCCGTTTATCACCTCGTATGATAGCACGAGATCTAATGAATCCGAACGTAGATCGAGCACGACGTGCCATATAACCTCTAAGAGTAAGACGTTTTAAGTAACTCCGCGAAATAAGATACCGTCTTTTCCAAGCCTTCGGCGAGCTGAATCTCTGGGTTCCAACCGAGTTTATCGCGTGCCATCGTTATGTCAGGACGTCGTTGTTTAGGATCATCCTGTGGCAATGGTCCGAAAACGAGCGGGGAGCTTGATCCCGTTATCTCAAGTACCAACTTTGCTAAGTCTATCATCGTAAATTCGTTAGGATTGCCAATGTTGCAAGGGCCTGTGATCGACTTATCTGAGTCCATCAACGCAAGAAAGCCGCGGATCAGGTCAGAGTAGAAGCAGAATGATCGCGTCTGCATGCCGTCGCCGTAAATGGTGATCGGCTCGTTACGCAGTGCTTGCACAATAAAGTTGGAAACGACTCGCCCATCTTGTGGGTGCATTCTTGGACCGTATGTATTGAAAATACGCACGATCTTTATGTCCAAATTATGCTGTCTGTGATAATCCATAAATAAAGTTTCAGCCGCACGTTTTCCCTCGTCATAGCATGATCGGATGCCAATAGGATTGACGTTACCCCAATAGGATTCATGCTGCAGAGGTGTGTTAGGATCGCCGTAGACCTCTGATGTGGACGCTTGAAAAATTGGAACTTTCAGCCGTTTAGCGAGGCCGAGCATGTTAATGGCGCCCATGACGCTAGTTTTGGTCGTTTGTACCGGGTCGTGCTGATAGTGAATAGGTGAGGCCGGACAAGCCAGATTATAAATCTCATCTACCTCTACATAGAGTGGGAATGTCACGTCATGACGCATGAATTCAAAACGGGGATGGTCGAGAAGATGCTCAATGTTACGGCGCGCACCGGTAAATAGGTTATCAACGCAAAGTACTTCGTGACCGCGTTCAATCAAGGCATCGCAAAGGTGGGAACCTAAAAAACCGGCCCCCCCAGTGACCAAAGTTCGTTTAATGTTGTAACGGCCTGTCAGCTTAGTCATTTTTTCCCCCATATTATCGTGCATCGTGAACTTCATGCTTTGCTAGTTGTGTCTCGTAAATCTTTGCGTCCACCAAGAAACGGAACCAAAAAGATTGCAAGGTGCAAAATATCAATCCGCGTCTACCGTCCATGAAGCCAAGCTTTATAAAGTAACTGTAGATGAAGTATGCAAAGGCACGTGCAAAAAGTGGCAAGCTATAGTACTTTGCCTTGACGGCTCTCTTCCGTTCTATAACTGTCCCGCGCGCATTTGGCCTCACTACTCGTTGTAAATCATCACTGGTTTCCTCCGCTCTGGCGCTTCGAAGTGCTTCGGCAGCCTCCATGTCGGACCAGCGATTATGGCGCGCTGTCCACTCCGAGAGTGTTGCGTCTTGATGATCGAGCATAAATGCGGGTAATTTGACGGTCCGGCCGGTACCGACGAAATGTTGGTCGTATAGGCGGTCTTCACAGCGCCCGTATCCTGTACGAAACAGTCTATAGTGCCAAGTGCTGCCTATAGCACCGTGGCGTAGTACTTTTCCAAAAAACACGATTTTTCGTCCGAAAATATACCCGTCCGCAGGAGAGTTATTAAGATCGGCCGCTCGAATGGCTGATACCAACTCAGGCGTAAACTCTTCATCTGCGTCTACGTGCATTTGCCAATCGTGACGTATCGGTAGATTGTCTATAGCCCAATTACGCTGGTCGGCGTAGTTAGAGAAAGCTCGCTGTACAACATTACAACCGAGAGACCGGCATAATTCTACCGTATCATCTTTACTATAGGAATCAACAACGTGGATATCATCACTCAACGACTGCACTGAACGGATAGTGCGTCCGATCGTAGCGACCGAATTGAACGACAGGAGTACAATAGAAATACCAGGGTCGAAATTTTTCATGCTCTATTCTCGCTGCCGGACGGCGGTACCAGGTTTGACCAATGCGTCACGCTGCTTGCTCCTCAAACCGCCCTCGACGTGCCCGTAAAGGTGTCGCCGGATTGCCGCTGTAGATAATCCAAGGCTCTAATGAGCGCATTGCACAGCCGCGTGCACCGAGCACGGCACCCTCGCCGACCACGACGCCTGGACCGACAAATGCTTCTGCCGCTATCCACGCACGCCTGCCGATCGTAATAGGTCGCGCGCGGAGCTGGAAGTGCGGACTATCGACGTCGTGTGTGCCTGAGCATAAGTGCGCGCCTTGCGATATTACCGCGTACGCACCGATGCTAATTGGTGCCATTGTATAGATAGTTGAACGAGGGCCGACTGCGGCATAAGGACCCATTTCGAGATTGCGGGGCGACCAGATGCGAGCTGTAGCATAGATGTTTGCGGTCGAAGCCAATTTTGCGCCGAACAACCTGAGAAGAAACCGTCGCCAGCCTCGCATCGACGGGGGTGTCCAACTCGCCAACAAGGCCCAGCTCACTATCCATGCCGTGCGGTAAATGCGGTTGCCGATTGAGAAGCTCGCTCCACCTTCTTGTGGGCGCGTCACATGCGCGTCGAGTAACTCGCTATGATGTGCTTCAATCGGCAAGTCTGAACTCCCCCGCTACTCACATCTCGGCCCAATCGACCACGCATTTCGCACCTGCAATATGTCGTGTCCTAAGAAACCTCACGCGTACACGCAACCTCAAACCAGCCAAATGGCTCCCATTCAATCTTATAGTCGCCTTTGTGCGTCACACGTCGGGCGGTATGAACGTGGTGAGGCATCGTACGATCGAGTCAGCTTGAATTCGTGCTTTCGAGTAGGAATTGCTCGCCTTCCTTTGGCATGAGATAGGCCTGGTATGACCGCTATTCCTCAAGGCGAGCTGTTCCGGCTCGACAGCCCACTCACCGGCGAGATTCGAGGGGAGCGGTCGCTGATGGCCTTTCCATTCTTCGCGCTCAGTAAGAACGCTTGGATGAAGCCGCTCGCTTACGCGACAAGCGATGTTTCGATCGAAGTACGGCCGTCCGCGCGCGGGGTTGCGACGATCTACGACAAGGAGATCGTGCTCTACATCGCCAGCCTGATGGCGTCGAAGATCACTACGGGTGCGTCGGTTGGACAGGATTTCGTGTTCACTGCGCACGATCTGTTTAGTGTCACGGGCGCAAACCATTCGGCGCGCTCCTACGCGCGGCTATCAGATGCGCTCGAGCGGCTGCAGGGCACGCAGATTAGAACTAATATTGAAGCCGGTGGCGAAGGAGAAGAAGGATTCTTCTCGTGGCTGTCCGAAGCACGGCTGCAATATGCACGTACAAAGAGCGGAGAGAAGCGGTTAAAGGCCGTCAAGGTGCGGCTTTGTGACTGGCTGTTTCGTGCGATTCTGCGCGATGGTGATGTTCTTGATTATGCATCGACCTATTTTCAACTCGGGCCAATTGAGAGGCGTATTTACGAGGTCGCACGCTCGACCTGCGCCGACGGCGAAGCGCTTAAGATTGACCTGGCCACCTTTCGTTTGCAGATCGGCTTTCAGAACCAATTATCCAATTTTCGGATTGCCATACGGCAACTCGCCGCAGCCGACAGCATCCCAGGCTATCACCTCCGGCTGCTCGAGGATTTGCCTGACGTGGACGCGCGTGGCCGTGGCGCCGGACGTAAGGCAGGCCGAGGAACGGTGATACTGACGAAACGCATAACCACATTTTCAAACGATCGGGACGAGGCCCCTGCCCCCACCCCGGCATTGCCCAACGAAACCGGCTGATTCGCGTATCAACGGGGGATTTCTACCCGAAAGCACGAACTTTCACGGCTTTTGTTACCTGAAAGCACGAATCCGAACTGCAATTCCTACGTGAAAGCACGAACTTTTTGCGCCTTTCTTACCCGAAAGCACGAACGGTAGCCGCTTCCTCCTCTCCCCCATTGCTGCGACAATAGGCCCAGCCGGCGCAGGGCCGGTGTGACCGAGATGAAGGGGTGGCTGTGACCACATAAAAGAAAGCCCGGCACGAAGGCCGGGCATCCAATTTGGTGTGGAGCGACGTCGCCAAACGTCGAACCGGGTCACAACCCCTCCTCCCTACGCCAGATCGAGCTCTGTTTCAAGGATGCGCGCCTCGCGCCACGGAGATCTTTTGCCTGGTGACGGCCCTCCCATGCGGAGGGACGAATGGGAACTTATACTTTGAGCACAGCGCTTGCCGATGCGTTCGGCTACCGGCAACCGCGCTCTACTCCGGCGCGATCTGGCGCAACGCACCCGACTGGTGCGCGCGTGCTGCGCGATAGCGTGGAGGCGGGCACGTTCGAACACGTTTTCTTCTCTCCTCCTGCCAAGGGCGAGACGGATCGCTTGCTGCGTGCCGCGCGTCGATTGCTTGATGCTGGCCGCCAACTGCGGTCCGAGGCGCGGCAGGGTGATCGCACGCTCACGCCAACCGAACGCCTCTTGACCACGCTCACCAGCGCGAGCGTGCGTGTGTTCGAAGAAATCCTCACGCTGTCGCGATTGAATCGCGGCCGCGTATTTCCCAGCTACGAGTATCTTGCTGAGGCTACCAGCCTAGGCAGGGCTACCGTTGCACGCGGGCTGACCATCCTAGAACGCGTCGGCCTGCTTGTACGCCAGCGCCGGTTCAAGCGCATCGAAGCCGATGGGCCAGGCCCTCGCTATGAGCAGACCTCAAACGCCTATCGCGCAATTCTCCCGGATAGTGTCGTCAAATATCTTCCGCGTTGGATGCGCCCTGCCCCCCTCCCGGACGATGCACTGCAGTACGCGACCGATCATAGCGCGGACGTCTCGGCAATGCGGGCGCAACTGACGTGCCGCGAACATGCTGAGGCGCTTGTGGGCGGATCGTTAGGGAAAGTGCTCGCTAAACTGGGCGCGGCGATTGATCGCCGAGAGCGTGAGTCTCAAAGAGATACGGAACCGCATCTGAATTCCTTGCTAATAGCAAAAAGCATTGGCCTAGCCGGCCAATAAGTTTTCGCCTGATGGCGGAACCCGATCTGATTCCGATCACGCATAACAATTGAACGCCCAGCTGAAGGTCAGGGACGCGCCGCGTTGCGGCGCGAATGCTCCCGAGTGAGCATGCGGCTTGGGCTGTTAGACTCTCCGCCGGCGCGGTGCTTGGAAATGTACGTTGTAGGCAAGCCATAGAATATACAATGGATATCCATATCGCTATTCTAGCCATAGGCGTTTAAAAGCCTTGCAATAGGCCAATCCTGTTTATAGTCCGTGCATAGCTTGTCCAGGAGAGCCGCATGCCCGCGATTTCTGTCGCAAATCCCAAAGGCGGAGCCGGCAAAACGACACTCGCCTTCGTACTGGCTTGCGAACTGGCTCGCAGCGGGGGTTCGATCGCCGTTATCGATGCAGATCCTAACGCCATTATCGCTAGTTGGGGTCGCAAACGTGCTGAGCAGGGCAAATCTGCACCCTTTGAAATCATAGCAGGGCCAAAAGAATCCGAGCTGGTTCGGCTCATCGATCAGTACACTGCTTCTCACGATTTCGTCCTGATCGACCTTGAGGGTACTGCCTCACGGATGACCTCTCGAGCGTTTGCGCGCTCGCATCTGGTACTGATCCCGTTCAACCTCTCACCGATCGACGCCGAACTCGCCGCGAACGCGGTTGCGCTCATCCAAGAAGAGGCCGAGGCACTTGGACGGGATATTCCATTTCGGCTGGTGCGCAGCCGCGACAACGCCGCAATGCAAACCAAAACGGCCAAACGGATTGTTGCCGCAATCGACGAGGCCGGATTACCGCTCCTCGGCGTTGGTTTGGTAGAACGCGCTGCCTACCGCGACATCTTTGATTTTGCCGCAACGTTGGAAGAACTCGATGACGCGACGACGTCAGGCCTGCCTGCAGCTCGTAAGAACGCTTATGAGGTCGCCCACGCTGTTGTCGCGGCGGTGCAAGTGGAGATCCGTCGATGAGCGGTTATGGTTTTGGTAAGCGGCCCACGAGTGGGCCGGCCGGCGGGGCAGGGGAAGACAGGCTGGATCTGAGCGGTATCGCGCGCGCACCAGTCGCAGTGGATCCATCGCGCGAGGAGGCGGCAATCCAGCGGGGCGCTGCGCTCGGGTTTATTGACCGCGGCGCGGCGGAGCCGACAGCCAGGGAGCCGGCTGGTCGGCGCCGTCGCGCGACCCAACCTCAGATTAGCGTTTTCATCAAAGGACCGCAGGACACTCTGGAATGGTTCATCGAATACACCAATCAGCGCGGCAATCGCTCGTACTGGCAAACGCTTGAGGAGTTTCGGGCACTCGTCGAACGGAAATAGGCCGCACTCCTTCGATAAAGAACGCTTAGTCGGGATAGCGTCTGTATCGTTGTGGAAATTGCCTGTGAGGTTATCAACGCTCGAGAGGTCGCTAGTGGGATTGTGGGATGCCAAATAGAATTCGTCGTATCAGCGACATGTCTCAACCTGTGCATCTGCGGCTGGCGATGGCTGCGATGGTCGGCCTCCTTATACTGACGCTTTTCGGCCCTGCAATGACGACACTTGGAGAAACAGAGAGCGGTGCCGGCAACGTTTTGCGTCAGGCTGGTTACGCGTGGGTGTTTGCATTTGCTGTTATAGCGATGCGGCCGCTAAAACATCCCGAGAGGCTGGCGGTCGTACCATGGCCTTTTTGGTTGGCACTTGCCTGGTGCTGGCTTAGCCTTGCATGGGCGCTTGATCCCGGCGTAGCCGTGCGCCGACTGGTGCTGACGACAATAATTATTTGGTCAGCGTTCGCCATAGTTCGACAACTGGGTATAGAGCGGACCTTATTGTTTGTTCGTCTGGCGCTTGTCGCGATGCTGATCATCAATTTCGTGACGGTAATTGTGTTTCCATCGATAGGTTTGCATGATACGACGAGTGATGATCCGTTGTTGGTCGGAAAATGGCGCGGCCTGATGGGGCACAAGAACCAGGCTGGCCTGCTGTGCGCGCTCACCATCTTGTTCTTCGTCTATGACCGCCGCAAGCTCCCGTATGCACTTATGGCGGCTGTAGTCATTTCGTCCACGGTGTTTCTTTGGTTCAGCGCCTCAAAGACATCGCTGGGTCTAGTCTTTGTCGCGGCAGCCGCTGGAATCGGGATCGCTCATGCTAAAAAAAGGTATGGAAATCGTCATTCGATGTCGGCTATAGGTCGAAGCGTTTTAATGCTGGCAATCGCGCTCATTTTGGTACCAATTATTCATTTCAGCGTACAAAGTGACTGGTTTCTCAATTATCTTGCAGACCCTTCCGGTTTAACTGGAAGAACGCAGATTTGGGCGGCAATGATGCGCTATTATCTCAACAATCCTGTATTTTCAGCTGGCTATGGTTCGTTCTGGAACATCGGCAACGCTAGCCCAATGCTAACCTTTGGAAAAGGCTGGGTACTGAGCGTTTCTGAGGGGCATAATGGCTATCTCGACCTTCTCGTTACGATCGGTCTGCCTGGGCTCGTTCTGGTGCTGATGGCTACCTTCGTGTTTCCGGCGCGGCGCCTGTTTGTCACAACACGTTTATCCCATGCGACCGTCGCGCTCGTCGCGGCGGTGTTGCTATTCTGCTTCATGCACAATTTTACCGAATCGTCCTTGTTCGACCGCGACACGCTCGGTCAGGTGTTTCTGTTGATAGTGTTGGGGATGCTCTGGACAGGTGAGAACCTAGAAGGGCGTTCAGACCTACCAGGTCGTGCCAAAAAGACTGAAGATCCCGCATATACTCTCAATCGGAGTGCGCGTGTGCGAGCAGGTATCAATTCGTCGCACAACCCGGGCAGATCGCGGCGTAGATGATCACGCTTCTGTATCCGTGCGGTTTTGCGCATTGTGGTCGTAAATACTAGGCGGCTCGTTCAACCTAATCGGTAAGCGTAGAGCATGCGAGATGAATGCTTCCCGGGCATAGATCTGGGCCTGCCGACACAGTGGCAGGTGCTCCGAATATTTTGAAACAAGCACCTGCGCGACAGGGCTTCGGTTGGAAGCCAGCCTCGACGCACCCTCGTACCTTAAGTGTTGCGCTCTGCCAGCACCCGTTCCCAGGCGAGCGCATCGCGGACGATCAGATCGAGATCGTCGCGCCGTGGCCGCCAGTCGAGCGCCTTGAGGATCGCGCTATTGTCCGCCACGAGCGCGGCGGGATCGCCGGCTCGGCGGCCTTCGATTTTGCGCTCGATCCGCATGTTGGTGACGCGATCGACCGCGTCGAGCACTTCCAGAACCGAGAAACCGCGTCCGTAACCGCAGTTGAGCGTGTGACTCTTGGTGGGATCAGCGGTGAGCAGATCGAGCGCGGCGACATGCGCCGCCGCCAGATCGCTGACATGGATATAGTCGCGCACGCCGGTGCCGTCGGGCGTGTCGAAATCGGTGCCAAACACGCCGACGCTGGCGCGCTTGCCGGTCGCCGCCTCGACCGCGGCCTTGATGAGATGCGTCGCCCCCGCGGTCGATTGCCCGGAGCGGCCCTGCGGATCGGCACCCGCCACGTTGAAATAGCGCAAAGCGCAGTAATTGATCGGATGCGCCGCCGCGACGTCGCGCAGCATCGCCTCGGTCATCAGCTTGGACATACCATAGGGGTTGATCGGCACGGTCGGATCGGTCTCGACCACCGGAATGCGGGCCGGCGTGCCATAGGTCGCGGCGGTCGAGGAGAAGATGAAGTGCGGCACCCCGCACGCCACCGCGCTTTCGAGCAGCGCTCGGGTCGCGACGGTGTTGTTGCGGTAGTATTTGAGCGGATCACTGACCGATTCCGGCACCACCACCGATCCAGCGAAGTGCAGGATCGCCTTGACGCCGTGATCACGGATCGCCGCGCGCACCGCGCCGTCGTCCTCGATATTCGCTTCGACCAGCATCGCGCGCGGATCGACCGCCCAGGCGAAGCCGGTCACGAGATTGTCGACCACCACCACACGGTAACCCGCATCGAGCAACGCCAGCACCGCATGGCTGCCGATATAGCCCGCTCCGCCCGTCACCAGCACTGCGCCGTCGATCATCGAATCCCCCCTATGCTGCACCGCACCCATAGATGCGGTTAGCACCGGCATAGTGCTGCGCCAATCTTTCCAGCGCTAATCAAGGCTGCAAGTAACTATGTCTTGGTTCCCCAATCTCGATGGCGGCGACCTTAGCGCCGATGCGGTGCAGCTCTTGCTGCGCAGGCATTTCGCGGCCGCGACATAGGCTTGTCCGTCACTTCGCAGCGAGCGGGTCGCCACCAATGTCCTGCGGCACACTGCCGCGATGGAACTCCTCCAGGCGGGCGTCGATATTTCGGTGATCGCGTTGTGGCTCCGGCGTGAGGCCACGCAGGTCTAATTGCACGCTCACCTCGCCTTGAAAGAAACCCGCACTGGCCAAGGTTAAGCCGCTTAACGGACAGAAGGGCGGGCAATACCAGCCGGGGGACCGACTGCTCACTTTCCTCTACGCACTGTAGCTTGGCGTGAGGACTCGCCTCTGCTATTTATTCGAGGCGCTGTGCAAAGGGCAGCGCCGGGACTGGTAATCCCGTCTGCGAAGCAACTCGGACACCTCGGTTTCCGGGGTGTCGCCGCGCATGTCCAGACCTTCGGGTTAAAGGCGGCGGCGCATGTCGCAGACATGTTACCAGCTCCGGCGGCTCCCGCGCCCAGCGTGCGGGAGCTCGGGACTATTTCGCATCGGTCTCGTCCCTTCCGCGCAACCGCCCCGATGCGGACCGGAGGTACCAATGGACAACCTTGTCCCTGTCTCGACGCAACGCTGCCTGCCCGTCAGGCCGGCTGCCGGTTCCCGCAACGCGACGCTGGCAGCGTTGTGGAGAACTTATGGTGCTCAGCCAGTCCAGCTTCAGCGAACACGCGAAGGACGGAACCTGAGCCGCGAGCGCTATCGGCGTGCGGAAGAGTTTATGCTGCCCCTTGCGCTTGGAGCGCCGGGCGACTGGCCCGACTTTCTCTACGCTACCGGCATCGTCGCCCAACTTGCCTTGTCGTCCCATCTGCTCGACGTTGGCTTTCCCGACACGTGGTGCGCTCGTTATGTCAGCCTCCACATCGACAGATCGCTCGCCTATGCCAATGCCAGCGGCTTCGGCTACGAGTGCGCCGAGACCGCACGATTGGCGACGGTGCTTTCACCCTATTGGAAATGGAATCATCGTCATCTGGTCGACCGCCCGCGCCCAAAGGATGGCGGCTTCACACCCGACCAGGTTCGTTCGCTGGTGCGCGCGCTCATGGACCATGTGGCCCATGTCACAGGACACGGTCGATCGCGTCGCCGAATGCGGATATCATGACGTCCTCTTCCGATGCTTCGCGCGGGGAAGAACGGTAAAACTATGCCGAGCCGATTGCCTCAAAAACTGCGGATATCCTGGGCCTTTCTCGGCCACGTGGCAAAGTATGACGCTCGGTATAAACCCCACACGTTCACAACTTCGGTTTCCCGCGCACGCAGGCCGAGCGCATTGATCCGCGTCTGATTGAGGTCTGGCCGGGCGAGGCAAGCGCTGATCGTGCGCAGTTCGAGAAGCTCATGTGAAAGCGCGCTATTCGAAACATTACCGGGTCAGCGACGCCGAATTGGCGTGGTTCGGCGAACGGCTTGAGGCGCCGGTCGTATCGTCGAAGTGATCTGCATCGACCGTATCGCCGCGCTGAAACGTACTGCGGCGGCCTGATCTCATTTTCGATCATGCGGCCGAGCGCAGATATCGTGACACTTGGTTTCATGCTGGGCGATGCGAAGGAGCAGGGGTGGCATTGCTCGCTTCGGCGTCGAAGGCGCGTTTGCCACGTCTTTTCCAGAGCGCGAGCGTGTCGCCGGCATTGTCCCCACGGGCGCGGCCGACCAACTCCAGTAGCGCGCCGTAAATCGTCGCGCGATCGTCGTCGGTCAGATCAACCAGGCCAGACTTCCGGACGAGGCCGCCCAGCTCGATCAGCTGACGGGTACGTTCGCGCCGTTGCAGGACCCAGCCCCTTGTATCAGTCCGGCGCTGCGCCGCTTCCAGACGCAAGATCAGCGCCCGGTTGCGTACCTGTGCCGTCATCGTTGCCGCTAGAAGTCCGCCCGCCTTTCCGGCCGCGCCGTTGAAAGAAGGCGGAGCCTTTCGCGCGCCACGCCTCCTTCGTTTCCGCGTTCTGCGAGGCGACGGCATCGAGCAGCACGCCGGCAAGCATTTCTACATCCAGCGCGTCCGCACCCGTAGCTGTGACGAGTTGGCCGAGTTGTTCGACCCGGCGTGCCTTCAGACCACGCGCCTTCTCCTCAAGCGCTTTCAGCTCCGCGTCATAGTCCCGCACCTTGCGCATGGTGCCTCCATTTTCGTCTCGATCGCCACAGCCTAGCAAATGGACACGGCAGGGCAACCCACATCGAGGAACGCACCCAAGTCAATCAAGAGATGCGAAGCAGATCATGAGTGCGCGCTTATACGTCGTTGCCGACGTTGGCTCAGAAGGTGTAGGTTCGCTTCGTCATGGCGATCTACCATTTCTCGGCCAAGGTGATCAGCCGCGCGAGCGGATCGAGCGCAGTTGCGTCGGCCGCCTATCGCGCCGCAGAACAGCTGCACGATGACCGGCTCGGGCGCGACCATGATTTCTCGAACAAGGCGGGTGTCATCCATTCGGAAGTGTTGTTGCCAAGAGGCGCGCCGGGGTATCTGTCTGATCGCGCAACCTTGTGGAACGCGGTTGAGGCAGGTGAGAAGCGCAAGGATGCGCAACTGGCGCGCGAGGTGGAATTCTCGATCCCGCGCGAGATGAGCCGCGAAGAGGGCGTCAGCCTCGCGCGCGATTTCGTGAAGGCGCAGTTCGTCGATCGCGGCATGGTCGCAGACCTCAACGTGCATTGGGACCGAGCGAAAGACGGCAGTCCCAAGCCGCACGCGCATGTGATGTTGTCGATGCGCGAGGTTGGTCCAGACGGGTTCGGCGCCAAGGTGCGCGGCTGGAATGCGACGGAGCTCTTGCAGGGGTGGCGCGAGGCGTGGGCGAACCATGTGAATGAGCGCCTATCCGCGCTTGATATCGATGCGCGGATCGATCACCGCACGCTGGAAGCGCAGGGCATCGCGCTGGAGCCGCAGCATAAGATCGGGCCGGCCGGGATGCGGCGCCTGGCGCGTGGTGAGGATGCCGAGCGCGCCGATGATCATGTGCGGATCGCGCGCGAGAATGGCGCGAAGATCATCGCCGAGCCGACGGTCGCGCTCGATGCGATCACGCGGATGCAGGCGACGTTCACGACCCGGGATCTGGCGGTGTTCGCGCACCGTCATTCCGATGGCAAGGATCAGTTCGATCAGGTGATGAGTGCGGTGCGCGCGTCTCCTGAACTGGTGGCGCTGGGGAAGGACGGGAAGGGGCAGGAGCGGTTCACGTCGCGCGAGATGATCGCGGTCGAGCAGCGATTGGAACGGGCTGGCGATGCCTTGTCGGACCGGGCAGAGCATGGTCTCCCGGCGGCATCGCTACAGAGGGGGGTAGAGGCCGCCGGGAGTAAGGGCCTGGTGCTCGGGGAGGACCAGCAGGCCGCGCTGGCGCATATAACCCGGGCCAGCGATGTCGCCATCGTCGTCGGCTATGCTGGCACTGGCAAATCGGCCATGCTGGGGGCTGCGCGCGATGAGTGGGAGCGCGCCGGCTACCAGGTGCGCGGCGCGGCACTGTCGGGGATCGCGGCAGAGAGTCTGGAAGGCGGATCCGGTATCGCTTCGCGGACGATCGCGAGCCTTGAGTATCAGTGGGAGCAGGGGCGCGAACTGCTGTCCTCAAATGATGTGCTGGTGATCGACGAGGCGGGCATGATCGGTACGCGCCAGATGGAGCGCGTGCTGTCGCGTGCCGAGCGGGCCGGAGCCAAGGTCGTGCTGGTCGGCGATCCCGAGCAGCTACAGGCGGTCGAGGCGGGGGCGGCATTCCGGGCGCTCGCTGAGCGCCACGGCGCAGCCGAGATCAGCGAGGTTCGCCGCCAGCGCGAGGACTGGCAGCGTGATGCCACCAAGGCGCTGGCGACCGGCAGGACGACCGAGGCGGTTCACGCCTATGAGCGGAACGGTATGGTGCGGGCGGCCGGCACGCGCGAGCAGGCGCGGGCCGAGCTGGTGAACGATTGGGATGCGCAGCGTATCGCGGATCGGACACAGACCCGGATCATCCTCACCCACACCAATGCCGAGGTGCGTGACCTGAACCTCGCCGCGCGTGACCGGCTACGCGCGTTGGGCGAGCTGGGCGAGGACGTGTCCGTGTCGGTTGAGCGAGGCGCGCGCGCGTTCGCATCGGGCGACCGCATCATGTTCCTGAAGAACGAACGCGGGCTTGGTGTGAAGAACGGATCGCTCGGGACAGTCGAGCGGGTATCGGCGCTGGGCATGGCGGTTCGCCTTGATGACGGCCGTGACGTCGCGTTCGACCTGAAGGACTATGGCCATGTCGATCATGGCTATGCCGCGACCATCCACAAATCGCAGGGTGTGACGGTCGATCGCGCGCATGTGCTGGCGACGCCGGGGATGGACCGTCACTCCGCGTATGTGGCGCTGTCGCGGCATCGTGACGGCGTCCAGCTCCATTATGGCCTTGACGACTTCGCCGACCAGAAGCGCCTGGTCCGTACCCTGTCGCGTGAGCGGGCGAAGGACATGGCATCCGATTATGCCCGCGATGGGGAAGTGGAAGCACGCGCATTCGCAGAGCGCCGGGGACTGGGCGAACAATGGTTATCGAAAGCACGAACGGGCACCGATGATCCCGGTGCGAACGCCCTGGAAACGGGCCATCATGGCTTCGATCCCGTCGCGGCCGGGCCGTCGCGCAATCCAGTTGGTGCTTTGGGTACCCAGAAGCCGGGCCGGTTCGATGGCTTCCGTCCCAGGGTGGAGCGTCCCGCGAACGCTGGCGACATACCTGGCCCCAAGCGCGGTATGTTCGACGGGCTGAAGCTCAGAGCCTCGCCCACGCCGAAAGTGGCGCAGCCGGCCAAGCCTGATCCGGAGCAGGATTTTGCCGGCGCGGTCGAACGGCTGTCGCGCTCGACTGTCGTGATGATCGATGCGCGCGATGGGGGAATGCCGGTGCTCGAACATCAGCGGCTTGCGTTCGCGAAGGCGCAGAGCGCGCTCGACGCGTTGCGCGCCGAAGCGTCGCGCGACTTCGCGGCCGTCCTCGAGCGTGATCCCTGGAAGATCCGCGACGCGGCGCAGGGCGCTCCCAGGGCTGCGATCGAGGCGATGGCGTATGAGGCGCGTGTTCGCGCCGATCCCGGTTTGCGGGCCGACCGCTTCGTGGAGGACTGGCAGGGTCTGCAGCGCCAACGCAGTGTCGCCGAGCAGGCTGGTGACCGTGCGGGCGCGGCGCGCGCTAGCGGGGCGTTGGAAGCGCTGGTGAAAGGGCTGGAGCGCGATCCGCAGATGGAAGTGCGGCTCCGAGATCGCCGCCCCGAACTCGGTCTGAAGAGAGAGATCGGCCGCGATCTCGGCCGCGAGCTGGTCCTGACACTCGATCGTGGCCGGGAGATTGGGATGAGCCGATAGGGAGGTGATGATGGCGGACGAATATGCGGACGATGCTGGCGGCGATCCGGCCGAGGCGTTCGATCGACTGCGCGGCGAGGTGTCGTTGGCTCGCGATGATATCGCAGTGCTTATGGCGCGCCCGAGTGTCCCCGATTACGAACCGACGCTGGTGCGCACCGAGGAGGTGCTTGGCGTGCTCGCGCGGCGGATCGAGGCGATGCACAAAAGTCCGATATTCGCGCTGACCCCCGAGCAGATGTCGAAGGAAATCGTGTCAGCGGCGTTGTACGCGCGCCGCGAGGATCAGCGGCTGATCACCGAGGCGGTTGCAGGCATCGACCGGGTGGCGCGCGACATGGGCAATCGGGTCGGCGCGGCGCGGCTTAGGGACGAGCAGAACAGGTGGTTGTTATGGACCGGGCTGGGCTGTCTGGTGCTGGGGCTGGTGTTATATGCGGTGCTGGCGGGGCCACTCGCGCGCGCTATGCCGGCAAGCTGGCAATGGCCGGAGCATATGGCGATGCGGGTGCTCGGCGAACCCACAACCTTCGATGCGGGGCAGCATTTGATGCGCGCCGCCAATGCGGACGGGTGGCGCGCCATCGTCTTCTCCGCCAATCTGGTGAAGGACAATCGCGATGCGCTTGGGGCGTGTCGCAAGTCCGCCACCAAAGCGAAGAAGCCGGTGCGCTGCACGATCGAAGTGAAGGCGGCGGAATAGGGCCGAGCGCATCACCGTGTGTAATTACAAAACGATAATTATATCGCCGTCATGACGGGCATCCGCTTTAGCGGAACGCGACGAAGGCCGATTCCAACCTCAAGAAGCATGGTGTCAGTTTCGAGACGGCGACGCACGTGTTTTTCGATCCTTTCGCGTTTACCGAGCAGGATCGCATCGAGGGTGGCGAGCGGCGATGGCAGACCCTGGTGTGGTGGAAGGACATCTACTGCTTCTGGTGGCGCATACCGTGTCGGAGGACGATACAGAGGGACAGCCGATCGAGGTCACCCATATCATTTCGGCGCGTCGCGCCGAGCGAAAGGAAAGGCGACGTTATGAAGAAGGACACTGATACCGTGCGCTTCGAGGTCGATCCGGCCAACCTGCCGTCGTTGACCGACGCGCAAAAGACTGAATTGGCGGCGCTGGCGGCGAAGCCCGAAAGCGAGATCGACTTTAGCGATATTCCGCCTCTGACAGAGAGCTTCTGGCGAAACGCCGAACGCGGACGCTTCTACAAGCCCGTCAAGCAGCAGATCACGGCCCGCGTGGATGCTGATGGGCTTTCTTGGCTCAAATCACAGGGCAAGGGGTATTAGGGCCGGATCAACGGGATACTCCGCCGCGAAATGCTGTCTGCGATGCAGCAGGATCATGTTTCCTGATCGTCCATCCGATGCGTTGCGCGAAACTTTCGCCGTCGCCATTCGCAACTCCCACACACGACGCGCCTATGCGCGCTTTGCGTGTGTAAGATCCTTCATGCCAAGGAGGGTAAAATGACAGAGGTAGCTGCTACGGAATTTGCCCGCAATTTCGTTTGATCAAAAGCTGCAGGGCGGCTGAATGGTCTGAAGGACACGTTGGATGCAAGTAGGGCGCAACGTCCCGTTTCACCAAGACCTCGCCATTCAGCTTAAAGTGTCATTCCGGCACGAGCCGGAACTGACCCATTTTGGCAGCTTCGCCGAGGCCCTTACCAAATTGCGTGGAGAAGACAAAGAATCGTCGCTTACGCTATGGTGACGTCGCGGCAAGCGTACGTTTGAAGATGATTTTAGAAATGACGATTTGCGCTGATCGCGATTTTTCGTCACAGAAGCAGTGTCCGATACCGGATATCCCCCTGGTCGAAGCGAAACATCGCAGCAACACATATGGACATATTTGATATGGAAGAAGAAACTCTGAACCCCGTCGAACTCGCCACCGAACTGACGATCGCGTGGCTCGGCAACCAGAACAACCGCGTCTCGGCTGACGATGTCCCGGCGTTCCTGCGCACGATGCACAGCACGATTGTCGAGCTTGGCTCAGGATCATCGGCAGACGACGCGTCGAGCGGCGAACCGGCTCCAACGGAAGAATTCACCCCGGCGGTATCGGTGCGCAAGTCGCTTGCCTCGAAGGATCACATCATCTCGATGATCGACGGCAAGCCCTACAAGACGCTGCGCCGTCATCTGTCCACGCATGGCCTGACTGACGTGCAGTACCGCGAGCGCTACAATCTGCGTCCGGATTATCCGATGGTCTCCGAGAACTATTCGCTCGCGCGTCGTGCGATGGCGCAGAAGATTGGCCTCGGCCGCAAGGGCCGCGGTGGCGCAGCAACGGCTAACGAAGAGCCTGCCACCAGCGACGCGAGCGCGGCGCCCGCATCCGCGCCGGCAAAGCGCACGCGCCGCAAGGCTACTGAAAACGCCTGACCTTTCGCTCGCATCGTCCGACATATGTCGGACGATGCGAGCCGTTGTTTTGGTCCTGACTTCGACACCCGTTCGATCAGCGGCTGCAATCCGCCGACATGCTCGCAATCTGTTATCTTCGGCTGCTAGCGCTTCGCGGTTGCCCGGAAGGACGATATGCCCTCGTAGGTCAACGATGGACGACACACTCAAAGCAACAATCGCTGCCGTGATTGCCCGCATACCAGAATGGGTTCGCCACGACCTGCTGTCGAAAGAAGCTAGTGTCCGTAGCCGGCATCGGTTGATAGAGCGGAACCGGCGATAGATCGGGCAGCCAACCTTGCTAGCCAAGCAGGGTTCTGCATTACCCGACGGAGTGGGCAATCTGCTTTTAGGGTGAACCTGGTGGAGAGCCGTCGTTCCGATAGGCGTAAAAATCGCGTGTGCGCGCGTATCTTGGCCTGCGTGGGTGTAATTTGTTCACCTGCCTAGCTTAAGGCCAAGATAACCTTATTGCGCGGGCGGAACCCGACACGTGCCGGAACACACATCACGTACATGCGTCGATACGCCACTCAAGGAGTCGATATGACCGAAAGCATGGTCCAGCGCGTCGCCGAAATAATCCTTCAACTCGATGGGAAAAGCCATGACTGGCACCATTATGCGGACGATGCCGCTGGAATCATCCGTGAGATGTGCGAACCGACGCCTGCAATGTTGGAAGCGGCGGAAGGAAAGACCGGTGCAGACGCCTGGCGGGCGATGATTGGGGCGGCGCTTCTTGTGGGTGAAGATAGTGGCTCATTTGTCGAAAATCGATCCGGTCTAGAATAAAGCGAGGGGCATCGGCTCACCAACGGGGCGCTCTAGCCGGCGCGCATCACGACAACCTCAGCGAAGCAAGTGAATCGCTTGAGTCGAGCAATTGCGCCTGCCATCAGCATGAATATAGCCCGACCCCGAATTGCGGCAGGGACGCGGCCTCACTGGGTATTGGAGTGTTAGCAAGTGCGCCATCGCGCCCCTTCATAGCCACGTTCAAATCCGCACGCGCTCTACTTCGGCGAGCGTGATGGTGTCGCGCCGGCGATCGTAAAGCTGCGTGGTTCGGGTCGATGCGTGATTGGCCAGCGATGCCGCGTTCTCGAGTGTGCCCCCGTTGGTCAGAAACGTGGTGATCCCCGTTGCGCGAAACGTGTGATTGCCAATCTTGGTCTCGATCCCGGCCGCCTTGGCACGTCGCCTGACCATGGCATACGCGTCGGGCTGGGTGAGAGGTGTCTCGCTGAGCCGCTTTGTATCGCGCGCGATGGTGCGGAACAGCGCGCCTTTCGGATCATTGATCCCGCAGGTCTCGATATAAGCGTAGAGATACTCTTCGAGTTGGTGGTGGCATGGCAGTTCGTGCCGCTTGCCGCCTTTTTCCTGCAGGCGGATCCAGAGCCTGCGTCCTTGGACGAAAACATCCTCTCGTTTCATCGACAACGCCGCACCGACCCGTGCGAATGTATAGACCATGAGACCGATCAGAGCCCGGTCGCGCAGACCGATCTCGGCCGACACGTCGACCGCATCCAGAAGCGCACGGGTTTCGCGCGTGTCGAGCACCGGTGTACGCCCGGTGCGCACCGAATGCGCCGGTCCGCGCACCGACGAGGCTGGATTGAACGGCACGACCTGTCCGACGACGAGCCAATCGAACAGATGCCGCACCCCTGCCAGTCGCTGCTTGACCGTGGGCGCGGAGCGCGCGCGGTAAAGGTCTTCGATCCAGCTAGCGACGTGGAGCGGCTGCACCTCTGTCAGCGCCACGACGCCGCGGGCCGCGCACCAGTCGAGGAATTCTCGCGCCGCATGGGCATAAGCGCGGCGTGTGTTCGGGTTGCGGATCGCGACCGCGAAGAATTCGAGGAAGCGCATCTGTGCAGGCGTATCGGCTGCTGCGACCAGCGCCGGCAGAGTCAGGTCGGAGGAAAGGGGGAGGGTAGGTGCGTGCATCAAGCGTCTCTCTCCGCACGATAGCCCCGCCTTCGCACAATGGGAATCCGGGGCGTAGATGTCTTTTGAGCGGCGGCTACCTTAAACGATAGGATATGGATATCCTATCTATATACTATAACTAGAAAGATCGTGCCATATTGTTTAGGCCTAATACGCCGGACGAACTGGTGAATGCCATTTCCGAGCCGTTGGTGCGCGGCGCGGTGTGGGCCAATTAGGATCGTACCGACGGCTTCGACATGCTGCCGGCGTTGGATCAGTCTTCTCGACAACAGCAGCAGACGCCGGGCTCCGGGCGAGTGATCACAGAAATGAATCAGTGAGCCGATATTGATTCAGGAAAATCGCCGGACTTCGCGAGCCCGATTTTGTAGATTTTGCGCCATGAAAGGCGCAGCCGTATCACTTCCCGATCCGATCGAGCTGGTAGCGTTCGACCCGGCCAAAAATGTCCGGCGTCGCTACAGCATTACCGCCAGCCTCGACCTATTCGGTATGATTGTTATAGAAACGCGATGGGGGCGGATCGGCGCACACGGCCAGGCGCAGCGGCACGCCTTCGCCGATCCCGAGGCAGCGTCGCGCCATGTCGCCGCGACGCTGCGGAGGCGGGGTACGGCCGAGAGTCGGATCGGGGTAGCTTATCGGCCCATCATCGTAACCGACGAAGACGTGGCCATTGTGTAGGCCGCCTATCGTGTAGCGGCCCTTTGGCCGTTCGGCCGAATAACGTGTCGTCCCGAACCCCGTCATTCGAGCAGTAGGAAGCATCTATGCCATTTCTCCGTGTCGAGCGCGTATTTTGGGGAACTGGTTTTGAGAATTCACAACGTCTGGAGCCGGAAGCGCAACGGCTAGTGGGCTTGCGACCCTGTTGAAGCTTCCTTTACGGGAATCCGCGATCGCTACAGCGATCCGAGCGAGTTAGATCAAGGTTGAAGATCGGGAACCGGAGCGCCACGCTGGAACGCGAGAAGATCAGGGGAGGGCGGCTTGGTCCCGGCGACATTCGCCTCGCATGGGCTGTTCCGATCGCGTTGATCTCGACGCTAACGGCTTCATGCCGCTGCTCATCAAACCGCTACCGTGGAATGTACGAATAATGCACAGCAGCCTTCGAGGAAGTTGCGCGCCGAGGTGACTCTGATGGGCCGTGATGCCGAGCGGCTGACGGCCGAGTTCATGGTGGTCCTGACCGTCGCTAGCGGGTGGTGCGAGCGAGCAGCCGATCGATTTCAGCGAGGCTTGCATCGAGGTCTGATACCGCGTCGCCCAAGGGGCCCCGGTCGAGTGATGCGTGCGCGGTGTCGCGCACTGCCTCGCCTCGAGACCAGGCGATCTTGCCACCCGTGGCGAGAGTAGCGAGCCCCGCATCGGCAAGCGCAAGTGCCTGAATGTCGGCACCGGCGCGGGACAGGCCCAATCCGCGCGCGAGTTGAGCACGACTGACCGCATTGAGCGACAGCACGATCAGCCATGCCTCTCTTGCCTTGGAATTGCGCGATCGGTGAGCGAGCGCCCGCCCACCGCGGTCGAGATCTACATGGATTTGCTCTAATCGTTGAAAGCTGGCAGCGAGAGCAGACGATACGCCTTGCAGGAGCGCGGTTGCAATCTCCTCCGGCTCGAGATCGGAGCGGAACAGCGCGCGCGAGACCAAACCAGCGACGGGCGGTCGCCCGAGTGGTGAGGCTGCCGTCAGCAGAGCGAGGTTGAGCGCCCACGCTGCTCCTGGATCGGGCGCCACGAAATGGCGGTGGGGAAGGCCGGGCAGCGAGACGCTCGCCTCCGATCCGCCATCTTCGGCAAAGGCCGGATCGAGACGGAGCTGGTCGATGACGGAGGCCAAGGTCATCGCGTATGCAGGGGCGACGGCCGCGCCGCTGATAGCTCGAGCGATGGGTCCACCGGAGGAATGAGGATTTGCGAGGGCATCGCAGGCCGCCGCGAGCAGTTCGCCTTCGTCGGCGCGGAAGCGGCGCGTCGCACCGACCGCGCGCACAAGCCAGCCAGCCGCGTCGGCGATCGACGGGATGGCGCGATCGGCCAGCCACAGGAGCATAGCGTCGCGGCGGGGGTCCTCACTGAGCAGCAGCTGCGCAGGC
The DNA here is from genome assembly GCF_029167165.1 of Sphingomonas pollutisoli. Lineage (NCBI taxonomy): Bacteria > Pseudomonadati > Pseudomonadota > Alphaproteobacteria > Sphingomonadales > Sphingomonadaceae > Sphingomonas > Sphingomonas pollutisoli. The sequence goes on from NZ_JARFNJ010000015.1 coordinate 32,930, forward strand.
GCGGCTTTGTGTGCTGGCCCGACCTCGCCGGCGCCAGCGTCGCGTAGAAACACGTCCCACGCCCGCGAAATCAGCGAGATAGCCGCGGCGCGCCGAAGATCTGCCCCGGCGAATTGCCAGGCACCCTCATACCGGCCGAGCGCGTGAGCGACGGCAGTTGTAGCGGGTCCAATTTCCATCACGTCGGTACTATGCCCAGTAATCATCAGATTACTAGGCATCTCGCTACACGTTCAGACCGCACTTTCCATAATAGAACATTATGGTAAGAACAGGCGCAAAGAGGACCGCGGTTGATCTTGTCGGCCGACGAAGGAGATTGAAGGCTGATGAAGCAGATTTGTGGGGAAACGTCGGCCTTGTTCAGCCTGTCGGCGAAGGAGCTTGCCGCGTTGCTCGGGCGCGTTCGCGAGGGCCAGTTCGAACATCCTGTGGCCGTCCACTCCGAAGGCCCTATGGGCGGCCTCGTCCAGTTCCGCTCGTTCGAGGAAGCCATGCTGGTCAAGCTAGCGATCGTATGACCGAAAGCGTCGCCGGCGAAATCGTCGTCCACCAGCTCGACGGTCGCGCCCTGCCGCAGCGGCGGAAGCGCGGTTCGGCCGAGCCTATCGACGCCCGGCTGCTCCGCACGATCGCCGCGGCTCTGCCATCCGACTTTCCTCCGGTCAGCCAGCTAGGTGTCGAGACTGCGCTCGAGGCGATGGCCGAGGCCACCAAGGCCGCGATCGCCGCCGACCTCGATTGTTTCGTGAGCTGGTGCATCGAACAGCAGCGAGCTCTCTTCCCCGCCGACCCGGAGGATCTTGTTTTATACCTGCGTCACCTCGAGGCGCAGGACAAAAAGCCGGCAACCCTGTCGCGGCGCATGGCGAGCATCGCCAGCGCCCACCGCTTGGTCGGGCTCGGCGCCAAGGACGGCCTGCCGACCGATCATCCGATGGTGCGCAATGCGCTGCGCGCCAACCGCCGCCGGAAGGGTGCGGTGCAGCGTCAGGCGGCGCCGCTGCGCTATGGCGGTCCGCTCGACGAGCAAGGCGAGATCACGGGGTTTACGATCACCGCGCTGCTCGGCGCCTGCAGCGGCGACGCGCAGGGGCTGCGAGACGCCGCGCTGCTCTCGTTGGGCTATGACGCGGGCCTGCGCGTCAGTGAACTGACCGCCGCAGCCGTCGAGCATCTCGAGCCGCAGGCCGACGGCTCCGGTCTGCTCGCCATTCCGCGCTCCAAGATCGACCAGGAGGGGCAGGGCAGTTGGGCGTGGCTATCGCCCGAGACCATGCGCCGCGTGCAGGCGTGGCTGGTGCAGAGCGGGATCGAGGCCGGACCACTGTTTCGGCGGGTCGGGATCGACCGGCGCCGGGCGCGGGCGGCAGTTCCACCGCAGGCCTATCATGCGATCCCGGGCAATACGCGGCATTGGCAGGGGCGACTCCGCGGCACGCCAGCGGTGCAGGCGACGGTGACCTACACGATTGGTGAGACCCCCCTTACCCGCCAGGGCGTCTGCGCAATTTATCGGCGGGTCGCGCTGGCCGCGGCGGACGCGGGGCTAGTCGACACCTCGGGCGCGAAGCTGTGAACCGCCCCGGGTTTGCCGGAGGCTCCATCTCCTGAGAGAGTGGAGCCACGATGAGCAAGACGACGAACAAGTTTTCGCCTGAGGTCCGCGAGCGGGCCGTACGCATGGTTGTCGAGCATGAGGGGGAACACCCCTCACGCTGGGCGGCGGTGGTTTCAATAGCCGAGAAGATCGGCTGCTCCGCGCACACTCTGTTGGAGTGGGTGAAAAAGGCTGAGGTCGATAGCGGCAAGCGGGCCGGCGTGCCGACAGATGTCGCGGAGAAGCTGAAGGCGTTGGAGCGCGAGAACCGCGAGCTGCGGCAGGCCAACGAGATCCTCCGCAAGGCATCCGCGTATTTTGCTCAGGCGGAGCTCGACCGCCCGTTCCGCAAATGATCGCCTTCATCGATGAGCATCGTGAGGCCTATGGGGTCGAGCCGATCTGCAAGGTTCTGCCGATCGCCCCATCCACCTACCACCAGCATGTCGCGCAGCGACAGGATCCATCCCTGCTATCCGAACGCGCGAGGCGCGACCGGGATCTGAAGCCCGAGATCGCGCGCGTTTTTACCGAGAATTTCGCGGTCTATGGTGTGCGGAAAGTTTGGCGACAGATGAAGCGAGAGGGCTTCGCCGTCGCTCGCTGCACCGTCGCGCGATTGATGCAGGAAATGGGCCTTCAGGGGGTGATCCGCGGCAAGCCGGTGCGCACAACCATCAGCGACAAGGCCACGCCGTGCCCGCTGGATCACGTCAATCGCAAGTTCCACGCCCCGGCGCCGAACATGCTGTGGGTGTCGGACTTCACCTATGTCGCGACCTGGGCAGGCTTCGTCTACGTCGCGTTCGTCATAGATACCTATGCCAGGCGGATCGTTGGTTGGCGGGCCAGCCGGACGGCGCATGCCAGCTTCGTGCTGGATGCCCTAGAACAGGCGCTTCACGATCGCAGGCCGCCCCATCGGGGCGGTCTCATCCACCATAGCGACCGCGGATCCCAATACGTATCCATCAAGTACACCGAGCGCCTCGCCGAAGCCGGGATCGAACCGTCCGTCGGAAGCGTCGGCGACTCCTATGACAACGCTTTGGCCGAGACGATCAACGGCCTTTACAAGGCCGAGGTGATCCATCGACGCGGGCCATGGCGATCCTTTGAGGCCGTGGAATATGCCACGCTCGAGTGGGTGGACTGGTTCAACCACCGCCGTCTGCTCGAGCCTATCGGCAACGTCCCACCCGCTGAAGCCGAGGAGCGATATTACGCCATGCTCGACGACGAACGCATGGCAGCCTAACTTAACCCTTGGAGCCTCCGACGAACCCGGGGCGGTTCACTTAAGGCTGGAACAAACATTCCTATGCTGCTAACGTAAAAATTGCAAATGCCGCCACGGCGCATACACTCTGAATGGAATTGCATTGTCCAAGCAAGCCGAACAGGACTATCTCAGATTAACCGGTGACGCTGGACGCTATCATAGCATAAATAAGCCGTTTTCGGATGAATACTGCGGAATTAACCTTGCATCTATCGGTACAATTATGGATCTTCTTCCGAGTCCACCCGCTCGCATCTTAGATATGGGTTGCGGGGGAGGATGGACTAGCGTCTTTTTAGCTCGGAGAGGCTTTGAGGTCGTAGGCCAAGACATCGCACCAGATATGATCGAACTTGCCCGCGAAAATAAAGCTCGGCAAGGTGTGGAGCTAAACTTAACGTTCGTATGTGCCGACTACGAGAGCATGATGATAGATGCCACATTCGACGCTGTTATCTTTTTCGATTGCCTCCATCATTCCGAAGATGAGCGAGCCGCGATCGAGATGGCCTATCGGTCGCTCAAACCTGGCGGCGTGCTGATTACGCACGAGCCGGGCGAAGGTCATGCCACAGCGCCCGGATCTATCGAGGCGATGAAGCTGTTCGGTGTAACTGAGCGAGATATGCCGCCGCACGTCATTATCGGACATGGACGAGCCGTCGGATTTTCTGACCATCGCGTGTTTCCGATGCAGAGCGAAATTCGAGAGTTATTTTACCGCCACCCAGTTCCCAAAATTGCCAGTAGACGCGGTTTTTTACTAGCAAAGCGCGTACTTAAAGCTGCATTCCGGCCATCAGAGCGCGCAAGCTCGATTGTTACCCTGATCAAGTAACGTTGTAGAACTTGGGTAAGGGCAAACATCGTAAAAGTAACTTTGATAGTCAGGCGCTGGTGGCAACCTGACCAGAAATAGCGACAGGCTCAGCGCCGACGTCGCTCACGATGTCTGTGAGGCGAAGGACAGATGACGCAACGACTAGCTAGCGCCGCTACCTGTTGCAATCAGCGCAGCGTGCTGGTGGCGGTCGGGTCTGGTCATCAGCAACCCGACCCTACGACAGCTGCTTTCACGCCGATCGCCATGTTGCATGCAGCGTTGGTGCCCTGGGCGAAAACGCCATTGGCGATTACGTTGGCTGCCACTGCCCCGTCGTGCATATAGATGCCGGTGGCCTGAGTGTGGAACCCGTCATCGGCTATATAGCTGCCAGAAATCAGATATTTCGTGCTGGCTCCGATGAGCAGGAGGCCGGAATTGTTGTTACCAGATGCACCGTTTCCGACTGATCGCACATTGGTAAGGGTGATAGAGTTCAAGCCTGCACCAGCAGCGACCGAAAGTCCTGCCCAGCTATTACCACTGAAAACCGCACTGGTTAGGCTGAAGCTGCTGTTCGATATCCCGGTCCCGTCGAACAGCATACCAAACCCCACGCTCGATGCGGAGGTGGCTTGACCGCGCCCAGTTGGGGTCTGCCCCGCGAGTTCGGCGAAGACGCTCGATATTTGATTGAATCGACCCATCCGTGTGAACAAAAACCCGTTGTTCCCGTCGGAGGATGAGTACGGGTTGAGCATAATAAGGTCGTTCATCGCGGAGGTTGGTACTCCTCCAAAAAGGAATCCCCCGGCTGTGTTGGCGAAGCTTCCAGCCGTAATGAACGTTTGCCCCGTGTCGAGGCCGGTTGTTGACTGAAGCTGCGTGTTGTATCCCCATCCGTTGTTCTTCTGGGATAAAGGATTGAGTAACTGCCATTGAACGGCAGGAAATTCTTTTGTATCCGTGAAGTAAAATCCATCAGAATAGTTTTGCTGCGATGTACAGAACGTGCAGCGCGCCCAAGCTGTGGCCCCAAGCCTGAAGCCAACGTATTGATTCTGCGATGTCACGTTGACGAGCGTCGGATGTGCCAGGTCTTGGGAATTTATACCCGCCCCAGCGATGGCCACCACCGATCTATCAATTGTGATATCGGTAATCACCGGTCCGGCGTGCGGTGCAAGTGTGATGACATCGCTCGTCGCATTAGTTCCGACGATTTTCACGCACGCCTGCGATGCGCCTCTGACCACCGGCGACCCAGAAATCGAGACATTCGTGACCTTGTACGTCCCGCACGGAATATAGAGTTCGTAATTGCCCGAAGCCGCTGATGCAATCGCTCCGGAAAGCCCGGATGTGCTATCTGTCGTGCCGCTTGGGTCCACGCCGGCGGTCAATGTCGCGGCCATAACCTCATGCGGCGCTCGCGGTGCCAGAGGGCCTAAGTCCGCACCGTTGATGCGACCGTAAATGCCAGCAACCGTATTCCAAAGCTCGCCGTTTACAGGAGATACGGGCGCAGATCCTGGCTTGGTATTAAGCCCGGAGAACGCGGCCCTGCCGGCCGTTCCGTCAATCGCATAGGTTCGGCCTGGCAACTTGTCGCCCGAGTAAGTCGATGAGGACGATCTGATGCCAGCGGACGTCGGAGAGCGGACTCCTCTGGTCACGGTCCTCGCGGTTGAAATCGCCGTAGCCTGCTTCGCGGTGCCCCCCTGTACGACGGGTACGACTTCGCCGGCGCTCATGGTGTTCGCGCTAGGCAGGCCAGAAATGGCGACCTGAGCGAACGAAATCGAGGGCATGCAAATGGCCAGAGCGACGGCGAACAGTAGCTTCATTGACATGATCCCGTTCACGAGTTTGCTGGCCAGTTCGCAGCATCGATACTGGACAATCTGGTGATCGATCTATCCTCGATACCGCCCGATTCGCTTAGAAATTTCGCTCAACCGGTGTGATCCTCGGAGTGAAAGCATCTCCTCGCGGGGGAGTGGCACATGAATTCTCTCTCAGGAACCGAATGCGAATCAACGAAAATTTGCACTCGTGGTCACCATGGGCGGAGTTGAGACCCCTCTCGTCCTGGCCAGCACGAAAACCTGCATTTGCGTCTCCGCCAGCGGCGATGCCCACAGATATATGCGCTAGGACCGGCATCGTGAGCGGCACAGAAGAGACATCCGTTCCGGAATGCTACAGTATAATTCTGCGAAACCGTCCTCGTGACGGTAGCGCTGCCCCATGGAAGATCAGGCCGCACGGAAGTTTTGAACGCCGGATCGCATAGAGTGAGTTGGCATCTGTCTCGGTGAGAAAACCATTCACAGCGACCGCCGTTGCCACGGCGTCACCGATTTCGCGACGAAGGTGGATAGATCGCCGTCGTCGAGGATATCGATCCTCGCAGCGTCCGAAAGCCATCAAGTCGGTTGTTGAGATCAAAATTGTGTGGCAATCGCGCAAACATGAGGCTGCCCAACCAGCATTTCAAAGGGGTGAAAACGATCTGCGGTTCGCGAGACGCCGGCATCTAGAGAATATCTATATTGCAGTTTTGTGATAACAAATAAAGAAGTGAAGTTGATGAACTTTCTGTGGGCTTTGCAAAAATGAGTGAGCGTATAATATTTGATATACGCCGGTTGCAAAAACATGCTGCGCATTACAGTCCGCTTGATCGGATCTTTATTGCGATAATCAGAAGTATTCCTGATTCTGTATTGGCTGAGCGGACGGTGCAGATGTACGCCGATCCTGTGCGGCCGATACCCCAGGTACTCGCCGATTTACGTATCGGCATTGTCCGCTACGCGCCGTTCCGCCGCGAAGCGGTACTTGTCATCGAGCCGGTGGGGATGGACGATGTCAGCCTGCGCGACATGGTGCAGCCCGCAATCCGCGGCATGGTGCGGGTGTTGGCCGTTGCCGATCGAGGTCCTGTCGCACAGGGCGACGGGGAAGGCGTCAGTCAGTTGCTGGAACTGCGTATGCGTCCGATGGTGAGCGAGGATACGGCGGAGGGCGGTCCCTCGGCAACGGTGTCCCTTCCCGCCGCCGCTGATGAAAGCCTCCGCGCGCCCTGCACCGGGCTGTACAAGGCGTCGCTAGAGGCGCTTTTTGCCGGTGACCAGCCGGTGCTGGCGGTCGATGGCGCGCTGGCGATGGACAAGGACATCATGCGCGCGGTCCTCGGGCTGACGCGGCGCAATCCCGCGCGCATTCTGGTCTGCGGCGAAAGTGCTGCGGTCGATGCGCCCGAAGTGTCTGTGCTGCGCCCCGGTCCAGCCCTGCTTGGGCGGATCGCCGCCCGGTCGCTGGCCGTACTGGTTCCCGCCGCGGGTGGATCGCAGGCCTTGTCGATGCCCGAAGTGCTGGGACTCGGCGGACGCTGCGTAGCTGTGGGGAAGACGCTTCAGGTCCACGATCTGGGTGAACTGGCAGCGCTCCCTTCCGGGACCACGGAGCCGTTGTTCGCGCCGGATTATGCCGCGTTCTGGGATCAGGTGCTGACGGCCGCGCCATCAGCGCCGGTGGCCGCCGTGCCTGAGCGGCCCAGGATCGCGCTGGTCACGCCGTTTGTCCCGCAGAAAGGCGGTCCGCCGCAATCCTCGCTCAACTTTGCGTTGGCGCTGACGGAAATCGCGCAGCTCGATATCTGGACCGATAGCAACATGCTGCCCGCGCACCGCGCCCGCATGAACGCGGTTTATCGGCTGGACGCTACGTTCGAGGCAGATCGTTACGACGGGATCGTCTACGTCCTCGGTAATCATCCGATGTACCTGAAGATCTTCGACATGATGCGCGAGCATGGCGGGACACTGATCCTGCATGACGCGCACATGGTCGATTTCCTTAGTCAACGTTACGGACGTAAGCGGCTTAGCGCGATCCTTTCACAGGAACATGGGGCGCCGATCGATGCATCCGACCCCGGGAAGGTCATCGGCAAGCTCATCGAATATGGCCGACCGTTCCTCCGCGAGATTGTGCGGCACGCAAACCCGACAATCGTGCACAGTCCGACCTCGGCGGCGGTGCTTCACAACCTGTATGGGATTGATGTGAATTATTTTCCGTTAGGCATGTCCTATCCATTCGAGCCATCAGAACTGACTCCGGAAGCCCGCCTGCAGGCCAAGTTGGCGCTGGGTATAATACCCTCGCGCCCATGCATCGCATCCTTCGGCGAAGTGCACATGATGAAGGGCGCCAAGCAGTGCCTGTTCGTGATGAAGGAACTGCTGGACTGGGGCATCGACTTCCAGTTCCTGTTCGTGGGTCCGGTCGACAAGTCGCTGGACAACGAACTGCGTGAGCGGATTGAGCAGTACGGTCTGCAGGACCATGTCGTCATCAAGGGCGCGGTTTCAGACGCCGACTATATCCAGCACCTGAAGGCGGTCGATATCGTGCTGCAAATTCGGCAAATCCCCTTTGGTCAGGTGTCCGGCGCGCTGCTCGATGCGGTGTCGGCGGGGATGCATGGCGTGGCGTCCGAGAACCTCGCGCGGTCGATCGAGGCGCCGCCGCTGGTGCGGCGGGTCAACGACAAGGCGTCTCCTACGATCTATGCCGAACAGTTGGCCGAGATGATCGCCGCGAGAAGTTATGAGGACCGGCCCGGACCCGGGTGGGAGGATTTCACCGTCAAGCACGATTTCGGCCGCTATGCCCGCAATCTGCTGTCGATGTTGTTCGGCAAGCGGGATTGACGATGAACGACATGACTTCCGCCAGCCTCGCGCAGGCGTTGATCCGTGACAAGTTCCTGATCAACTTCAACAACCTCGTGTCCTACCCGATCCGCACAGGCATCCAGCGCGTTTGCTATGAGTTCAGCACACGCTGGCCGTACATCGACGATACCATCCCTTTCGTAGAGCTGGGCCTGGATCGGATCGGGATCCTCGATCCTGACTTCTTCGAAAGCGTGCGCGAGCTGTTCGAAAACAGCGACGACGTGTTGCGTGTCCTCTCGAACGAGTTCGCAGATCTCGACATCGATCCCAGTCCGGGCTGGATCGCGATGCTGTCCGCCCGGAACCGCATCATCTGCGAGATTTCCGTCGAACAGGCGTTGGAATGCTGCCGGGCGGTCATTTCACTGGAAGAGTCGCTGAACCTTGAATTCTTCAGTCTTGCGGCGGCGACGCGACCAGAGAAAATCTTCAATTTGTGCCATGATTTCCTCTCGTGGACCCATTCCGAATTCTTCTCAATTGACTGGCGGGCTGCCGACAATATCAGTCTGTCACTCACGAACCGGCGCAAGTATACACACAATATATTCACATCGACCACCACGCGCGACGTCTTCGTAAACCGTATTAATCGCGGTGACAGACGACCGTACCGCGTGATCGCTCCGGGCGCCGACGGGTTGGGTCGCACTTATCGCAAGACCGCGCCAGGTTCTTCCGAATTTCTAGTCGTCGGCACGCTGGAGCCACGTAAGCAGTCGCTGCACATCCTGCGCGCATTCGAACGACTACGGGCGCAGGGCCACGATGCGCGCCTGTGCTTCGCGGGCCGTATGGGCTGGCTGGAGCCTGCCGATAAGGCGGAGCTGGAAGCCGCTTTCGAGCGCTATTCGTGGCTGCGCTGGGTGGACAGCCCGGCGGACGAAGAGCTGCGCGATCTTTTGATGCACTGCCGCGCCTCGATTTACATGTCGGTGGCCGAGGGCTTTGGTTCGCCGCCGGTGGAAAGCTTGGCGCTGGGTGTGCCGTGCATCGTCACGGCCGATCTGCCCAGCATCCTTGACCTCGCGCCCGGGGGGCAGTTACGCGTCGAAGCGCGCGACGGCCAGGCGCTGGAAGACGCTGTGCGTCGCCTGCTCGATGATGACGCCGTGCTGGCGCTCCAAGCCGAGATCGAGACGCTGGAGCTGCCGACCTGGCAGTCCTTCGTGGACGGTATCGCGGCGCTCGTTACCGAGAAGGTGGGTGCTCCGGAGCGATCGGGCACGGCTACGAGCTATCGCGCCCGCCTCGGCATCCTCGCCTCGCTGTCGCTGTTGCGGCAGTTCGACCGAGACGAGCTGGTGGAGCATCTCGTTTCGGCGGCGATCCCGGGGATCGGCGAGGACGAGATGGCCCGATGGCTGGTCAGGGCGGAACGGGCGGACTGGTCCAATACCGAGGTCGCCTTGAACCTCATGGCTGCTTTCCCCGAAGCCCTGCCGGTGCGCCTAGTCAACGATGCCGTCACCGGCAATCTAGAGACAACCGCCTATATTCCGCCGAGCTTCGCGAAGGAATGGCGCACCCGGTTCCGCAGGCTCATGCAGATTCCGGCTTATCCCGCCTTTCATGAAGCCATCTACACCGACCTGCTGTTCCGCGATCCTGGGCCGGGCGAAGTGGACGCGCACATGCCCTTCGACGAGCGCGCGACGCTGCGCACGACGTACCTCCGAGGTGCCGTCAACAGCGAGGAGTATCGCGCGCGCCTGGAGGCGGGCCTGCGCCGCAGGTTCCCGGCGGGCTATGCGGACAAGATTTCGCTGCCCACGATCGGTTGGAAGCTGCGCGTGATCGACCAGCTCGATTCCGAAGCTGCGGTGGACAGGGCGTTGCTGATTGACGAGGATGACGAATTCCTCGACGCCGCCAGCCTCGACCTGACCGGGCAGGTGCCCTCGCGGGACGGGCGGGTAAAGCTCCAGGCGCTGCTCAAGGGACGGCATGGCCGTGAACGTGCGCTGCTGCGCCTGCTGCTCTCCGAGGCCGGCCTGCGCCGGGCTAAGGATCCGCAGGTGCACTTGGAACTGATCCGCACTTTGGCGTTGCGTGCTGGGTTGGCAAGGCGGCCATGCACGGAAGAGCGCACGATCGCGGGCAAGGTCAATGCGGTGGCGGCACTTCCAGGCGCTGGCCTGGCTGCGGGGGTCTCGGCGTTCCTGGGGCGCGAAGCGACGCCGGCCGAACTGCTCCTTGCCGACTTCGGGCAGACGCCGGTATCCGTCAAGCCCGGCAGCGCGGACCTGCTGGCTGCCCGGCTGGTGCTTTATGCGACGCTGCGGGGTGAAGTCGCGCTGTCGCCCGCCTTCGTAGGCTGGGCGGTGGAGCGTCTAGCGGAATTGCCGTATTCGAATCGGAACGATACCGGGCAGTGGCGTCCCGCATCTTCGCCCGAAACGGCCTTCGCCGTGCTGTTTGGTCGCGATCCGGACGTGCAGGAAGCTGCCGTGCTCGCCGCTGCGCGCGCGCGGGGACTGGGCCCTGCCGATGTCGTCGATGCAGTGCGGATCGCAGCACTGCGGGCGGGGCAGGTGCGCGACATTCTGCCCGAACTCGCGCATTTCGCGCAGGACCATGCGCGTTTCGTCGATCGTTTCGGACCGCTTACTGCGCTGTCCGACGCCCTACTGTCAGCGGCCCCGGAACCGCGCCGCCAAGCATGGAGCCGGCCTGCTCCTCAGGCGGCGCCGAACGCGCAGCATGTTGCGCCGTTACCGGTGCTGCAAGCGTTCGGCCATGCGCCACGCTCGGAAGGTGATATCCTGACGATCGACCAGTTGATGGCGCTCGACGGCGAGGATTTCGTGCGCATGGCCTATCGTAAGCTGCTGCTGCGCGAAGCCGACGAAGGCGGGGTGCAGACTTATCTGAAAGCGCTGGACGCCGGACGCAGCAAGGCGGCGATCATCTACAGCCTGAGCCTCAGTGCAGAGGGTAGGGCCGCAGATGCCAACCTCGTGGGGCTTGATGGGTTGGTCTCTCGCCAGCGCGCGATGCGGCGCTGGCCGGTGCGCAAGTTGCTTAAGATGGCGGGCGTCCCGCTCTGATTTTTTTCTGGATCGAAAACGAGAAGATGAAATGTTCGAACGGCTGATTCACCGAAACGTCCGCGCGCGTGCGCCGTTGCGTCTGGGGTTGGGGGGGGGGGGCACCGACCTGCTGCCCTATTGTGACGACTTCGGCGGCGTCGTGCTCAATGCTACCATCGACCGTTATGCCTATGCCCACCTGGCAAGCCGGGACGATGGGCGCATCGTGTTGCGCGCCGACGACCTGGGTAGCGAGGACGAACTGCCCGCCACACTCGATTTCAGCATCCGCGAAGGGCTGGTGCTGCACCGAGCCACCTACAAGGTGATGATGGAGCGGTACAACGACGGCAAGGCGATGCCGCTGACCATCTCCACCACGATCGACGTTCCGGCGGGATCCGGCCTCGGCGCGTCCTCGGCGCTCACAGTGGCCCTGATCGAGGCATTCGCGCTTGCGCTCAAGCTGCCGCTCGGTCCTTACGAGATTGCTGAGATGGCTTATGATATAGAGCGCGTCCAGCTAGGCATGCTAGGCGGTAAGCAGGATCAGTATGCGGCGGCGTTCGGCGGGTTCAACTTCATCGAATTTTTAAAGGGCGGCGTCGGCGTCATCGTCAATCCGCTGCGCCTGCATCGCGATTGTCTGAACGAGTTCGAATCCTCTCTGGTGATCTGTTTCAGCGGCCAGTCGCGGGAATCTGCGCGGATCATCGAGGACCAGGTGTCTGGCCTCAAGCAGATGGACGACAAGACCATCGTCTCGATGCACGAGATCAAAGAACACGCCACCCGCATGAAGACCATGCTGCTGGGCGGCCAGATCCGGCAGACCGCCAACGTGCTGCAGCAGGCTTGGCAGGCCAAGAAGAACACCGCTTCGACCATCTCCAACAGCACCATCGACGGCCTGCTGGACGTGGCGATGCGCAATGGCGCGTGGGGAGGTAAGGTATCGGGCGCGGGCGGTGGCGGCTTCATCATGCTGCTCGCCAATCCGTCGCGGCGCCATCACCTGATCGAAGCGCTCGACGACGCGGGCGGCAATGCCAGCGCGGTGCGCCTGACGTTCGAAGGCGTGGAAGCTTGGGTGGTTCCGGAATGACGCTAGGACCGGTAAGCGCGGGGGAGTGCCGCTGATGGTCGATCAATGTGCGATCCTGCTCGGCGGGCTGGGTACCCGCCTGGGTAGCCTGACCCGCGAGACGCCCAAGCCGCTGCTGCCCGTCGGCGGCACACCCTTCATCGAACTGCTGGTTCGTGAGGCATGGCGCCAGGGCTTCCGCAAGGTGTTGCTGCTCGCGGGCTACAAGTCCGAACGGGTGTTCGATTTCGTCGACGCCCTGCGCACCCGCATGCCGCAGGGGCACACCCTCGATGTGGTGGTGGAGCCTGAGCCGCTGGGTACTGGGGGCGCCGTAGCCAATGCGCTGCCGGTGCTGGACGAGCGATTCCTGCTGCTGAACGGGGACACCTGGTTCGACTGCAATTGGAACGCACTGTGCAGCGCCGACGTCGTGGGCGAAGGCCTGAGCAACGCTTCGCTCGCGGTGCGGGCAGTGCCGCTGGCGGACCGTTACGAAACCATCGACTTTGCGGCCGACGGGCAGGTGAGAGCGGTCGTGCCCCGCGGAGAGGCGCTTGTCGCGCCGTACTACGTCAACGGCGGGGCCTATTGTCTGTCGCGCGATCATGTGCGCGGACTGGGCGAACGCTTCTCGATAGAGCAGGACGTGCTGCCTCGCCTGGCGGCGGCGGGCAAGCTACGAGCTCGCGGGTTCGAGGGGTACTTCCTCGACATCGGTGTGCCGGAATCCTACGAACGCAGCCAGATCGAAGTGCCCGCGCAGCGCCACAGGCCCGCGCTGTTTCTCGATCGCGACGGCGTGCTCAACCATGACGAAGGCTATGTCGGCACGACCGACCGCTTCCGCTGGATCGACGGTGCGATCGAGGCCGTTCGTCTGGCTAACGACATGGGCTATTACGTCTTCGTGGTCACCAACCAGGCCGGCGTTGCCCGGGGCTACTATCCGGTAGAGAACGTGAGCGCGTTGTTTGACTGGATGAATGCGCAGCTGCGCGCGCAGGGCGCACACATCGACGACTGGCGCTTCTGCCCCTATCATCCCGATGGCACCGTGGAGCAGTACAGCCACGTTCATCCGTGGCGCAAGCCGGAACCGGGCATGCTGCTTGACCTCATGGAACACTGGGAGATCGATATCCCGGCCAGCCTCCTCGTTGGCGATCAGGACACCGATCTTGCCGCCGCGCGCGCCGTAGGCATCGCGGCACACAAGTTCGCAGGTGGAAACCTGCGCGACTTCGTCGCCCCCCATCTTGTCAGCCAGAAAGTCACGACATGAAGCAGCGTATCATGGAACTTGAACAGGAAGCCCGTGCCTGGTTGGTCGACATCGCTGCGCCGGTGTGGAGTAGCTGCGGGCGCACTGCGTCCGCCCTCTTCCCCGAGCGGATGACACTGGAGGGCGTGCCCAACGGCGAATATTTCCGCACCTTCGTGCAGGCGCGTCACATCTATTCTATGGTCGCGGCGGGTAGGGCGGGCTGGACCGGCCCGTGGCGCGCGCTAGTGGACGAGACGATGCGCGTCCTCATCGCCAAGGCTAAGCGCTCCGACGGCTTCTACGTCCACCGCCTCGACCATGACGCTGCCGTGCTCGACGCGAGGGCGGATCTCTACGACCAAGCCTTCGTCCTCTTCGCGCTGGGCACGGCCGGCGGCGCGCTGGGAGAGGAATCCTTCTTCGACGAAGCCGAGGCGCTGCTCGACACAATCGAGGCGAATTGGTCGCATCCGGAAGGCGGCTTTCGCGAGGGTGAGATCGTCGATCCGTCGGTGCGTCGACAGAACCCGCACATGCACCTGTTCGAGGCGTTCAGCGCGCTGCACGAAGCCAGCGGCCGCAAGCGCTTCGGCGATGCGGCGCTTGCGGTGGCGGAACTGTGCCGGACCCGGCTGGTCGATCCGGTATCAGGCGCGCTGCTGGAGTACTTCGGCGAGGACTGGACTCCCGCGCCCGGCGACGAAGGCCGCATCGCTGAGCCGGGCCACTGCTTCGAATGGGCTTGGCTGTTTGAGCGTTTGGCCCGCTCGGGCGCCCCAAACGCCGTCGCCCTTTCCGACGCCATGACCGCGTTCGCCCGCCGCCACGGCATCGATGCGCGGCGTGGCGTTGCGATCAACGAAGTGCTGACCGACGGCAGCGTAGTCAACGGCAAGGCCCGCCTTTGGCCGCAGACCGAGCGCCTCAAGGTGGCGGTCGCGCGCTATCATCGCACCGGCAGAGATGAGGATCTACGCGAAGTCGCAGACGCGTGGACCGGTCTGCGCAAATACTTACTGCCCGAAGCGCAGCACTTGTGGCGCGACAAGATGAACGAAGATGGCAGTTTCATTGAGGAACTCGCCCCGGGTAGCTCGCTCTATCACATCTCCTGCGCGATCTTGGAGATGTGTTCTCTGCGCACCGCAGGGGAAGCTCTGGACTGTGTTTCTTGATTCCGGGTTTTTCTGGCCTTTGATTCGGGCGGTCGCACAAGGTCGGCATCGCCGGAGAGGATGCCCGGTTTTCAGACCCGTTTCAGGCAGCTTGGACATTCTTGCCGGGATGACGGATTCAGACAAGCCCCCAGTAACGGCTGCCCCGTCTTTTCCTCGTCGCCGAGGCCGAGATCTGGTGGATGGGCGGCTGATATCGCGTGGTCGCATAGAGGATCTAAAACCCGGGCCGTCACGGTTGAGAAGATCTTTCAAAATCCGGCGGCTTCGACAGCCATCAGAGCAGCGCGGCCACGTAATCGACATGCTGAGCGAACTGCGGATGCGGCGTGATAGCGATCGGGCCGATTCGCTCGTAGCTTGCGAAGCAGCCCGCGACGAAGCTTTCGAGATCGACGGGGCGATAGTTACCCACGTCCTTGAAAACATAGCTTCCGGCCACGCCTAGTGCGTCCGCGATTTCCGGGTAGACCGCGAAGGCCGCACCCGTGGCGAGGTTGTCGTGCGGCACGATCCCGTTGGGAAACGGCAGGCGGCCCAGGGAGCGCAGCAGTTCGGCCGCGATGTCGTGTAGGACGTGGATGCGCGGATGATTTATGCTAAACATGAACGCTTCGTTCCGCCCCCATGTCCGGATCGGCGCGGCTATGTCGAGACCGAAGCGGGCCAAGTCCTCCACCAGGCGGTCGCGTTCGGGCAGCCACATGGCTGTGTAGCCACAGCGTTCCAGGAAGCTGCTGTTGAAGCGCGGGACGGTGTCGGCAACGCTCATCCCGGCGCGGAAGCAGGCATAAGCGATTGCCGAGTGATAATCGCCCACCGGGCCGACCACGGGCCGTCCATCGTGCTGTAGGTAGATCAGATCGGGATGGAATGCCCGGCAGGTGATCATCGGCAGAGCGACGTGATTCGGGATCGCGTCGATCCGCGCGGATGCAATTTCACCCTTCACGCCGTCGGCGATGAAAAGGGTGCTGTACTTGTCCATCGCCGCGTTGAAGCGATCGGGATCGGAATTGAACAGAAGGGTGTCCACACCCGTGACCTGCACGTCGGAAACCTGCGCCTGCAAGCAGTTGGCAAGGCCGAAGGTCTGGCAGTTCGAAATGACGAGCCACTGTTCCATGGAAGAGTTCATGCCCTTGCGCTGTCCATGATTTCCTCGTCACACACGATGCCGATGGCGGAAGCCTTGCGCACAGCTTCGGGGGCGACGTCCGCCACCTTGGGGTCGTGGCCTTCGATGTAGTTCTGCATGAAGCAACGCATGGCGTGCGAAACGCCCAGCGCATTCACTTCACGGCGGTCCAGTTCGTAATAGAGCCCGCCCGAAAAGCTGCCGGCGATGATCTCGTAGGACGGAAAATAGTCCACCCAATCGAACTGCTTGAGCGCCATTTCTGCGGCCACGCGCAGCACCGACTTGCTGTAGGTAGTGGAGACGAGGACCGAACGCGGCTCGTACGTGGCGATCAGGGGCACCGGCGAGACGGTGAGCAGCACCCGCGCGCCTGGGTTGAGGGCGTGAAACTTCTCCAAGAAGGTTTCCAGCGCACCGTATGTTTCGGCAAGGTCAAAGTTGACGAATTCGTGCCGACTTTGATCGAAAGTTCCGCCCACAACACCGGGTGCGGCGGAGAATACGGAACCATCCTCGCGTGATCGCCATGCTTCCGTCAACCCCAGCGTGAAGACGAAGACGTCGGTTTCCTCGAACAAGCGGCGCACGGCGGCGAGGTGCCGGTCGCGATCGGCGATGACGGCGGCCTCATCGGCGAAGCCGTCCGGCTCGATCTGCTGACGGAAGGGGTCAATAAAGCGGTCGCCGGGTTGGGGCCAGGCGCGATCGTGCGGTACCCGCTGCCCGAACGCCTCCTCAAACAGCTGGAGCAACTGCACGGTCGTATAGACGTTACCGTAGCGGGCCGAGAAAGTGCCGTAGTTGCGCTTGCTGCGTTGCATCTCGTCGATGCCGTCTCCCGCCTCGGTCACGAAGTAGTTGAAGCCCGATGCCATGATCCGGCGGGAGATATGCTGCGCAAAGCAGCTTCCCGCAGTGCCAACGCGGGCATTCTTGCCGATCTTGAAGCGGGTATGCGTGACGGGGTCGACCCGGTGGTGTTCGACGGCGGAGATTGAACGGCGCCAGAACTGGTGCGCTGGCAATCCGCGGTAGGGGTTGGACGACGGGTCGCTGTCGCGCGGGGCGGCGACCTGGACCGTCAAGCCGGACAGCAGCAGCCCCAGGTTGCGCCCGTCGTCGCCTATGCCGTAGCGTGAAGGCTGGCCGGGATTGCGGATGCTGAGTACGATTTCCAGCGGCGCTTCAGCGTCGCCTGCAGGCAGCGATACCGCGGCCTCGATCCGTTCGTGCCGGAAGTGGTGGGAAAAGCTGCAGTCGGCAGCCTGCACCCCGTTGACGGTGATGGTGATGCCTTGCGCGCCGATGTCGGGGCGACGAAGGGGAAGCCGCTGAGCACCAGCAGCAGGTCGCGGGGCCGCGCCGGGTCGGCAGCTAGGACGATGCGGGCGGTCTCGCCATCGGTCCAGCGACCGATAGGCTCGGCTCCGGAAAACCCCTCGAGGGCGAGGAGAAGATCGGGTGATGCCGGTTCGGGACGGGTAAAATCGAGTTCCAGCGCGGGTGGGCTTGCGTTCATCACGGCCTCTTCGATGCAGTATCGGCACGGCTGAAGCGACAGTAGCGGGTTTGCCTGGGGATGTCAGCCGGTGCGTGACGCGGGGACGTTCGTTCTTTCAAGGGACGCCATTCCAAAACCTGAAATGTATATTAATGAACCGGGGGCGGCGACGTCGGCCCCGGAAAAACGGCGCTTCGTCACGGCTCTCCGTGTAGGATGCGCAAGTGACGGTCGTAAGCCTGCTCGAAGTCTGGGTAGAACGCCATGTCGCCCTGATGGAGGACGGCGAACCGGCCGCAATGCTTGCGCACGTATTCTGGATCGTGGGAAATGATGAGCATCGCCCGGTCGGCGCGCTTCTGGAACAGTTCAACCTCGCAACGTTCGTGGAAGCGGGCATCGCCCACCGCGCTTACTTCGTCGATCAGGTAGCAGTCGAACTCGATGATCATCGAGACCGCGAAGGCCAGGCGCGCGCGCATGCCCTGCGAATAGGAGCGCACCGGCTCGCGCAGGTAGAGGCCTAGCTCGGTGAAATCGGCGACGAAATCGATGTTACGCTGGTAGTCCTGCTTGTAGATTCGACTAATGAAGCGGACGTTGTCGAGGCCGGTCAGGGCGTTTTGAAACGCGCCACCGAAGGCCAGCGGCCAGGATACGGACATGCCCTGTTCGATCCGGCCGGAAGTGGGGCGCTCCGCCCCGCTGACCAGGCGGGCGAGGGTGGACTTGCCCGCGCCGTTGCGGCCCAGCACGCCCAGCTTCTCCCCTCGGTCGAGGTTGAACGAGACGTCTTTCAGCACCACCCGATCGCCGGCGCGGGTGGGGTAAATCTTGTGGACGTGTTCGACCTCGATCATTCGGGCGTTACCTCCCGGTTGATCACTGCGATCTGTGACAGCGCCAGCCAGGTTAGGGCCACGCAGCAGGCGAGCAAGTAGAAGAAATCGTAATGCACGCGGACCTGCTCGCCGAAATAGCCCTCGCGGACGATCTCGACGCCGTTCACCATCGGCACATAGAGGACGTACTTGCGGGCGGCTGGGGGAAGGGCATCGACCATGAATGCTGCACCGGACAGCGGGAAGGCAAGATAGGAGATGGGGTGCCAGAGGCGCTCCACCATCTCGCTCTTTTCCGACATGGCACCGAGGAACATGCCGAGCGCGGCGCCGAACCACGCGATCATCACCCATCCGCCCGCAACGGTTAGAATGTCCGCGGGCGGTTCCAGCCACCCGATGTAGATGTAGAACAGGCTGAGCGTCACGAACGATATAGTCGCACCGCCTGCTTCCAGCAGCACGCGGGCCAGGAAGATGTCAATTGCCCGCACATTGCGGTGGTACATCAGCGCAAGGTTCGGATCGATCGCGCCGATGCAGCGCGCGGGCATGTTGCGCCAGAGCAGCACGCTAGAATAGCCGGTGAGCGCGAAGGCGACGATGGGCAGGGACGATCCGTGCAGCGCCTGGGTCAACGTCCACAGGATAGTGACGCCGGTCGTGAACAGCATGGGCTCCACGAACAGCCACAGGAAGCCGATATTGTGACGTCCGTAGCGGGTCAGGATCTCGCGCATGAGGAGGGCATAGACGACCCGCCCCTGCACCGATGCGCTTCGCCTCACTGCTGCAAGATGTGACCGCATGGCGCGAAGCTCAGTCCCGATGCTCCAGCATTCCGGCAACCAGCATGCTGATGATGGCCCAGGCGGCAAGGCCCAGGATCAGTGTTGAGAAGATGCCGCGTAGGCGGCGGGGTTCCAGCGCATCGTCGGGCAGGTTGGGCTGGACGATGCGCTCGACGTAGGCCTGCTTGCGGCGCGCCTCGTTGCGGGCCTCCTCCAGCGAGGCCATGGCGCTGGCGAGCTGCTTGTCGGCGAACTGGCTTTCCAGATACAGCCGCTGGTAGCGCGCCGCGCGCGACGACAGCGACTTGCTGCTGCCCGCAACCTGGCCTAGCTGGTCGTCGATCTCGGCGGCCAAGCCCTTGGCGCGGATGTCGAGCACCTCGATCTGCGGGTTCTGCGGCGTGAAGGCGCGCAGCTGGCGCAGCTGGGTGCGCGTGGCGATCAGTTCGTCCTGCAGCTTGGAGACCATCTGGATCTGGACCTGCGCCTGCTTCTCGGGATCGACCACCCCCGCCTGGTTGCGGTAGGCGGCCAAGGCGATGGCGGCGTCCTGCGACTTGGCCTTGGCGTCGTCCACTTCGGTCTGGGCGAAGCGGATGAGATCCTGCTTGCCGCGCACGTTCAGCTTGTTGACGGTGGCTTCCGCCATTTCCAGCAGCTGTTCGTTAAAGCGGCGGGCATCCTGCGGGGTGAATGCGCGCACAGTCATGGTGACGATCGAGGATGTGGTGTTCTGGTCGATCTTCACCTGCTTTTTGTAGTAGTCGTAAAGATTCTCTCCGCTGCGCGAAAAACCGAGTGGGTTGAAGCGGTCGAAGATCGAGACGGACGGGTTGGTATAGGCCTGCACGAAGGCGCCTTTGCTGTTCAGCGCCTGAAGCGCGTCACGCGAAAGGACGTAGCTTTGCGCAGCGTAGATCTCGTCCCCGGCATTGGCGAACCCGGTGCTTTTGAGCAACACGCCCAGTCCCGTCGTTGCCGTCTTGTCCGGGCTGCGCACGATGAAGCGGGATTCCGAGATGTAGACGTCGGAGGCGAAAAACCCATAATAAAGGATCGCCAGGAATACCGGAACGATCACCGTGACGAAGAACAGCGGCTTGATGCGGGGCATCTTTTCCAGGATATTCAAAATTCGAGAGTTCCGTACTGCTGCGTCCAGGCTGCCCTGACCGTCACCGATGGCTGGATGCGCCACCGTATCGTCTTTGTCCATCACCTGACACAGCCTTGAGCCGGTATCTGCCGGCTCAAGGCTGCAGGCAAGCGCCCGCCCCCCTAGCCGCAAGCGCATTTTGCGTCCAGTGAAGAAAGACTGCTGCAGCCCGTGCCATTGCATCAGGCGTGAGCCGCCGGAATCCTGGCGGCGCCTTGATCTGCACCGGCGATTGCGCCATTGACTGCGGCAACATGCCGGCGCCCCGCACGTCTGATATTTGGCTGAATTCCCCATGAAAAGATCCGTTATGGCCACCCGCTTCATTGCAAGTGGCGTTCTTGCTGCATCTCTGGCGGCATGTGCTATGGCGCCTGCTGTAGGTCCTTCAGCGCGCAGTGTGGGCAAGCTTGAGGCCCAGGGCGCAGCTGACGGGGCGATCCAGGTGATCGACGTCACCGACGCCGTCGCGCGCAACGTCCTAGCCAGCAGGAATCAGCGGCTGTTCTCGGAAGAACTGGGTGATGGGGAGCCGATCGGTTCAGTCATCGGTCGCGGCGACGTGCTGGACATCGCCATCTGGGAAGCGCCGCCGGCGGCGCTGTTCGGCAGCGTGGGGGCTGAAGGCCGCCTGTCCAGCCCGATGGCCTCAGCCTCTTCCGCGCTTTCGGGCGTCACGACGGCGCGCGGCGCGTCTCTGCCCGAGCAAATGGTGGACAGCGATGGCCAGATCACCATTCCCTTCGTCGGCAGCGTTCAGGCGGCGGGCCGTACGCCGCAGGATATCGCGCGTGAGATCACGGCTCGCCTTCGCGGCAAGGCACATCAGCCACAAACCATAGTACGCCTGATCCGCAACGCCGCCGCCACCGTCACCGTGGTGGGCGACGTAGCGACGAGCGAGCGCGTTCCGCTGACCGCGCGGGGCGAACGCATCCTGGACGTGCTCGCAACTGCCGGAGGGGTGCGCCAGCCCGTGGGCAAGATGACGATCCAGATCACGCGCGGAATGAAGGTCAGTGCGCTGCCGCTGGAATCCGTGATCCGCGATCCCCGCCAGAACGTGCGCCTTCGCCCAGACGATGTCATGACGGTGTTGTTCCAGCCCTTCAGCTTCACAGCGCTGGGCGCCACCGGCCGCAACGAGGAAATTCCCTTCGAGGCGACCGGCGTGACGATGGCGCAGGCGCTGGGTCGTGTCGCTGGCCTCCAAGATGCCCGCGCTGATGTGAAGGGCGTCTTCATCTTCAGGCTGGAAGACCCTGCCGCGCTAGACCCCGCAACGCGGGCGAGGGCAAGACTGACGCCAGACGGCAAGGCGCCGGTGATCTACCGCATCAACATGAAGGATCCGGCGTCGTTCTTCATCGTGCAGAGCTTCCCCATCCGCGACAAGGACGTGCTCTATGTCTCCAACGCACCGCTGGCCGACATCCAGAAGTTCGTGAGCGTCATCTATTCGACGTTGCTGCCGGCGGCGACAACCGCGACCGCGTTGTCGAATAACAATTGAGGCGGCACCCGATGCTGCACAGGGGGCGTCAGGCACGGTTTCGCCGCCGCAGGGCGGTCCGCAGGTGAAGCTGCGCCTGCCCACGTTCATTGACCTGCTACCGGCCCGCGTCGACGAGGCGGTGGGCACCCGTGCCTGGCGGCGGTTCCGCGTGGCGCGTCAGCGCCGCCGCAGGCGGGCGGCCGATGCAACCGGCGTAGCGGAGGGCGTGCCGGAACAGCGCCCCCGTCTGTTCGTGGACATGGCGGTGATCAGTAAGAACGATGCGGGGACCGGTATCCAGCGCGTCGTTCGTGCGCTGGCGCTGGCGCTGCGCGATGCGGCCCCAGCGCAGGGCTGGGATATCCGGTTTGTGTCGGCTACCCGCAAGCGCAGCTACTTCGAGATCAGTTGGCCCGGAACGGCGTCCGGTCAGACGCCCGACTTTACCCCGATCCGCGCGCGGCCGGGCGACGTCTTCCTAGGGCTGGACTATTCACTCGACACGCTGCGTTGGCACCGGCGCAAACTGGCCCGGTTCCGCCGGCAGGGCGGGCAGTTGTGGTTCCTGGTCCATGACCTGCTGCCCTTGCAGCGGCCGGACTGGTTCTCGCGCAATACGATACTGCGCTACCGGATCTGGTTAGATATGCTGGCCGCGCTTTCTGAAGGCTTCGTGTGCAATTCCGGTCAGACCGAGACAGAACTGCGTGATGCGCTGGACGAGCGGTACGGCCTGATCGGCGGCTATCGCACGCAAGTTGTGCCGATGGGGGGCAACATCCTCGACGCCGCCGCGCCCCGTGCCGCCACAGGAGGTGACGCCGAGTTCGAGGACGATATCGCCGCCCCGCGCTTCGATACGTCCACACCCTATTTTCTCATGGTTGGCACGCTGGAGCCACGCAAGGGTCACGGCGATATCCTCGCTGCCTTCGATGCCCTGTGGCGCGACGGTGGTACGCAACGTCTGGTGCTGGTCGGGCGGCAGGGCTGGCAAACCGCCGAGCTGGCGCAACGCATCCGCTCACACCCCGAACACGGCGACAAGCTGCTGTGGCTGGACGACGTGGGCGACCGGGAATTGGCGGCGATATACGATGCCTGCGCGGGCGTCGTGATTGCCTCCTATGCCGAAGGGTTTGGGCTACCGCTGGTGGAGGCGCTGGAACATGTTAAGCCTGTGCTGGCGCGCGACCTTGCGGTGTTCCGCCCGCATGAGGGCAACGGCGTGCGATACTTCCCAGCTGACGCGGATACTCCGGCACTGGCGCAGGCGATCCGTCTGTGGGCTTCCGACGTCACGGAAGGCTGCGTCGTCGTTACCCCGCCTGAAGCGACCTGGACCTTGTCCGCCGCAAAACTGCTTGCCGGCCTGGACCGGACCGATTGAGTTGACCGCCTTGTCGGACCACCGGGCCGGCGAGGAGTGTCCGCAGATCCTCGGCAAGGTATCTTCGCCGGCAGCACCCAGTCGCGCACGATCTGAAGCCCGACGCCACCGATCCGAGCCGCGGCGCTCCGGCTGCCGCCATCGTAAATCTCGGCCAAGGCCAACAGCCGCCGTGCCTGGTTCGCGCTCTTCGTCGTCCGCGACAATCGGCGCAGCGCTGCCCCGTCGAAATCTTCCCGCAAGCTGATCGCTGAACCCATAGCGCCGCACTCCAAAGCCGCATCGCCATAGATTCACATTTTCGACGTCTTGGGAATCCATCGTGAGTCAGCGACCGCGCTGGTTGGTATTAGGCCGACCATTCACTGTCCGCACCGTGACCTGATCGATTTCGTCATCGATCGCCTGGGGGCATGATCATCGCTATGCAATCGATGTTACCCAGACTGAAACCGAGATCGGCTGGCGCGCACATGCATCTTTCGACACTGGCATCGCCAAGACGGTGCAATGGTATCTGGATACCGAAGCGTGGTGGGCGCCACTGTGCGAAGGCTATTCGGCAGAGCGGCTCCGCACGCGACGCTAAAACTGGAGCCGCAGGCCCAAGTGTCCGCTGGCGCGATGATCGGCGTCGCCACTTTCGCCGTTCAGCGCGCCGAACAGAACCATCCGAGAGGAGACGCTCACGTCTGCGCCGAGGGTAGCGGTCGCGAGCACGGGTGCCCGCTGCGCGCCCGCGGCGAGCAAACCGTACCCGCCGCCGCCGAACGCGGCGAGCGCATATGGGGTGCGTCCGTCCACCTGATAACGGACGCCGACCGACAGGTGAGGCCGCACGATCGCGCCATCCCTGGCGCCCCCGCTGAACTCCATCGCGCCATCGACGAAGACCGCATGATCGTGCGATCGCGCGACATCGAGGGCGAAGGCGCTGCTCCCGGTTTCCACGACACGGTCATGCTCGGTTCGGATCGCGGTCGCGCCGATGCTGGGGCGGACGCGCCAGTTCCCAGTGAGCCGAAGCGCGTAATCCAGATTGAAATCCGCTGTCCACCCGCGCCGATCGTACTGGCCCACTGCTGTCCCGCCCGGCAGCGCCCGCCGGGTAGTCGCGTTGCCACCGTCGAATGCGAGCGTCGCGCGGGCGCCGATGCCAGCGCCGGTCCAACGCGCGTGGACGCCCGCCACCACGCCGTCCACCGTCGTGCGTGCACCGAGTGTCGCCAGCGTCTGACGGCCGTTCAGATAGCCGACGAAGCCACCGACCGACCAGTCGCTGCTGCCCCAGCCGAGGCCGCCGAGAAAACCATAGCTGTTGATTTGCGCGCGCGAGGTTCCCTGCGCGTTGCTGTCGAGCGTACGGAAATTGCCCAGTGTGCTGCCGAACATGAAGGCGCCTCGCGTCTCGCGCTGCGTGCCGAAGGCTGACGACCGGCCGACATCGGCGAGTTGCAGGCCATTCTCGATCGTGATCTGGTCCGCGGAGGCATAGGCCTCGGGCGTCAATCGCGCGAACGCCGTCTGGTTCGATGTGCCCGACGCGGTGACGAGCTGCGGCACCGCCGTCAGCAGCGCGTTGCTCGCGTTGCCGCCGACCAACACCGCGTTCACGTAGTCGATCGAGCGACGGACCTGCGGCGTGAACGCCGCATCGTTGAGGAACTGGCCCAGCAGCGAGATCTTGTCCGCCTGCTGCACGACCACGCCGAACAGCGCGGCGGGCTTGATGATATTGCTGTAGCTACCGGTGATGCCGCCGCTCGCGATGATGAGATCGCGCGTGGTGCCGGGTGTGACGCGCTGATCGGCGACGAGTTGCAGCGTCGCACCCTGCGCGATCGAGACGGTGCCGTTGACGACGAGCTTGTCTGACACGCTCGGCGTGATCTCGAACACCGAGACGGAACTGCCGGCGAGCGCGACGTTACCGTTGACCGTCATCGTGCCGGGTGATGCGCCGGGACTGAGCGTTCCGTTCACGGCGAGGTTGCCGTTGACGGTTCCGGCCGAACCGAACGTTGCGTTGCTGCCGACGGTAATGGTCGGTGCGGAGATCGTCGATCCGGCGAGACCGACCAGACGCCCGCCGGCCAGGCTCAGCACGCCGAAGCCGGCGTTGCCCGATATGGTGGCGAAACCACCGCTCATCCGCAGCGCCTCGACCCCCGTAACGCTGCCGAACGCGATCGGCGCGGCCGTGCTACCGCCTGAGATGTCGATGCTGTCGTTGCCCGCCCCACCGGTGACCGAGCCGCTGAAGCCGCCGGCAATGGTCAGGCGGTTGTCGTTGGGGCCGAACACCAGTTGCGGCGTGGCGAGCGTCGCGTCGGCAGCGATCGTCAAATCCCCGGCGATGGTCGCGGTCGTGTAGCCGAAGGCGCCGCCCGACAGCGTCAGTGTACCGTTGCCCTGCGCGATCAGCCGCTCAAAGCCGGTGAGCGTTCCGCTCGCGAGCGTGAAGCCGTTGGCGAAATCGAGCGTGACGGTGTCGGTGCCCGCGCCGCCTGCGACCGTGCCGGCCAGCGTCCCACCGCGCGCCAGCGTGAAGCTGTCGTCGCCGGAGCCGAGATCGATCACCCCCGCCAGCGTGCCGCCGGTCGCGACGGTGAGCGCCTGCGCGCCGTCGCCGAAGGCGAGCGTCGTGCCGCCACTGCCGAGCGTACCCGCCACGGTGAGCGCACCGCCCGCAAGCGAGATCGTTTCGAAATGGACCGCAGAACCGGTCAGCAGGACCGGCGCGCGGGCGGTGAGATCCAGCGTGTCGTTGCCATTACCGCCATCATATCGTCCCGCGAGGGTCGTTGCCCCGAGCGAGAGCGTATCGTTGCCGCCGCCGAGCGACACGGCCGCCACGTCGCCATCGATCGCGACTGTTTCAACGCCATCGCTACCGTCGATCCGGCCGATCGTGAACCCGCCAAGTGCTGCCCGCAGACCCGTGCCCGCCAGTGCCACCGACTGGTAGTTCTGGTCGAGTGCGAGCGCCAGCGTGCCGGTGCCTCCCACCGACAGATGCTGGAAGTTGGTACGTGCGCCGATGCCGCTGCGATTGCCGTCGAGCAGCACGCGGTAGAGGTTGCTGCCCCCGCCGCCATCGACCCCGCCGCTCACGCGGCTGCCGGCCACTTCGGTAAAGCTGTCGTCGCCCGCGCCCAGCCGTACCGCGCCTTTGATCCGCCCGGCGTTGACGATGCTGACGCCCGTATCTCCGCCGGTGATCGCTGTCGCGGACGCGGTGCCGAGCGTCGCTCCGGCTGCAACCGCGAGCGTGCCGCCCTCGAGCCTGATCGTGTCGATGCCGAACTCGCCCGCGTAGACGCCCGTGCCATTACCGGTCTGCGTCAGGCTCGCGAAATTGACGAGCTGCGCGCCGGTTACGGTGGTGGTGCCGCCCGTGGCGTCGACGATGTAGCTGTTCAGGCCGCTACCGCCGTCGATCCTTCCGCTGACACTGCCGCCGGCCCGCTGGACGAAGCGATCATCGCCTCCGCCAAGCGCGATCGCGCCTGTGATGGTGCCGGCATTGTCGATCGTGTCCGCCCCGTCGCCGAGCGCGATCGCGCCCACGATCTTGCCGGTGTTGACGATCGTGTTGTCGAACGCGTCGAAGGTCTGGATCGCGACGCTGGTCTTCGATCCGATCGCGCTGATCGTACCTGCGTTGGTCAAGTTAAGCGCGGTATCCGCAACGACGATCGCGTAGGCGCTTTGGCCAGTGGCGCTGATCGTGCCACTTGCTGCGTTGGTGATCGTACCCGTGAGGCCAGTGCCGCTGACCAAAAGGCCAAGCGTCGGCACGGTCGAGCCGTCGGTATTGCCGGTCACTGTGGCGCTGATCGTGCCGCTGTTGGCGATCGTATAGGCGAACGGCTGGTCCGAATACGCTTCGAACAGGCTCAGCCCGGTCGCTTGCAGCCCGCTTGCCGCGGTGACCTGCGAAGAGAGCGTGCCGCTGTTATCGACCCGAATGCTGCCGCCCGCGGTACCGCCACCATAATAATAGTAGCTTTCGATGCCGACCGAAGCCGCCGCGCCGCGATCGCTGGTGATCGTGCCGCTGTTGGCAAAGTCCAGCGTCAGAGTGTCGGCGTCTCCCAAATCGTTGAGATACGCGGTGATGCCGCCGCCGATCTGGCCGGTGTTGCTGGCCGAAATCGCGCCATCCGAACTGAGGATGACTGCCGATTGGGCGTAATAGGTGTAAGGTGGGGTCGAGGCTGCGCCAGGGCCGACGATTGTGCCGCTGTTGACGAAGCTCAGTACAGGGCTGCCATAGAGCGATGCGGCGACACCGTAGCCGCCCGACGCGGAGATCGCGCCGGTGTTGGTGAAGGACGCGGTGTCTGCAAAGACGCCGCCGGTCACCGTACCGCTGTTGGACAGTGACGCGGGCGTATGATCGCCGTCGAGCAAATCGGACAGCGCGCCGCCGTAGATCGGCAGTGACGTCGTCAGTGCGCCGGTGATGTTGGCCTGATTGACGATGTTGCCATCACCGGCAAGATACAGGTCGCCGGTGAACGTGTCGGGTGCAGTGATGGTGACGGTCGTGTCCGCGCCTACTGCCTGGATCAATCGACCGGTGAAGTTGCGCAGCCCGCTCGACGTGAGATCGACCGTCCCGCTGCTGGCCAGGCTGCGGCCGTAGATGTTCGTGCCTGCCCCGCCATCAATGATGCCGGATACCCCGAGCGTATCGCTGGTCTGCAAGAGCAGGTCGGTGCCGTCGCCGAAGAGCAGGTCGCCGGTGATGGTTCCCCCGTCAGCGACATAGGTGCTGCTGCCATAAGAGCGGGTCGGTTGCCCGGAATAATAGGGTGGGGAATAGCCCAGATCCACGCTGCCCGTCACCGCGCCCTGATTGACGAACGTGCTGGAGGAGACCTGGATCGCGGTGCCGCCGGTGCCGCGGATTGTGCCGGTCGCGGTGTTGGTGATCGCCCCGCTGCCGGTGATGGCGACGCCGCCGGTGCTTTCGAGGCTGCCCGAATTCACGATCCGCCCCAGGTATCGCAAGGATACCGCAACACCGTCCACGCTGATCGTGCCGCGATTGTCGAGCGTGGTGACGCCGACGATCCCCTGCGCGCTGGCGCCGCCGGCGATCTGGCGGATCGTGCCGGTGTTGACGACGTTGGTGCTGTTCGAAATGCCGATGCCACCGTCGAGCAGGATTATGCCGCTGTTGGTGACGTTCGCGCCGTACGAGACGGCCGCAGTGTTCCCATATGTCTGCCGGTCGGTCACGCTGATCGTGCCGGTGTTGGTGAAGCTGTCGCCGGCGCCGAGCGATACGGCGGAGCCAGGGTACGTGTTCGCCGTCCGCGCCACACTCAGCGCGCCGGCGCTGGTGATGACAAGCGCATTGGGCGTGTAGGTGCTGCCGGGCATGTAAACGGGGGAGGTCGTCTGTAACGCGGGGGTCGTGCTGGTCGCGATCGTCGCATCCAGCATCACCGTGCCAACGCCGGCCAATTGCAGAGCCTGCGTGTTGGTACCCTGTCCGGTGAGCGTAAGGGTGGCGTTGTTCGTCAGTTCATAACCCGGCATCTGGAACGGCCCGACCGGGCCGAGCGTTGCCGAGGCGTCGGCGGAGACGCGGTACCGCAGGGAAGCGCCCGCGCCCGCGGTCACGGTGCCCGTGATACCCGCGAAGGCGCCCGGCCCGGTGTTCACCAGATCGGTGACGAGCAGGCTGCCTGCGCTGAGCGTCAGGTCGCCGTTAAGGATGCCGCCGGTCTGCGCGATATAGCGCTGGTTGGCGCCGCTGAAGGCACCCGTGAAGATGACCGAACCGTTGATCGTGCCGGCGTTCACCACCGTGTTGTTGAAGGTGTTAACGGTCACCGCCGTTCCGCCGTTGCCGACCACGCCGCCGGCCGTGTTGATGAGCGAGCCATATGCATCGACCACGACCGCAGTGCCGTTTGCGTTGGTGGCGAGGATCGTGCCGCTGTTGGTGAGGTCGATACTGGTCTCAGCGCCGACCGTGGCGCCCACGATCCGCCCGGTGTTCGTCGCGCGGTAGCCGACGTTGCCGCTCAGCGTGACGCCGATACCGCCGGTTGACATGATCGTGCCCGAGTTGGTCAACTCGCTATCGAAGGCGTCGACCGCCGTGCCGGTCGCGGTGATCGCGCCACTATTGACGATCGTGCCGTTGACGCCGGCCTGGATGCCGTTGCCGATGACGCTGATCGTGCCGGTATTGACGATCGTCGGTGTATAGAAAAGCGCGAGGGCGTAGGCGTCTCCGCTCGCGTTTGCCGTTATCGTGCCGGTGTTGGTGAACGATCGTATGCCGTCACCAAGATCGTCGACGAACGCCTGCCCCGTGAATGCGAGCGTGCCGGTGTTGACGAGCGCGCCGGCACCGGAAAGGCCGATCGTGCCTGGCGCCACGAACCCGGGCGCGAGCGTGGTGGTTGCGCCGTAGGCCGTGGCGATGCCGAGCTTCTGGAATCCGGGGAGCATCGTGATCGGCGCAGACAGCGTCGTATCGCTGTCGATCGTGAATCGCTCGGTGTTCGTGCCGCCGCCGCCGTTGATCGCGCCGGTTATCCCCGTCGTCGGCGTGGCGCCGCCGGTATAGCGGATGATGAGCGTGTCGTCGCCTGCGCCGAACAGAACGGAGCCGTTGATACGCCCGCCCGTTGAATCCACGAAGCTCGCACCGTCGCCGGTGGTGACGTCGCCGTTGATGGTGCCAAGGTTGGTGAGGCGAAGCGCGCCCACGTTCGCGATGGCGGTCGCGCCAGCGCTGCTGATCGTGCCGCCCGCGCGGTTCTGGATGGCATAGGCATAGAAGTATGCCGGCTGATTGTTGGAGATCGCAGCGCCCGTCCCCGTATTGGCGATGGTACCGCTGTTATCGAGCGTGTTGTTGCCGGCCCGGACGATCACAGCTGCGGTGGAATTGGCGCGGATCGTGCCCGTGTTGGTCCATTCGCCGGCGACATAGGCCGCCGAGGCATTGCCGACGGTGAGCGCGCTCGCGTTGCCGCCATCGATCAAACCCGCATTGTCGAGCGTGCCGACCGGCCCGACGACGCTGCCTGATATCGTACCCCCTGCGCGGTTGACGAGCCGGGTGATCGACGAGAACGTCGCGGGATAGCCATATTGCGTCCCGGTGACATCTCCGCTGATGGCGACGCCGCTCGATCCTGAAAGCGTACCGGCATTGTCGATCGTCAACGTGGTCGAGCCCGTCGGGTAGCCGAGGCTCTGCCCCATCGTGATCGCGGTGGTGCCAGATACGACAGCGTCTTTGGCCACCGTCAACGCGAGCGACGTTCCGCCGCCCGTATAGATATTTTGCCCGGAAAGCAGGCTGATGCCGCTGCTCGCGCCGCCCGCGATCGTCCCGTTCGCCAGGATCGTGGCGGACGGGTAGTAATCGCCGCCCGCGATATCGACCGTCACCGCCGGCGTGGTCGCGCCCGCCACGGTGGAGCCGGGCGCGACGTTCAGCGTCGTGGCGGAGGTGGTGATGCGGATGCCGTCACTATCGTTGCCGGTGCAGGTGCTGGTGCCGTTCGCCACCGTTGGGTCCGGCGCGCATTGTGCCTGCGCGACACCGGGCAGATTGAAGGCCAGAGCGAGTGAGCTGGTACCGATCGCGAGCGACAAACGCCGACGCGACAGGATTTGCGTGAAAGCAGCCATGATGACATCCCCCGGGTAAGCGATGCCCCCACCGCTTCCAAACACGTAGTATCTACTTGTACTAACGATTTTTTCCGGGCTGAAAAGGCCCGTTTCGGAAAGCGGGGGGAGCTTGTAAAATATATATTTGAACCTGCTCCTTTAAGAGCGCTTCCCGCACAGACTGACTCGATAGCGTTTCCTTTTTCCGTGGCGCTATGATTCAGACTTTCTATTGGCTAAACCGTCGATGCCGCTTAATGGCGGCTTCGCCTGTGAGCGTCTGGCGCGTCATTATGACTAGGCGGCGTGGACAAATTGGTTAGAAGCGAGCTTTCCAAGTGTCGTCTGGATACTTGATGATCTGCCGCCGCCATATCCAGATGGCGAAGGCAAACATCAGCACGCCGGAAGTGATGCCCGCAGCCCATCCCCTCTGATGGCCGTAAAGATACACGACCAGAATGCTTGCAACTGCCGGAGCAGACAGAGCGAGCCAATCCCGTCGGTTCAGTTTTCTCATGCATCGCAATCTATCGCGAGATCGCGCAAAAAACAGCGACTTTTGCATGGTGCGTCGGATCGTCATTGACGTCTCAGTGGGTCATTGATTCAAGGCTGCTTTTGGAGGCAGGCTTGAGCAGGGGCGATCTGAGCGAAGCGGAATGGCGCATCCTGAAGGGGTTGCTGCCGATCGAGCCTGAGAACCGTGGGCGAGGCAGACGTCCCGAGCAGAACCGCGCGATCGTCAACGGCATCCTCTGGCGGCTCCGCTGCGGAGCGCCATGGCGCGACGTTCCACCCAAATATGGGAGTTGGAACACCATCTATCGGCGGTTCCGACGCTGGAGCGAAGCCGGGGTCTGGGAGAGTGTGGCGGTAACGCTCGCCGAGGTCATGGCAGACAGCGGCCACTATAGTATCGACAGCACCACCGTTCGCGCCCACGTCTCGGCAGCGGGCGGAAAAGGGGGACTCATCGACGCGCTCTTGGCCGCTCGCGGGGCGGGTTCACCAGTAAGCTTCACTGCTTGGCTGATGCTCTCGGGCGACCGCTCGCCTTCCACCTGACAGGCGGGGAAGCCGCCGATTGCAAGGCTTATGATGCCCTAATCGGCCTGCCTGAACGCGAACCGGACGCCTTCCTCGCGGACAAGGGATACGATGCTGACGCAATCCGGGTTGACCTTGCTGAACGACAGATCGAGCCCGTCATTCCCGGCCGATCAAATCGACGCGTGAAGATCGAGTATAACCGAGTGCTCTACAAGCAGCGCAACCGTATCGAGCGCATGTTCGGCCACCTTAAGATCAACCGCGCCATCGCTACCCGATACGATCAACTGGCCAATAGCTTCCTTGG
This sequence comes from Sphingomonas pollutisoli, assembly GCF_029167165.1. Classification (NCBI taxonomy): domain Bacteria; kingdom Pseudomonadati; phylum Pseudomonadota; class Alphaproteobacteria; order Sphingomonadales; family Sphingomonadaceae; genus Sphingomonas; species Sphingomonas pollutisoli. The sequence goes on from NZ_JARFNJ010000015.1 coordinate 65,273, forward strand.
AATGGTCCATCTCGCAACGGCCAGATACTGGCTTAAATTTGTCCACGCCGCCTAAGCCAGACATACGCTTTGCCGGCGAAGCGGGGATAAACTACCGCCTTGGATTGATGATTTGCTACATGGTTCAGCGAACGCCGCATATCATCGAAGTCTCCGAGCGCGAGGAGGCAAGTTGATGCGTAAGACTCGGGAAATGCGGCAGGTGCGTACTCCGGGCGATCCAATTCATGCCGCCATTGCGGACCTCCGTCGCCAGATTCGGATACGCAATATCCTTATCATTATCGTCGGCATTGAGGCGATGCTGTTCGTCGCGTTGCGGACCTGGGAAGCAACTCTGAGCTGAGATCTGGGTCGATGCACCGGCCTTTCGCTGGCGTTTAAATCCGCACGCGCTCCACCTCGGCGAGCGTGATGGTGTCGCGCCGGCGATCATAAAGCTGTGTCGTTCGGGTCGATGCGTGATTGGCCAGCGACGCAGCGTTCTCGAGTGTGCCGCCGTTGGTTAGGAACGTGGTGATTCCCGTCGCGCGGAACGTGTGGTTGCCGATCTTGGTCTCGATCCCAACCGCTTTGGCTCTTCGCCTGACCATTGCATACGCATCGGGCTGGGTGAGGGGCGTTTCGCTCAGCCGTTTTGTGGTGCGCGAGATGGTGCGGAAGAGCGGGCCTTTCGGATCATCGATCCGACAGTTTTCGATATAGGCATGGAGATATTCTTCGAGTTGGTGGTGGCATGGCAGTTCGTGCCGCTTGCCGCCTTTTTCCTGCAGGCGGATCCAGAACCGGCGCCCCTGGACGAAGACATCCTCTCGCTTCATCGACAAGGCCGCGCCGACCCGTGCGAATGTGTAGACCATTAGGCCGATGAGGGCCCGGTCCCGCAGGCCGATCTCGGCTGACACATCGACCGCATCGAGCAGTGCGCGGGCTTCGCGCGCGTCGAGCACCGGCGTGCGCCCGGTGCGTGCCGAATGTGCGGGTCCGCGCACCGAGGAGGCCGGATTGAAGGGTATGACCTGCCCGACCACGAGCCAGTCGAACAGATGCCGCACGCCCGCAAGGCGCTGCTTGACCGTAGGCGCGGAGTGCGCACGGCCAAGGTCTTCGATCCAGCCAGCGACGTGGAGCGGCCGCACCTCCGTCAGCGCCACGACGCTGCGCGCCGCGCACCAATCGAGGAATTCTCGCGCCGCACGGGCATAGGCGCGGCGCGTGTGGGGATTACGGATTGCGACGGCGAAGAATTCGAGGAAGCGCATCTGTGCAGGTGTGTCGGCTGATGCGACCAGCGCCGGCAGCGTCAGGCCGGAGGGGAGGGGGAGGGTAGGTGCGTGCATCGAGCGTCTCTTTCCGCACGATAGCTCCGACTTCGCGCAAGGGGAATCTGGGATGTAGGTGTCTTTTGGACTGCGGCCATCTCAAAGTAAAATAGGATATGGATATCCTATCGATAGGCAATACTTAGAAGGTAGTCGAGGTCGTGCCATAATGTTCAGGCCTGGCATGTCGGACGAAGCGGTGAGTGCCATTTTCCAGCCGCTGGTGCGCGGCGCGGCGCGGGCGATGCGGGCCGGTCAGGATCGCAGCGCGGGCTTCGGCAAGCTACCGGCGTTGGATCAGTCTCCCGACAACAGCAGCAGATGCCGGGACTTGATCGTAGTCAGGAGCTGGAACGGGATCGGCAGCGGGAAGGCCGACGAAGCCATGATGGGCCTGAGATCGGGGGTTTTAGCCGGTGCTTGTTGCGTTAGACGGCCGTCTCTCGAGCGGTAGCAGCCGTTTGATCCCGCAGGATCACCCAGTCTCCACCTGCCATTCTTCACACCATTGAAGGCCGGCCAAACGGGCTTGGTGATGACCCTCATTCCCGGTGGGGAATTGACGAGCTTCATGCCCCGCGTTGCCTATGAAAATCGGAGCAGCCACCCGCCTTTGGTGGGTCTATCTCGAAAAGAGCTGATCCATGATCCTCTCCTCAATGGGTGGCGAAGGCCTGTGGAAGATCGCGGGCACTATGAAGCACGCGAACAATTTGCACCCCTTCATCGCCGGCCAGGAAGAAGATCAGGTATCGACCGTACCGCGCGCTTCGCAGACCGACCGCCAGCTCGTCGCGCGCCGGGAAACTGCTCGGCCGCTCCGCGATCGTCGTCATGGTCGCTTCAATCTCGGCGATGAATGACAGAGCACGCGCGGGATTATCGAGGGCGATGAAATCGCCAATCTCGATCAGATCGGCCCGAGCGGCCGGTAGAAGCTGATACGTCACCGGGCGTCAGGCCTTGCTGGCGTAACGCGCGCGCAGCTCGGCGAAGACGTCCTCGGCCGGAATGCCGGGGCCACTGTTCAACCCCGCCTGGATGGCTTCGCGCAGAGATTCCAGATCGCGACGCTCAATATCTCGCGCGCGTGTCCATTCGCGCAATGCTTCGCGAACGACCTCGCTGGTTGAAGCATATTCGCCGCCCGCAACAGTCTGGCGCAGGGTAGCGGCCATCTCGGCCGGCATGGTGATGGTCATGCGTTCGATCGCTGACATAGAAGCCTCCAACTAGCTCTCGCATCATATATCATACTTATGAGGCTGCGGCCAATGATGCGGATCGCTTGATTGCGCGCCATAGGGTGGACCGATCGACACCGAGCAGACCGGCCATGCTGGCAACGGTTTCGCGACCAGCGGCAATCACCGGCCGACAGGATCTTGGTGTAGTTCCGTGATCCGTGCGCTGGTGATCTGATCCTTCCTAGTCCGCAAACATGGCTATGATCGGCAGATGCCACAGGACACGGTCGATCGCGTTACCGATTGCGGAGGTCGTGAGCACCTCCGATGCTTTTTGCACGGCTTAGAAATCGGCGATGAGCGTTCGCACTGTTGCCATAGGTAGGAAGAGTCGGGGCCCATCGGAGGGTAGGGCCTCGAAGCCGTAGCTGGTGTAGAGGGCCAGGCGTCTCGCCACCTTCTCCGGATCGCCGCAGTCGAGCACGTCGAGCATGACGACGGCGATGCCCAACACGTCGGCCGCACCGACCAAGCGCGTTAAACAATCAATCAGCAGATCGCCACCATACCCTCGGCCTTGGAAACGCCTATCGACGCCGATCATCGAGATATAGGCCGCAGGGATGCTGCCGTGGGCGAGACGGGTGCGAGCGAACCGCTCGGGTAGCTCGGTATAGTCAATGGCGTGAGCATTGGTGGCGTAGAAGCCGATCAGCTCATTCTCGGGGCCGACCATCACGAAGGTGCGGACGTTGCCGGCTTTGGTGAGCTTGTTGGCGGTGCGGCGGAGGAAGTTGTCGCCATGCTCGACGCCACAGGAAAAGCCCCCCCGATCGTGTTCAGCAGGATCGAGCGGCTCTATGATGAAGCGCTTTGCATCCTCGGGTGCGGTCACCGGCTGGTGATCGTCTCGCGATGGCGCGCGAACGCCGTGCGGAGCCTTTCGGTTGGCGCGGGCGGAGTGTCGAGCACCGAGAAGACCGCCTCGTGGTCGGTCGGATGCAATGCGGTGCGTTCCGGCACTGTCTCCGCCGCTTGGTCAGTGGCGTCCCTCGGAATAGCGGATTTCTGTGGAGTGCGCGGCATCAGGCCGGGCCCCAAGGATTGAGCAGCGCTACTCCGGTAGTCTGGAAGTCAGCGACATTGCGGGTCACGACGGTGAGCCCGTGAACGAGTGCGGTAGCGGCGATCATCGCATCCCGCTCGGGCTGGCGGTCGGGAACATGGAGCGCCGCACATCGGCGGGCGACGGCGATATCGACCGGAAAGATGCGGCCGGCAAAATCGGTCAGGACATGCTCTTCGAGCCAGGTGCGAAGGATCGTGGCCTGGGACGGATCGCGGCGCTCGATCAGCAAGATGCCGCGTTCGATCTCCAGGACGGTAATGGTCGACAGGAAGAGCTCGGCAACCTGGACGTTGGCCGCCCAGGTCCGCACCTGCGCATCGGCGTTGTTCGCGCGACGCAGCTCGGAGACGACATTGGTGTCGAGCAGGTACATCAGTCGAGGTCGGCCGGCCGTGAGATGTCCCCCAGCTTCGCCGGCTCGAACTCGAAATCGCCCCCATCCCAGGCAGAGATGGCATCGAGCAAGGTCCGCCCCTGGCCCGCCAGCCGTTGATACTCCTCGATCGACAGCAGCACGTGTGCCGGGCGGCCACGATCGGTGATGAACACCGGGCCGTTTAGCGCGGCTTTCTTGGCGCGCGCCGCGTCCTGGTTGAACTCGCGGCTAGTGAGACTGATGATGCCCATGACCCAAGCCCTCATATGAAGGTACGTTGCTACATTTAGCTCCGGCTGGCGTGGAGTCAAGAGAGGCCGTTTCACCGCTTCCGACAAAGGCGGGATTCACCCGCACACATACATATGATAATGTCCTTTATCATGGGAGATAAAAAGCTTGAGCTATTGAATCAAAGCGGTGCGGGGGCATGCTCGCGCGTGTTGAGAAAAAAACGGGTTGGCAATATGAACGCGGATAGGAGTCATTTGCATGAATAGAAATCGAGTCTTTGTATTATTTAGTGCTTTCATAGGGTTTAGCTCGATTTGTGTGCAGTGCTTAGCTCAAACAGAAGGTGATATAACTCGTCGCGTACAGATCATGAAGGATTGCGACGTGCAGGCTTGGCAGTTTTCTCTCGCAACATCTCCAAATGGATCGGTGCGTTACCAGATTTCACCGACGTTGCCGGCTATGCAAAAAGCTTGTATCATTGAACGATTAGACCCATAGAAAATATCTAGACTGATAGATAATACTAATGACGTAAAATCTGACGCGATTCAGCGGACTCAACCCGCAAGATAATCATATGTCGATGACAATTACCGAAAAAATAGGTATAATAGGCGTGCGGTCGGCGTCAATTTAGAAATCGGTCGTTTAAAATTTTGATGGAAACTTGTGATAATATTGGCAAAAAACAAAAAATATTTATTGGAAGAATGATCAGCCCGCGAGATTTTCTTCTGAAGCGACGTAAGCGCCGAACCAGACCCAAGTCGAGCTTGATCCGGACCGTCAAGAAGGGTGTCGCCTCACCTGCCCGAGGTCAAAGAGCGAATCGCGGGGAATTCTAAAGGACTGCTTATTCTGATTGTCAGCTGGGGTGTGGCTGCCAGTATGGGGTGCCTGGCGTCAGCGCTGTCGCGACGGATGTGGATCTGCCCGCCAGTCCATTGCCGGTGTCGCTCGACCGCCCGGCATGTTTACGATCTGAATCTTGCTCTGTTCGGACTGAACGAAAGTTTCTATATGCATAATGTGCAGGTGCAGCATAAATGCATTGACGTGATCTGCGGCAATCGGGATGGCCGTGCCGGCAAGCTGGGGGTGTGCATGGAAATGGGTGATAGCGAGCGGATATCGATGCAGGTGTTGCCGGTTCGTTGTAGCGGGGTGACATTGGGATGAAGATTGCAGTTTTCGGGCTTGGCTATGTCGGCCTTTCCAACGCTGTCCTGCTGGCACAGCATAACGAAGTGGCGGCCGTAGATATCTCGGCTGATCGCGTCGAGCTGCTAAACGCGCGCAAGTCGCCGATTGTTGACGCAGAACTGGAGGGATTCCTTGCCACCAAGCCGCTCAACCTCGTTGCGACGCTCAACCCTGAGGAGGCGCTAGCCGGCGCCGATTATGTGATCGTCGCGACGCCAACCAATTACGACCCGGATACCAACAAATTCGATACGTCTTCAGTTGAGACGGTAATTCAGACGGCAACCATGGTGAATCCTGGAGCGACGATTGTCATCAAGTCGACTATTCCGGTCGGCTTCGTCATCGACGTGCGCGAGCGTCTTGGTACCGATAACGTCATCTTTAGTCCCGAATTTCTTCGAGAGGGTCGTGCGCTTTACGACAATCTGCATCCGTCGCGGATCATCGTCGGCGAGCGATCTGAAAGAGCGCGGATCTTCGCGGATTTACTGTTGCAAGGCGCGGAGAAGAAGGATGTTGAAATTCTCTTCACCAACGCAAGTGAGGCCGAGGCGATCAAGCTTTTTGCTAACACTTATCTCGCAATGCGGGTGGCTTTCTTCAACGAACTCGATAGTTACGCGATCGCTGGCAGTATGGATACGCGACAGATTATTGACGGCATCGGCCTCGATCCGCGTATTGGCAGTCATTATAATAATCCTAGCTTTGGATATGGCGGATATTGTCTTCCAAAGGATACCAAGCAGTTACTGGCTAACTATTCTGAGGTGCCGCAGAATCTAATTCGCGCAATCGTGGACGCTAATCGCACGCGCAAAGATTTTTTGGCAGATCAAATACTGGCGCGGAAGCCAAAACAGGTCGGCGTTTTCAGATTGGTAATGAAGGCCGGTTCTGATAATTTTAGGCAGTCATCTATACAAGGTATTATGAAGCGGCTCAAAGCCAAAGGCATTAATGTTGTGATTTACGAACCCGCAATGGAGCATGACGAATTTTTTGGTTCGCGTGTATTCCGAGACATTGATCTTTTTAAGAAAGATTGCGATGTCATTATTGCCAATCGGATGACTGCATCTCTCAGCGACGTAAAGGATAAGGTTTTTACACGGGATATCTTTGGATCAGATTGAACCTATCGATCTATGTGGATAACAAGTGGAAGGAACGAGACGTTGAGCGGGAAAAAAGTAGCTCTTATTACGGGTGTCACCGGACAGGATGGTTCCTATCTGGCTGAATTTTTGCTCGAGAAGGGCTATGAGGTTCACGGCATCAAGCGCCGGGCATCGCTGTTCAACACGCAGCGTATCGACCACATCTACCAGGATCCGCACGCAGGGCAGCCCAATCTCAAGCTGCATTACGGCGACCTGTCGGATACGTCGAACCTGACGCGTATCCTGCAGGAGGTTCAGCCCGACGAGGTCTATAACCTCGGTGCGCAGAGCCACGTCGCGGTCAGCTTCGAGGCGCCTGAATATACGGCAGATGTTGATGGCATCGGCACGCTCCGCCTGCTTGAGGCGATCCGGTTCCTGGGTCTGGAGAAAAAGACGCGCTTCTACCAGGCATCGACTTCGGAGCTCTACGGCCTCGTTCAGGAAATCCCGCAGAAGGAAACGACGCCCTTCTATCCGCGCTCGCCGTATGCGGTCGCTAAGCTCTATGCATATTGGATCACGGTCAACTACCGTGAGGCCTACGGCATGTATGCCTGTAACGGCGTCTTGTTCAACCACGAGAGTCCGCGTCGCGGCGAGACCTTCGTGACCCGCAAAATCACCCGAGGCCTCGCCAACATCGCGCAGGGCCTCGAGGCTTGTCTGTTCATGGGCAATATCGATTCCTTGCGCGACTGGGGTCACGCGAGGGACTATGTTCGCATGCAGTGGATGATGCTCCAACAGGAGCAGGCGGAGGACTTCGTTATCGCCACCGGGGTGCAATACTCGGTGCGCGAGTTCATCACCTGGTCCGCAGCGCATCTCGGCATCACGCTGCGTTTCGAGGGTGAAGGCGTCGAAGAGATCGGCATCGTCGACAAGGTCGAGGGTGATGATGCTCCGGCGGTCAAAGCTGGCGACGTCATCGTCCGGATCGACCCACGCTATTTCCGCCCGGCCGAGGTCGAGACGCTGCTTGGCGATCCGGCTCGAGCCAAGGAACGGCTTGGTTGGGTACCCGAGATCAGCGTCCAGACGATGTGCAAGGAAATGGTTGCGGCCGACCTGCACACCGCCAAGCGGCATGCCTTGCTCAAGGCGCATGGCTACGAGCTTCCTGTCTCGGTCGAAGGCTAAAGGAGAAGCATCCCGTGCGCATCTACGTGGCAGGCCATCGGGGCATGGTTGGCGGGGCGATCGCGCGCAAATTGCGCGAGCGCGGGGCTGAAGTCATCACCCGCACCCATGCCGAACTCGATCTGACCGACCAGGCAGCGGTGCGGGAGTTTTTCGCGAGCGAAAAGCCTGATGGTGTGGTGTTGGCGGCCGCCAAGGTGGGCGGTATTTATGCCAACAACACCTACCCGGCCGACTTTATCTACGAAAATCTGATGATCGAGGCCAACGTCGTTCATCAGGCTTATGCTGCGGGAGTGCAACGCCTGCTGTTTCTGGGCTCCTCGTGCATTTATCCGCGCGCGGTGGAGCAGCCGATGCGCGAGGATGCTCTACTGACGGGCATCCTCGAGCCGACCAACGAGCCTTATGCCGTCGCCAAGATCGCCGGCATCAAGCTGTGCGAGAGCTACAACCGCCAATACGGCACCGACTATCGCAGCGTGATGCCGACGAACCTTTACGGGCCGGGCGACAATTTTCACCCTGAGAACAGCCACGTGATGCCGGCGTTGATCCGTCGCTTTCATGAGGCGGTCGAAGCCGGCGCTGACGAGGTGGTGATCTGGGGCACCGGAACGCCGCGGCGTGAATTTCTCCATGTCGATGACATGGCAGAGGCGTCACTGTTCGTGTTCGACCTCGATAAGGAAACCTACGAGACCAATACCGAGCCGATGCTCAGTCACATCAACGTCGGTTACGGGGAGGACGTGACCATCGCCGAGCTGGCCAGGATGATCGCCGATGTGACAGGCTTCAAAGGCAATATCGCCTTCGACAGCACCAAGCCCGATGGCACGATGCGCAAGCTGATGGATTCAAGCCGCCTCAATGCGATGGGTTGGCGACCACAGGTCGCCCTCCCCGAAGGCATAAAAGAAACATATGAATGGTTTTTGTCGCATGCGGTTCCTCATAAAGCTGCATCAGCGGGCCTTTGATAAGTTGTACGCGAATCCTTTTCATTTGCCATTTGGCCTGCTTAACAACAGGCGGGCCCGATGAAGATTCTAATCATCGGTATTAATTATGCACCAGAGATGGTGGGAATAGGTCCTTACACGACAGGAATGGCGCAATTTCTCGCCAGCGCTGGCCATTCGGTAACGGCAATTTGCGCTAAACCTTATTACCCCCAGTGGAAAGTAGACGCAGCTTATATCGGCGGCGGGCGACGTGTTACGGATGAGTACGGCGTTCGCGTTGTGCGCGTTCCGACGTACGTTCCAGCTGACCCAAGTGGTGGCCGGCGTTTGATGCATCATCTGAGTTTCGCAGCTAGTGCCGAATTGGCGATGATTGCTGAAACGCGGAGGTCAAAGCCGGACTTAGTGATTGGTATTGCTCCATCACTAATTTCCACGATTGCTGCGCGCTTTGCTGCGCGCCGGTCGGGTGCAAAGCTTTGGTTGCATATTCAAGACTTTGAGGTGGAAGCTGCTTTTGCGACGGGTCTTCTTCAGGATAAAGGTCTACCAGCGATTGCAGCGCGTAAGTTCGAAAACTGGGCTATTGATGCGGATCGTGTCAGTACGATCTCGCCGCAGATGTGTGCAAAACTCATTGATAAAGGGATAGAAGCGGAAAAGGTATTTGAATTTAGGAACTGGGCGAACATTGATGAGATCGTTCCGCTATCGAGGGAGTCAATTTACCGAGCGGAGTGGCAAATAGATCGGCCTTACGTAGCTTTGTACTCTGGGAATATAGCTAACAAACAGGGTATAGATATCATCGTAGAAGCGAGTAGGTCTCTTTCCCATAGGAAAGATTTAAGCTTCGTTGTATGTGGGAACGGTCCTAACAAAGAGGATCTGATTAAAAAATCGTCTGGATTGGATAATATCCGTTTTTACGATCTTCAAGAACGTGATCGTCTATCCGATCTCCTTGGAGTGGCCACCGTGCATTTGCTTCCGCAAATCGCCGACGCTGCTGATCTTGTGCTGCCTTCAAAACTAACGAACATGCTTGCCTCTGGGCGGCCGATCGTTGCCACCGCGCTTCCAGGTACCGGCTTGGCGAATGAAGTGGAAGGCTGCGGCCTTATAACTCCGCCCGGTGACGTAGGCGCCTTTGCCAAAGCAATTGAGAGACTGATTGATGACAAAGATTTCAGGCAAAGTGCAAGCTTAACGGCGCGCAAGCGGGCGATTGAGCGCTGGAGTCGTACTAATATTCTCAATTGTTTTGAAAAGGCCGTTTGTGATTTGGTATGTGAGAACGCTGATAATGTCCTCTAATTTAGAGGCGAGTATTTAATGTTTTTACATGCACTGCGCTCCTCCCGACGTCGCCGAGCATGCACTTGAACATGTATCGTGCTAAAGGTGCTGAATGAAAATTTTGCGTATAATCGCTGATTCAGATCCGCGTAGCGGAGGGCCGATAGAGGGAACTCGGCGCTTTGGTGCTGTTTGGGCGCAGCATGGGCATCAGCAGGATTTATTGACCCTAGATGCGCCCGGCGAATCATTTCTAACCGATTACCCAGGTGAGATTATCGGAGTGGGTCCGCCGCGGACAAGCAATCCTTTGCATAAATACAGATATGCGCCGAAGATGGTACCCTGGTTGCGTTCTAATCTCAAAAAGTACGATGCTGTTATTGTATCTGGGCTTTGGCGATATTCCGCTATGGGGGCTCGTCAGGCGTTAATTAAGAGTGGAGTTCCTTATTACGTTTTCACACATGGAATGCTAGATCCATGGTTTCGCGAAACTTACCCGGTGAAACATTGGATCAAGCAGATATCATGGTTGATCTCGGAAGGCCCGCTCTTGAATAGTGCGCGCAATGTTTTGTTCACATCGCGCGAAGAAATGCTGTTAGCGGAGAATGCTTTTTGGCCGTATTCCGTCAAAGGACGCATTGTAAACTATGGTACACACGATCTCTTGGGTGATCCTTTAATCCAGGAAAATGCATTTCGCGCGAAAATTGCTGGACTTGGTCAGCGAGACTATTTCCTATTTATGAGTCGCCTGCATCCAAAAAAAGGCTGTGATCTACTGGTAAAGGCATTTGGATCGATTGCAGCCCGATATCCTGGAATCGATATTGTCATCGCGGGTCCGGATGAGGCCGGTTTGACTGAAAACCTAATCTCTCAAGCAGAAGCTGCAGGTATTGGTGCACGTGTACATTTTGCCGGGATGCTGCGGGGTGATGACAAAGCCGGGGCACTTCATGGCGCAAAAGCTTTTGTTCTTCCATCACATCAGGAAAACTTCGGTATTGTTGTGGCGGAGGCTATGGCATGTTCTACCCCAGTTTTAATCAGCAACAAGGTTAATATTTGGCGCGAAATAGAAGAGAGTCAGTCGGGGTTTGTTGCCCCTGACGATATTGCAGGCACCACCGCATTGCTGGAAAGTTTTCTTAAATTAAATCAATTAGAAGCTTCAGTCATGGGGCAGCGTGGGAGAACTTACTTCCTAGAGCATTTTCACGTTGAAAAGGCCGCCATGGATTTGCTCGGCGTGCTCGCCTCTTAATAATTCTGAAGCAGCAACGCAAAGTTTGTTGTTGTTTTATAAAATGAAGTCAGATTTCGAATGAAATCTTAGAATGCGGAGGTATTTCTAACTGATCGACTTTAGGAAGGTACAGCCTGTAGAATTGTCTCTATTACAGCCTCGTTTAGGTATCCAGATGTTAGTGCACGCCGCTGTCCCGCTAGTCTAATGGCTTCGCGCGCGGAGTCATCTGCGAGTAGGGCGTGACATTTGCGGGCGCACTCGTCCGCGTCTGCCCAGAAGACCGCCTCGATATCTTCGCGGTACATTGTGAGATGCTCTTTTGTCCGCTCAGCACATAGCAAGCCACCGATCGCAGGAATCTCGATGGAGCGCGTTGTATGCGTGTCGCGGTTTTCCTTGGAGAGGAGACCGAGACTGACCTTTGACCATGCGACTGCTTCGCTGTAGCCGTGATTTGGATCGAGGGCACTTCCCCTAAAATGCGGACGCAACTGTTCCCATTCTGGCGCTTTTTCCCAATTTGTGCCCCAAATCGATAGCGGGACCCCGGCACGCACAAGCGTGAGCAGGAAAGGGCCTCGTTCCGGGAACCATGTACCGATGAACGACACATCGCTCTTTAATGGGGAAGGTGTATCAGGATTTATCGCGAAGGGTGCATGGGCAACCTCGTCTGCGCTCATCCTTACGCGGATCACTTTCCGTGCGCCGGCTGCGCGCATCTCAGCTTCGTTTTCGTCGCGCACGACAGACACCAAATCATAGCTGGTCAAAACCTTCCGGAAATTTCGGAATCGTCTTGAGCGTATGCCGCCGGCGAATGGGTCATCGTTGAGATAACAAACTAGAGGTGAACCCCTAGCCTTCAATACCTGGATGGGCTTCGGGCCCATATACTCACCCTGATTTACCCAAATAAGGTCAGGTTGAGCTGCCGAGATTTGCTTCTCGAGATGCGCGGCAATGGATAGCTGTAATCCGAAAGCACTGGTTTGAAAGATATAGCTGCGCCAGAACTTAGTAGCGGCCCAACGGGGTCGAGGATCGACAACCGAAACCTTGTGACCGAGGCGCCGCATTGCTTCGACGCGGTGCCTTGCCGTACCGTTTGCCGTCCCCACGAATACGATGTTCATTTGTTTCCCTATTCGAACTTAATGCGCGGCGGGTACCGCATCACCGCGGAGCTCAACCTCCTCACCAAAAAACGGCCCGATCGTACTCTCAAAGATTGCGCGAATTTTGAAGTAGTTCCCTGTGTAGAGTTCCACGGGTCTCTTACAGATCAATGATCCGACGCAGACATGCAAGCGGTCTGTCACAACTTTATCGCTCGAAGCTAATTCGCGCAGAAAAACATCAATGTTGTCCATATGGTTGCCGGTGGCGCTAACATCGACGTTGCCGTCCGGAAGTTCGCTCTGCGTGATTCGAGACTCCCTGTCGGTCCTAAAATGAAGGCCTATGGCGCGCTGGGCTGGCCGGTTGAACCAGCCAAGATCATCTCTGCGCATCGCTGCGTAAAAAGCCATATCGTGGCAAAACTTGGCCGACGGCGCCAGTTTTGCGCTTTCTGCATTGTCGCGCCGGAACAGCGTCCCCCGAACTCGGCTTGGATCGACATGGAAGGTCGTCGGCAATACCAAGATATGCTGCGTAACCCGAGAAAGCGCCCTGACCATCTTATACCCGCCAGGATAGGCTTCCCCCCAGGCACCGCCGCCACCGTAGATGATGAGTGGTGAGCGCTGGCCAATAATAAGTGGCATCATCTGCGCGATACCCTTACGCCCGAGAACCGTCGCCTCGGTATGTTTTATGCCGAAGTCCTCAAAAAACATTTTGGTACCGTATCGGATCAAGCCATCACCACGGTTTCCCGGATTGGGAATATATATGATCTTCCGTCCCTTGGCAGTCTCTTTGATCACTGCGGCAAGTTCTTCAAACTGGCGGAGCATGTAAACTTCCTTTTACGGCATCGACTCTTGTTTGTAAGATTGCGACTGCAGAGGCGATGATCGATTTCGGCTTGCCGAGAATACGCCAAAATAGTAACGTACTCAGGAAGTAGCTCGCACCACCTACGATCACATCGATCATTAGAACCAAAGCATTCTGATGTGAAGTCAGCGCGCTGTCGACCGTCATGACAGCCGCTATCATGGTGCAAGCCCCCAATACCGCGAGCCTCATGCTTCTGAGCTGCTCCGTCATCGTGGCGCCGCTGATTCGCTTGGCAAGAATGAAATTCATGCCGGCAATGTTTAATCCTGCGATGAGCCTGGCCACCAGCAATCCCCACAAGCCGAATAGCGAAAGTCCCACCACGACCAACGGAACACGGAAGAGGAAGTTGGTGACGTCACGCATGAAGAGCTGACGGGTATTGCCGCTGCTCATGGCGAGGGCTTGAGCCGGCGCGGTCACAGACTGAACCGAAAAAATCGGAGCTAGCACGGCAATGATCACTACTGCGCTTGCCCATTTTAGTCCCAAAGCTACAGGAACCAACCGATGTGCGACCAGGCTTGTTCCAACGCCGATGGGAAACAGGATAGTCGAGGAGGCCTCCATGGCTGCAAGGTAGGCCTCTTTCAAACGAACGGGTTCCTTATGCAGGCGCGCCATACCAGCGTATAGTACTCGAGACATCGGCGCTTGCGCGGCCTGAGTGGGAAGCGCGGCCCAATCGCTGCCGACCGTATATATGCCGAGTTGGCGTACGCCGAGTTGCGGCACGATCAGCAGTCTATCTACATAAAAATTCACTGTGTTCATGAGGCGTTGCAGGGTCAGCCAAATGTTAAACGCGAACACTGACCTTGCATGCTTCAAGGACAACCGTATTGTTACTGGAGCTAGGACATATGAACCCGCCGCAAATAAAACCGGTGAAACGACTTGATTTACAGCGATAGCCCAATAGTTACGATAAGATATTGCCCAAGCGATGCTCGACGCTAGCCCTATGAAACGGGATCCAAGCTCGAGCATGGACTCCTGTTTGAAGGAAAGTGCACGAGAATATTCAGCCATCCGGGGGCTTATTAGGCTTCGGCTCAACGGCGCCAATGACAGGACGCAGAGAATAGGCAACAGTCGCGCATCTTTATAGACAAGAGCCACCGGATACGCGGCCAAGCAAATCAGGGAGGCAATCGCTAGGCCCCTACCAAGAGCAAGTGTGAAGATCGTGGCGTACTGATCGTCCTCAATCGTGTCCTCACGCAGTACGATATCAGATAAAGAGAGATCTGCTACAGCCATCGCTATAGTGGTCATAGTCGCAGCCAAGGCAATCAAACCGAAATCGGCAGGTGTCAGCAGTCGCGCGAGGATGATCATCGCCGTGAAGTCAAGCAATCTCTTGCCTAACTGAGCGCCAGCTAGGAGCGCCGCACCGTGGGTTATCTTGGATTTTGACATCTATGCTCCACTCTGCGATTGCTTGGTCTTCTGGCGTGAATATCCCAGGCGGGAGCGAAGTCTAGCGCGAGCGTCGATACAGGAAGTGTAGGATGTACGCAACCTTGGCGTTGCGACGTATAAAGCCAGTCACGCCATTCTGGCGGTCAGTCGATGCAAAGTGCGCTACGAGTTCGGAGAGCTCTACCATGATTTACAATCTACCATCGGTAAGCCATAACCCATTAGATGTAGCGGCTTGCAATGATGATCGCCCGGAACTGCAATAAATGGTAGTTTCCGGCCCACTTTGCGTGAGACGTTCAGGATCGCGAGGCTCACATTGTTTGAGACGCAAATCACATTGCGTGCGACGGACGCGAGATGTTCAGCGAGCGACGCAGGATTTCGGATACGGCGGGTCAGAGCGGCAATCCCGCCGCGCGCATGTCATCGGTGAGTTCGCGAGCACGAGCCGGATCAAGAGCGCCCCTGAGCAGCTTGCGGATTTCCGCCGGCTTCGCGTCGAACTGGTCGGCGAGGCTCTTCGTGTCGTATCCGTGGCGGGTGAGCTGGGGTTCGAGGTCGTCGATCTGGCGTGACAGCACGCCCTCGATGGTCGCGGCGTCGATCGGTTTCACGCTTGCGCCGAACCCCGCCTCGAACGCCCGGACAAGATGACGGCCGATCTGGAGCGGGGTCTTGAGCCTGGCGGCGAGCAAAATCGCGGCGTCCTCGGTCAGCGCGTCTTCCGGCTCGATCCCCGGGGATAGCGCGGTGCGCAATGCCCAGTCGATATAATCGCGCTGCCGGTCGCGTAGACCTCCGAACTCGAACACCGTGGTGCGGTCGCCGATTTCCTCCATGAGCGGGCGTTTCAGATCGTTACGCAGTTTCGGGTGGCCGACGAGGATCACGGCGAGTTGACCGCCGCCCTCGGTCACCAGTTCGACGAGGCGCTTGAGCGCGGTCAGCGTTTTGGGATGCAGGTCATGCGCATCATCGACGAACAGTGCGACGGGGCGCTTGGCTTTGCGGAACAGCTCCTGCAAATCGCGTTCGCGGCGCTCCGACTGGCTGGGGATCGAGACGGTCTTTTCAGACGACAGGTCGTAGAACAGGGCCGCAACCAGCAGCGGCACCGAGATCTTGGCCTTCTCAAGGCTGAGCGCACGCGACACGATCACGCGGCCCTCGCGCTCCAGTTCCTCGCGCAGTCGCCGCGTCAGCACGGTCTTGCCCGAGCCGATGGTGGCGGTGAGCGCGATCAGGCGCCCGCCCGTGATCGCTGTTTTCAGATCATGGGTGAGCTGGGCGTGATGCTCGGTCTCGAAAAAGCCGAGATCGACCGGGGGGCGGTCCAGACCGTAATAGCGCATCACTTCGGTCTGCATCAGCCGCTCCGTCTATGGCCGGGCGGGAAGCGCCTGCGGATTTCGTCCATGACCTCGGGCCTGGACAGCGTGCGTGCCAGCAGCGCGTCGATGAATGCACGGTCCTCCTCGCACAGGCCGCCCAGCGGCAGGCGCAATTCCTCCGAGATCGCCATTCGCGCCCTGAGCGGGGTCGCAAAGGTCAGTTCGGCGGAAGGGTCCGGGTCGGCAAATGGCCGCACCGGTACGGCGACAGCCCCATCGGCAGGTTTGCGCGCGATCACCTTGATGTCGTCTTCACCCGTCAGGACCGAGCGGGGAATCCCGATCCTCGTCGCCAGTGCATCGACGCGGTCCGTGCGCACTTCGCGCCGGCTCTTGCGGTGCTTACGGTAGCGATGCAGCGGCACCGGCCCTCCGACCGGATCGAATGGCCCATATCGGTCCTCGCCATGCTCGACCCATAGTTCCTGGTCGAACAGCCCCCACCAGACGACGACCGTTTCGCCGACGACCTCAGGCGTGACCTCGTAGGTGACGCCCGCCACGGTCAGCCGGCAGTCGATGCCGACGGTTCGCCGCTCCGGCTCGCGCGCGAATGCGCAAAAGCGTTCCCAACTGCACATCGCGCGAATGCCGCCATCTGGCAGATGACCGAGCCAGTCGTCGATCCGGCTATGCGGCTCGCGGCGATGATCGCCGCTGTTATAGGTGGCAATGTAGCGGGCCAGCCAGCGATTGGCCTCTTCCTCGCTGGCCGGTTCGTGGAAGTGGTAGAGCGTCTCGTGGGCTTCCTTGACGGTGCGGAATGGCCGCTCGACCTTGCCCTTGGCGCGGGCGGTCGTGCGCCGCCCGTCCGAGCCTTTGGGCATGTGTGGGAAGGCATTGATCCCGAGGCATTCCATCACCCGTTTGAACACGGCCGACTTGCCGATCGGCCCACCATCGAGCTGGAGGTTGTCGGGGATACCCCCGAATGGATTATCCTCCTTGGGGGCCATGGCGCGATACAGGAAGCGCAAGCCCGCCTCGGCGTCCTCGCCATAGACCAGCCCATATTCCTGATAGACGACGCCCGACCGGTCATCGACCACCGAGAACAGCATAAGGGTCGGCGCGCCACTGCGATCGGGATCGATCCAGGTCGGTGCCTTCAACTGCTTGAGGTCCGACGGGCTCATGTCGAAATGCCACAGCATGTTCGATCGCTCTGCCTGATAGCGCACTGCCGCCGGCTCGCGTGTCATGCGCGCGGCGTCATACCCCAGTTGTCGCATGTGCCGGTTGAGTGTGGACGCCGCCACCCGTCCTGGCGGTAGCTTCACGAGACCACGGTCGGGGGTCTCGACGCCATGTTCGGTGACGATCTGGAGGATACGCCTGGTCGAAAGACGACGGCCCTGCCGATTGGTCGTGCGACTCTTCATTGCCGCGACGACCTCGCACCACCACTCGATCTCGTCTGCGGGCATGATGCGCGAAAGGCCTCGATCGGCGCGGTGTGCGTCCTTCGGACGCCGCTCACCGCGCAGCAGCCGGTAGAGGGTGGCGCGACTGATGCCGTAGAGTTCGGCTGTCGATGCCATCAGCGGTTGCCGCTCGGGATGCCGTGCCGGGAGTGTCGCCAGACGACGCCGGAGCGTCACGATCGCCTCGATAGGGACCGTGACGCCCACACCCATCACGCGGCCCGGTTCTGGACTGGCGGTCGCATCGGGATGGCGTCGAGCAACGCCTGCCCCGGAGCCTTGGGGCTGCCATCGCCGTTGACGTAGACATAGAGTGTCGTGGTCGTGATCCCGAGCCGCCTGGCGACATCGGCCGCGACGGCACCCCGATCGGACATCGCCGCCATCGCCATCGTCAGCGTCGCCCGGTTCATCTTGCGCGGCCGACCGCCCATACGACCACGCGCACGCGCTGCGGCAAGGCCGGCATGGGTGCGCTCGGCAATCAGCTCGCGCTCGAACTCGGCGAATGCCGCGAAGATGCCGAAGGCGAGACGGCCATTGGCGGACGTCGTGTCGATCTGCGCGCCGGCACCGGCCAGCACCTTCAACCCGATCCCGCGCGACCGGAGATCCTCGGCGGTCGTGACCAGGTGGCGCAGATCGCGGCCGAGCCGGTCGAGCTTCCAGATGACGAGCGTGTTGCCCGGTTGCAGCGCCTTCAGGCAGGCGGTGAGACCTGGCCGGGCATCGTGCCGGCCCGATGCCAGATCCTCGTAAATGCGGGACGGATCGATGCCGACCGCGAGCAGCGCGTCGCGCTGCGGCTCCAGCGTCTGCGTGCCGTCCGACTTCGACACCCGGATATAGCCGATGAGCAATCCACACCTCGCCAGAAAAGATGATCGGCATGGTGCAAGATTGCGCTGGTTTTCACAACGGGTTTCCTTGCCATTGGCGCGAGGTCGAGGCCGGCATCGCGCGACCGCGAGAAAACCGTCCGTTTTTCTTGCGGGGCAGGCGCCGGCTTCCGGCGATCGGGTGTCGCTACGGGGTTTCCATCCACGTCTGAATCCGTTCCGCCGTCGCCTTGAGCACCTGTTGCACCAAGGCCTGGGACGCGGGCGGCAAATCCGAGGACTGGAAGTCGGATACCAGTCGTGCGAGGTCGTCGGCCCAGCGGTGCATCATTTCCGTCAAGCGCCCGGCATGGTCGGCGTGGCCGCCATCAGCGGCTGCCTGAAGCTCGCGCTCCAGTTCGGCGGCGGCGTGCAGCACATGAACGAGTTTTGCCTTCAGCCGCTCCGGCAATTCAGGCAGCTCGCCATGGGGATGGTTGTCGGAGGCCAACATGGCCTGGTTGCGTTCGGACATCTCCTCCATGATCCGGGCATACCGCTCAAATCCCGGGAAACGGTCGCACAGGTCGCCCAGCGTCCTATCGCTGGCGGTGCCGTAGATACCGTGCAGGTCCTGCATGTGGCCGATCATATGATCGGCCAGGGCGATCCCGGTGATACCCTGTGCCTCA
>NZ_JARFNJ010000016.1:0-83195 GCF_029167165.1 Sphingomonas pollutisoli
AACGCTGCGCGCGATCACCTCGGAATGCTGCGCGCCATCAAATCGGAATGGTGCGCGCGATCACCCCGGAATCCGCAGGTATTACAGCATTGCGGCTTTGATCAGCCATCGCTTGTCTCCTTGAGCAGAAATAGCGCCGGAAATCGTTTCGGCCGAGGCGTGATGATGCGGCACCATCCGGCGCAGATAAGTCGGTAGGAAGGCCCTGATGATGAGCGCTGCGGGACCATTGCTGATGCAGCCGCACAGGGCGCTGCAATGGTCTTTGGTGAGAACGGTCAATGTGCATAGGACAGCTCCGCCCTTCGCGCATCGAGCGCGGCCATGCACAGGGCGATTGCCTCAACCGGGTGATGGGCTGTCCATTGGCCAAGCTCGCCCACCACGGTGGTTCCCTGGGGGCCGGCTTCGATCCAATAGCCGGATGGCACCAACATAGCGGCAGCGCGGCAAGTCGCCGTGTAGAGCAGTGCCCGAACGTGGTTGCCGTCGTCCTGCAGCCAGACTCCCGGAGCAATAACGGTCAAGCTGCGCAGTGCCGGAAATACGGCCAGCGCAATCCGTGCATCAATGTCGCGATCGGGTTCACTCGCGCCCTTGCAGGCGGAGATGGCGTCGACGAGGCTGTCGTCATGGCCAATCGCCCTCACGCGGCACAGGGCGCGCACGGCGATCATGACGCGCCTGCAATCCGGAGTTTGGGAACTGCCTCATCGGGGTGGCGGCTGACGGGTGAGCAGACCGGTTGGAGAAGGCCGTCTCCAATGGCGTAGACCCAACCGTGAAGCGTTAGCGCAGCGTGCCGCGCCCAGGCCCGAAGAACCAATGGGTTGGCTGCGAGTGCTTTCACCTGGGCGCGGATATTATGTTCGCACAAACGGTCCGCATTGGTATCCGGGGTGCAGCAGACTGTTTGATAGAGCTCACGCACCGGTGCGAGCCAAAGCCCGATCGCGTCGTCCCTGTCCGGTGCCATTGCCGCTTGAATCCCGCCGCACCCGTAATGGCCCACGACGATGATGTGCTCGACCTTCAAAACATCGACCGCGAACTCCAAGGCGGCGGCGAAGTTAGGATCGCTCGGCGTGGCGAGATTGGCGACGTTGCGATGAACAAACATCTCGCCGGGATCGAGATCGACGATTTCGGTGGCCGGCACCCGGCTGTCCGAACAGCCGATCCAGAAGTAGCGTGGCCGCTGCTGGCCTACGAGCCGTTTAAAGAATCCGGGATCGATCAGGGTTTTGGCGTCAGCCCATACGCGGTTGCGGGCCAACAGGTCGGAGAGGCCGCCGTCGTCTGCTCCGTCGGCGGCGGTCTGTCTTTTTCCACTCTCCTCCAATTGCCTCATTGCCCGGGAGCCTGCAGATCGACGACCCGAAGGTAGGGCTTCAGTGTCTTGTAGCCTTGTGGGAACTGCCGGGATGCCTCCTCGTCCGACAGCTTCGGCGATATGACGACCGGCTCGCCAGGTTCCCAGTTGACGGGCGTTGCGATGCTACGGGCATCTGTAAGTTGAAGGCTGTCGATGGCACGGAGAATCTCGGCAAAATTCCGACCGGTCGAAGGCGGGTAGGTCAGGATCAGCCGCACCTTGCGTGACGGATCGATGACGAAGACGGAACGGACAGTGACCGTCGGGTCGCTCTCGGGGTGGATCATGTCGTAGAGCGCCGACACCTTGGTGTTGGCATCCGCGATCATCGGGAAGTCGAGTTTCGTCCCTTGGGTTTCGTGAATGTCGAGCTCCCATTTGTGATGGGCTTCGACCGGATCCACCGAGAGGCCAATGGGTTTGACGTTGCGTTTGTCCCATTCGGACCGGAGCTTGGCAACCTCGCCCAGTTCCGTCGTGCAGACCGGCGTAAAATTCTTGGGATGGCTGAACAGGACACCCCAGCTTCCGCCGAGCCAATCGTGGAAGCTGATGCGACCGTGCGTGCTGTCCTGCTCGAAATCGGGGGCGATCTGCCCGAGCTGAATGGCCATGGGAACTCCTTCATATCGCAGATCTGATGTGGAGATGGACGAAGCATCATACAAACGAATGTTATTATTATTTATCAGCAAAGATATTGGATATAAATTAGCGCCGGGTTCCCGGTCCGAGCCCCACGATCACGAGGAGGGCTATCGGCATGGCGAACAGCACTATCCCATTGCCGTCCCCTTCGGCGACGAAGCCGTTTTGGCGGAGCAAATCGACAAAAAGGCGGATCGAGACGAAGGCGATGCTTGCGGCGAAAATCAGATAGAGCCCGGACATGGAGGGCGGGCGCTCTGGTCCACGCGCTTGTCGGTCATCATCGTTGTCAGCCTTCACGGCAGCTTTGTCCGTGACGAGGGAGGCGGTTTGCGGCGGCAGGTTTCCTGAAGATTAGGGGCATCTTCACCCGACGGCTGTCGGTCTTCAGATGACCACAGCGCGATGAAGTCAAACGGAGGGGGCACTTCCTGCCAGGGCTGACGCACTCGGCGATGTGCCGTTTGTTCCCAATCGAGAGAGAGGATCACACCGATACAAACCGCGATCACGAAGACCACCACGGCAACGAAGACATCGTCACTGATCGCACCAGCGTCGTAAAAACTGAAAAGTGCTATGCCTATCCCTAAAACCAGCAACGCCAGCGCTATGCTGACTTTCCAGATTTCGGCCCGCGGCGGCGGCGGTTCGGGCGTGAAGCGGCCTAAAGGTTTCATCTGAAAGTTCGCCCAAACCGTTAGACGCCTTATGGTTGTTGGTGCCTGTCCAGGGTCGATCACACGGGTCTTGCCTTGTGATCCCATCATCGGCCCGCTACCATGAAGCAAGCAAATGAATATTATTGCGCATTGAGCGCAAGGATGATGGTTTATGGATATCAATGTTGCGCGCACATTCTTGGAAGTCGTTAAAACCGGCAGTTTTGTGAACGCTGCGTCGAACCTTCACCTCACGCAGACCGCAGTCAGTGCCCGCATCCGGGTGCTTGAGGACCTGCTCGATCGGCCAGTATTCATCCGCAACAAGGCAGGTGCGAAGCTGACACCGGCGGGCGAGCAGTTTCTGCGCTTTGCAACCACCATGGTGCAGGTCTGGGATCGGGCGCGCCGCGCCGTCGCGCTCCCGCCGGGACGGGAGACCGTGGTAACGGTCGGCGCCGAGCTCAGTCTGTGGAGTCCCTTGCTGCGGCACTGGTTGCTCTGGATGCGTCGGGAATGTCCGGAAATCGCGGTAAGCACCCATATCGACACATCCGAACGCCTGATGGAGCAGGTCCAGGATGGCTCACTCGATATGGCGGTGCTCTATGCCGCGCCGAGCCGTCCGGGGATCATCGCCGAACTCTTGTTCGAGGAAAAGTTGGTCCTGGTGCGGACCACGCCAACCAGCAGCCCTCTCGCACCGGAAGATCATGTTCAGATCGATTGGGGTGAGGAGTTTGCCGGGAGCTATCACGCCGCTTTCCCGGATCAGCCTAACTCCGTCGTTTCGATCAGCTATGGTCCGCTCGCGCTCGATTATATCCTGGCGACAGGGGGTAGCGGCTATTTTCGCAAAGGCTTCATCCGCTCCTATCTCGAGGAAGGCCGCCTCGCTCTCGTCCCCGGAAGTCCTGAATTTTCGTACTCGGCCTATGTCGTCCACAGCACAAAGGCCGACCCGGGCGTGATGGACCGCATTCGTGCCGGCCTCAAGGCGGCCGCGGCGATTACAGCATGACCGTGAACGAACCATCCTCGCCCGTTTGCTACGCCAGCGAAGCCGATGACATTTACATGGGCTTTGCCGGTCGCGAGGAGATCCTCGCGGCGCTCAACGAACTGCTGGAAGCCGAACGGGCCGGCGCCCGCGTCGCGCTCGCCAGCACCAAGTCGGCGAACGATCCCGACTACGCCGAACTGATGCGATCGGTCCGTGCCGACGAAGCACGTTGGTGCGCGATGCTCTCGAGGCAGATCAGGCGATTGGGCGCAGCGCCCTCACGCAAGACCGGCGCCTTTTACAAGAAGGCGTTGGCAATCCCTGATCCGCTTGAAAGGCTCGCCTTTCTCAACCGCGGACAAGCCTGGGTGGTTCGCAAACTGGAATCTCTGACCCCTAGGGTTCGTGACGAGGCATTGCATGCCGATCTGCGCGAGATGCTCGAGAGCCATCGGGTCAACATCGATCGCGCCGCAGCGCATCTTGAAGCGGAGCATTGACCTGCGCGGAAATCCGCAGGCTGTATCATTTAGTCCATGCCGACGCCGAGCGGTGATTGGCGGTTAATCAGCCGCTTCATGGCCTCACGATCGGACAGGAGATCGGAAATCCGGTAGGTATCGAATACCGCCATCATCGCCTGCATGCCTTGCGCCAGCACGCCGGTCAGTCCACATGCGGGAGACAGCGCACACCCGGAACAATCTGCGAGTTGGAAGCCTTCCTCGGTGCGGCGGACGACCTCGCCGACGGTCATCTCATCCGCTGGTCGGGCGAGACGCATGCCGCCGGCGCGACCGCGAACGGTTTCGATGAAGCCGTCGTGCGCCAGGGCGTTGACGACCTTCATCAGGTGATTGTGGGAGACATCATAAGCCCGCGCGATTTCGCCGATCGAACACAGGCGCTCTTCGTGAAGGGCCAGGTGAATCAAGACCCGCAGTGAATAATCCGTGTAGCGTGTCAGCCGCACGCAGAACTCCCGAGAAACAATCTGCAAACACCATACCTGTATGTCACAGACATGTTAAGGCCGGGATTGCCCTCGATGCCGGCTTGCAACGATCGGCCCATGGTTGTTGGCCTGCAGCGACCTGCCTTATCGAGCAATTATTTTGATGGATCGCTGCATTAAAAGTCATTTTGTGCATGAGTGCTCGTGATGCCATCCTGATGTCCCCTTGGGCGTGAGAGGCTGATATGTACAAATACGACGAGTATGATCAGGCCATGGTCGATGCCCGGGTCGAAGAGTTTCGCGACCAGACGCGCCGTCGGATCGAAGGCCATCTCAGCGAAGACCAGTTCAAGCCTCTGCGGCTCAAGAATGGGCTCTACCTGCAACTGCACGCTTATATGCTGCGCGTAGCGGTGCCTTACGGCACGCTCAATTCGCGGCAAATGCGCAAGCTGGCGCATATCGCGCGCAAATATGACCGAGGCTACGGTCATTTCACGACACGACAGAACATCCAATATAACTGGATCAAACTGGCGGATGCGCCCGACATCCTCGCTGAGCTCGCGACGGTGGAAATGCACGCCATCCAGACGAGCGGCGAGAGCATTCGCAACCTGTCGGCGGATCATTATGCTGGAGCTGCTCCCGACGAGATATGCGATCCGCGGCCCTGGGCCGAACTGATCCGCCAGGCCACGACGTTCCATCCAGAATTCAGTTATCTGCCGCGCAAGTTCAAGATCGCAGTGATCGCCGCGCAGGAAGACCGTGCCGCGCTGCGCTGGCACGACTGTGCACTGCGCATCATCAAGAACGAGAACGGTGAGCAGGGGTTCGAGGTCTATGCTGGCGGCGGTATGGGGCGCACGCCGATTATCGCTTTCCCGATCAGGGCGTTCTGTCCGGCAGGCCAGATCTTTTCCTATATCCAGGCGATCCTGCGGGTGTGGAACCGGCATGCGCGGCGCGACAACATCCACAAGCAGAGGATGAAGATCCTTGTTCATGAACTGGGGGAAGAAGAGTTCCGCCGTCAGGTGGAGATGGAGTTCGAGCACATCCTGACGCTGGGCCGGGATTTTCCGCAGGCCGAGTATGACAGGATTGCCGCCCATTTTGACCCGCCGCCGTTCGAGACCGGGCTTTCCGAGGAGCTCGACCGCTCCGATCCCGACTTCGCGCTATGGGTCGATCGCCAGGTCGCCGCACATAAGGCGCCCGGTTATGCCATCGTCAATATCAGCCTCAAACCCGACGGGGGTATAACCGGCGACATTTCAGCCGAGCTGATGGAGCTCGTGGCCGACCTTGCCGAACGCTACAGCTTCGATGACCTGCGCTCGACGCATGTCCAGAATCTCGTGCTGCCCCATGTGCGCAAGCGGGATCTCCATGCGGTCTGGCAGGCGCTGGACGCGGCGGGGCTGGCAAGCGTCAATCTCGGCCTCGTCACGGACATCATCGCTTGTCCCGGACTCGATTATTGCAGCCTGGCCAACGCGCGTTCGATACCCGTCGCCCAACAGATCGCAGAGCGCTTTGCCGATCTCGATCGTCAGCTCGACCTCGGCGAACTCAAGATCAAGATTTCGGGCTGCATCAACGCCTGCGGTCATCACCACGCGGCCCATATCGGTATCCTTGGTGTCGATCGTAAGGGCACAGAGAACTACCAGTTGCTGCTTGGCGGGTCCGGGGCCGAGGATGTTTCGCAGGCCAAGATCACCGGGCCGGGCTTCGACGAGACCGGGATCGTCGATGCCGTCGAACGCACGATCGAACGCTATCGTGAGATTCGCGAGCCAGGTGAACGCTTTCTCGATTGCTATCGCCGCGTTGGCATGGATCCGTTCAAGGAGGCTATTTATGGGTGATCCGTTACGCTTCCGGGACGATCCGGCACCGGATGAGCCGGGAGTTTCCGTGGATGCGTTTCTCAATCAGAAGGACGCAACCTCAGTGCTTCTCGAGGCGGGCGATGATGTCCGCGCCTTGTTACCCGAACTTGGCCGCGTACGGCTCGTCGAGATCGACTTTCCGCGGTTTCGCGACGGGCGTGGTTTTTCCAGCGCAAGCATATTGCGCGAGGCGGGCTACACAGGCGAAATCCGCGCGATCGGTGACGTGCTCATTGATCTCGTATTCTTTATGCGGCGTTGCGGCTTCGACAGCTTCGAGCCCGACGCCCCCTTTCATCCGGGTGCCGTCGATGCTGCGCTGAGCCGCTACCCTGACGTCTATCAGTCCGCGACAGATGGGCGAGTACCGATTTGGGCGCTGCGGCATCCCCAATTCGCCACGGAATGAAGGCAGTTCCTTCCTCTGGTTTGGACGGTAGTTCGGCACCTGGCGCGCGCACCATATATTAACCAGACCATCGTGCCTTGAATGCTGGAAGTGATGAGCGGGGTCCTTGTAAATATATCGCAACACGATATATTGGAACGAAGGGCGCGGAGGGGATGTCGATGGAGGCAGATATGCCGATGTTGCAAATCCTGGTCACGGCTGTCGGCCTGACGTTGGGCAGCTTGCTGGTCGCGATATCGCTGTCCTGTCTGGCTTGGTGGCTGGCCACCCGCGTTCATCATCCGCGCTGGGGCGCGGCTTTTCTGCTCATCATAGTCGGTGGCACCTGGCTGGCTGCGTTAGGGCAAAGTGAGTTCGTGAAGATGGCCACCGTGTTCGCTCTGGTTGGGGCAGGCCTGCTCTATCTGGTAGGCCGGGAAGAACGGGATGGAGGATCTTCGCGCGATACCAAGCCGGGCCGCTCCGCCCTCTCTAAAGGAAAGCACTGATGGCAACGCAGATCTGGATCTATCCTGCCCTCATCGCGGTTCTAGGCCAGAATAGACGGCCGAGCTTTGCTGAAATGCGCAGTTTCGTTCGACGAGCCCGACGTGAAGCCGCTGCAGCTGGGGGTTCGGACGTAGCACGCCGAGGGAAGGTGCGTCGCCTGATCGAAGCGGCTTTGAAAGCGCCAACTCCTCAGTTGATAGCGGACGAATAGGCGCTTCCTACTCTCGCTTTGCGAACGCCCCTGCGTGCTATGCTGATGCCCCGTTTGCGCGACCTGAGAGTTTTTGCGCTTAACCTGCAAAAACATTCGTTTGCGACGCAGTGCGCATTCTTTCACCCTGCTTCTATCAAACCATGAAGATAGCTGGTTGCGAGCGAGCATCGACAGGAGAGGATGCCGCATGAAGAGGTTTATGTCGGGCGACCCTGCTGCACAGGCCGTTTTTACATGGTCGCGGGCTCTATGGACGCTTCTGTTCGCTGGGCTCGCGTTTGCTCTCTATTGCCTCAGCGAATATCGCCTCCTCAGTGAGGAGCAGATTATGCTGCTGATTTTCCTCGCCGTACCGATCGCCGCATTCTTTGTGTCAGGCAAAGGGCAGGACATGTCTGATGGTTCGAATAAGACAGACCAGGGCACCAATTCGCGCGCGTCCACAAGAAAGAATTAAACGCAAAATATTTGCGTTTATCCATTAATATTTTGATTTAAGGTTTAGGGTGCTGGCTCGGTTAAAGGGCTTTCTCATATCCATGGGAGGTAATGACCACGGTCGCTGTCGATCGTGACAATCCCGTTTGTCATGGTTGTCAGTGATGCTTGTTGCGTTTGCAGGCGGGAAACGCCTGCCAGCCTCTCCCTTGGTGGTTGACCCCCAGAAGCTGCTCTTTTCGCTCAGCAGCTTGCTGGCGGCAGCCGCTACGTTGGCCATAGCCTTCTCAGCCAGTTTGCCGCGCCCCTGGTGGGCTCTGTTGACGGTATACGTTACCGCTCAACCCATGGCCGGTGCCTTTCGGCCCAAGGTTCTCTACCGTCTGGGCGGCATACTAACCGGTGCCGCTGTCACGATCCTGCTCGTTCCCAACTTGCAGAACTCGCCCGAACTTCTGGTCTTGTGCCTCGCGGCCTGGACAGGTTTCTGCATCTATCTTGCGGTTCTTGATCGCACCCCGCGTGCTTTCCTGTTCCAGATGGCGGCGTTCAGCTCAGCGGTGATCAGCTTTCCCTATCTCGATGATCCGGGGAATATTTTCGAAACCACGGCCGCGCGGGTGCAGGAGATGACGGTTGCTATCCTGTGCGTGACGGCGGTTCATGCGCTGCTCCAACCCTGGAGCGCGACGCCGGCTATTCGCGCCCGTGTCCAATCTTTTTTGGGTCACGCCCGCCGCTGGACCGCAGAGGCGCTTGGCAGTCAACATACCCGTCTCGAGGACGCGCATCGCCGCGCACTGGCGGCGGACGTCACCGAACTCGGCATGATCGCGGTCCATTTGCCGTTCGATCAGCGCTGGGCTCCCGCGACCCGGCGACGGGTTACGGCCTTGCAACAGCAGCTCGCCACCGTCCTGCCACTTGCCTCGGCTGCGGCGAACCGGCTCGACCGTCTTCGCGAAGCTGGCGATCTCCCCCCGGAGCTCGAAGCTTTGCTGGCCGACGTCACCGACCGGCTGGATGATGAGCAAAGCGAGCTGCACCGGGTGGGATCGCTGGTGCGGCGGTGCGAGGCGCTGGCGGCTGCCGCTGAGGCGCGCGGCGACTGGAACGGCCTGCTGACCGCGAGCGCCTGCATCCGCATCGCCGAGTTCCTGACCGCATTGGCCGCGAGTCGAAGGCTGGCGGACAGGATCGGGTCACCGGGTCGGCCCAGCGCTAAAATTCTTGCCGCAGAATCCTTTTCGCTTGCCCGCGATCATGGCGTCGCTGCGCTCGCGGGCCTGGCGACCGCCACGGCAATCGGGCTCTATTGCGCCGTCTGGATCCTGCTCGCCTGGCCTAATGGATCGGCGACCGCGGCCTTTGCCGCGCTCATTACCTGTTCTTTTGCCGCACAGGACGATCCCGCGCCGGTGATCGGTCGCTATCTCGTGGCGACGCTCAAGACCTTTCCGTTGGCGGCCCTCTATCTTTTCGTGATCCTGCCCCGGGTCGATGGCTATGAAATGCTGATCGTCACCCTGGCGCCAGCCTTGCTGTGGATGGGCTATATCCAGGCCGATCCCGCACGTTCGCCGCAGGCATTGCCGATGTTCTCCTGCTTCATCGTCGCCATGGGCTTTCTCGCGCGTTTTCAGGCGGATTTTGCACTGTTCATCAACACGGGGTTGGCCCAGCTGGGTGGAATTGTAGCGACGCTTGCCGTCACCCGCATGTTCCGATCGGCCAATGTCCTGTGGACCGCCCGGCGTATCCTGCGCGCGAACTGGGGTGAACTGGCCCTACTTGCGGACATTCGTCGGCCGTTCCGTCCGGACCGCTGGACGGCAAGAGCGGTCGATCGGCTCGGGCAGGTGGCTGCACGCATGGCGGTGGCACCCGCCGGCGATAGACTCCGTGCCGCTGACGGTCTGGCGGACCTCAGGATCGGCCGCAACATCATTCCGATCCGCCGGGCGCTGTCTCATGTCCCGCATAACGTGCGGCACCGCCTGGGCGCGGTACTTGCCGTGCTGGCGGTGTTTTATGGGGATCGCTGGCGCCATGGCCATGCGGATGCTCCGCCGCCCGGCTTGCTCGATCCGATCGACCGGGCCTTGGAAGCGCTTCTCAGCCTGCCGCTCGATGAGCATCGCCGGCCTGCCTTGCGGGCGCTGGTAGGGATGCGCTGCAATCTCTTCCCGACTGCCGCTGCGCCCCATATCGTTTCATCAAGAGCTGGGGAAAGCGCATGATCGAGGAGATCAATGTGCTCGGCGTTTATATGCCGGCGGCGCTCGCCTGGGGCGTGCTGGCCGCGGTGCTCGTCTATATTGTGCGCGGGCTCCTGCAGCGCCTGCCGGGCTATCGACTGCTCTGGCACCCAAGCCTGCTCGAGCTCGCTCTCTTCATTCTGCTGTGGTGGGGCCTGAGCGCGCTCGCCGATAGTTTCCTCTACCGATGGGTCGCGTCTTGACATGTTGCACCGACAAAATCTCCTGCGATCGCTCGCCACGCTCCTCGTCATACTCGTAGTTCTGGGGGGGATATATGCACTGTGGCTGCGCTATCAGGTCGAGCCGGTCACGCGCGATGGCAAGGTGCGCGCGGACATGGTGCCGGTGGCCGCCGATGTCAGTGGGCTCGTCACCGAGGTGAAGGTCGCCGACAATCAGAAGGTCCGAAAGGGCGAGATACTCTTCATCATCGACCGTCCGCGCTACCGGCTTGCGCTGGAACAGGCCGAGGCCAACGTGGCAAGCCAGCGCACCGCGCTCGCGCAAGCTGTCCGTGAGGATCGGCGCAACCGGGCCATGCCCGAAGTGATCGCTGCTGAAGTGATCGAACAAGGCACGGCGCGGGTCGAAGGACTGCGGGCGACGATTGGTCAGGCGGTGGCAGCGCGCGACCTGGCTCGCTTCAATCTGGAACGAACCATCGTGCGTGCACCGGTGGACGGGACCGTGTCCAACATGTCGCTCCAGCCCGGGGTCTATCTGACGGCCGGCAAAGCCGCGTTAGCGCTCGTCTATGACCACTCGCTCCGGGTGGAAGGTTATTTTGAGGAAACAAAATTGCCGGCGATCCGCGTCGGCGACCGTGCAAGCATCTACCTGATGGGCGTTGCTGACGAGATCGAGGGGCATGTTCAGAGCATTGCGGGCGGTGTCGAGGATCGCGAGCGGGCCGGAACCGACGGGCAACTGGCTAATGTAAACCCGTCCTTCACCTGGGTTCGCCTCGCGCAGCGCATTCCCGTGCGTGTCACGATTGATAGAATACCGCCTAATGTACGGATGATTCCGGGCCAGACGGCCACGGTTGTCGTTCATCCGCGCGATGATGGGCGCAGAGTACACCGGAGCCTGCCATGGTAAGGCGCGCGCTGGTGCTGGCGGCTGCAGCCGCGCTGGGCGGCTGCACGGTGGTCGGACCCGATTATCATGTGCCTGACGCCGCGATGGTGAAGGCACCTGCGGCGCAAGGCGCGTTTCAGTCGATAGGCGCGGCCACGACGCAGGAACCGCTGCCCGATCATTGGTGGCGGCTCTACGAGAACCCGACCCTCGACCGGCTGATCGAACAGGCATTCGCCGCCAATACGGATCTGCGAGTGGCCGAGGCCAATCTCGAACGCAGTCTGGCCTTGCTCGACCAGCGCAATGCGGGCCGGGAAATTCAGGGCAGCGCGAACGCCGAAACAAGCTGGGCCCAGCGCTCGGCGGAAGCCGAGTTGAGCCATGTAAAGCCGCCGACGCGGCAAATCTACAATATGGGCATCGGGGCCAGCTATGATCTCGATCTGTTCGGCGGAATAAAGCGCGGGATCGAGGCAGCAAGTGCCGATGCCGACGCTGCCGTGGCGGCGCGCGATCTGGTGCGTGTGACCGTCGCGGCCGAGACGGCGCGCGCCTATGCCGACATCTGTAACGCGGGCTATCAGCGCGATGTGTTGGGTCGTGCGATTGCTGTCCTAGAGCAAAGTGTTCGATTAACCCGGATCATGGTGTCGCATGGACGCGCGGCACCCTATGAACTGGACCGGCGACAAGCGTTGCTCGAAGCGAGCCAGGCCCGGCTCCCACAATTGGTGGCGCGCCAACGCAACGCCCTTTTCCGTGCCACAGCGCTGGCCGGTCGCATGCCGAGCGACGCGGACCCCGGCCTGTTGGCGTGCCATGCCCCGCTTGCGCTGACACGCATGATCCCCGTTGGCGACGGTGCCGCGCTGCTCAAGCGTCGGCCCGACATCCGCATGGCCGAGCGCCGGCTCGCCGCGGCGACGGCGCGGATCGGCGTCGCCACGGCGGATCTCTATCCAGACATCCGCCTGGGGGCATCGATCGGCTCCACGGGGGCTGCCGCCGATTTCCTGTCACCGCTTACCAACCGTTTTGGTCTCGGGCCGCTGATCAGTTGGACGCTCAACCGACATGCCGTTCGCGCCCGCATTGTGGCAACTGAGGCCCAAAGTCGCGGCGACCTCGCCGCGTTTGACGGCGCGGTGATCAAGGCGTTGCGAGAGGTTGAGACGGCGCTGACCAATTATCAAGCTGGGCTTGAGCAGCAGGAAAGCCTGGATCGTGCATCCGAAGATGCCATGCGAGCAGCGATGCGGATAAGTCAGTTGCGGCGTGGAGGCAAGATCGCCGCGTTGCCCGCGCTCGAGGCTGAACGTGATCGGATCGCGGCGGATCAGGCGGCGGCCGAGGCGCGCGCGGCGATCAATGACGATCAGATTACGCTGTTCCTCACACTTGGCGGAGGATGGAGCAACTGAAACGCGATGTGATTTCCTCTGCCGTCAGAACCTGGGCTGCCACGTTTGCTGCTGGCGCGTGCGCGCAGCCTTCCAGGATTCGCTGACCGACGACCGCAGTACAAATTCGGTGATGCCGAACCCGGTTCCCGCTCATTTCTCCTCGACGGTGCGGTCGAGCGTGAGGCTCCCCACCTTGCCATCGTCGAGGTGGACGACCGCCGTCCAGTAAAAATTGGCTCGGTAGTAGTCATGCACCATCATCCAGTCGGAATAGACACAACGCGCGATCTCGGGATCTTGCCGATCGCCCGTGCAATGCGCGCCAGCCTCTTCAAGGACGTCGAGCGCGCTCCAGAAGGACGTGCCTGGCGGAATCTCCCGGGCAAGAGTGGTGCGTGCCTTCTCGATGTCATTGTTCCACTGATAGTCGTCTTCGAGAACGGTGAATTGCAACGACGGCTTTGCCTCGTCCTTCGCCTCGAGTTCAGACGGGATCAAAAGCAGCGCGACGAGCGCGAGAAGAGGTTTACACATATTGTGCCTTCTAGCGGGATCGAGCCAACGCAAAACCGCAAGATATTGAAGTTTTCCATCAAGAAATCTGTTGTGATGCCGCCGCGCTTCTCAGCTCTCTCGATCTCGAAAACGCAGGTCGTTTGTAAAGACTGGTGACGAGACGCTCAGGGCGTCGACGATATAAAAATGGACGAGATCGCCGTCAGCATTTGCGACGTTCCGTATGGCTTGGGAACCATGATACTTTTGGGAACACCATAAAGCGGCCATTCTGCGGCGCTATCTCCTGATGCATACACCACAGGAATATCCGGTTGCAGTTCTCGGGCGCGCCACGATACCTCCCATCCGTTGGGACCCACCCCAAGCCTCACATCGGTGACCACTCCGGCGATTTCAGGATGACGGCTATCGAGAATAGTGATGGCATCCACCCCACAGGTCGCGGCGATGACCACGTATCCGCCGAATTCTAGCATCTCCTGCAGCGTCCACAGGATAAGCCGCTCGTCCTCAACCAGCAGCAGCACCTTGGCGTCCGACATGCGACGTCCCCCCGTTCCTCCTTTTCCGATGCCGCGGCAGGAGTTTGTATCGCAATACGAACGAAAATAGGTGCGGGTTGGTTCCCCGGTCCCGTCCTTGCACGTCGTAACCGACCGATCCTAGGCCGTTCTACTGCGTGCGTGGTTGGAGTTTTGTTCCGAGATGGCGTGAGCGACCAAGTTCGGCATGGCGGTTTGCGCTGCGGGTCTTGAGCAGATCCTGGCGCGAAAGGATGCCGAGCACGCGCCTGGTTCCGGGCTCGATGATCGGAATGCGACCGATGCCGGATTCGACGATGAGATCGGCGACGACGCCGGTGGGCGTATCGGGATAGGCAACGGGCTGTGCTGCGTCCGAGATGGCGTCGATGAGCGGCGTTTGATCGTCGTCGCGCTCGCCCTGCCAGCGCAGGGCATCGGTGCGAGAGACGAGACCCAGCAATCTTCCTTGCGGGTCGGTCACCGGATAGCTGCGATGCACGGCTTTGGTTGCGAAGAAGGATACCGCCGCCTCCACGGTCATCGTGCCCGGTAGGGTCGCCGGATCGCGCGTCATGATCTGACCGGCCTGGATGAGGTCGAGCGGATCGACCGTATATTCCTGCAGGATATGCCGTCCGCGCCGCGCGATTTTCTCGGTGAGGATCGATCGCCGCATCAGCAGCACGCTGATGGCATAGGCGCCGCCCGCAGCCGCGATCGTGCATGGGATGGCGCTGAAGTGCCCGGTGAGTTCGACCGCGAAGATCGCGCCGGTCATCGGCGCACGCATCGCGCCGCTCATGATTCCCGCCATGCCGATCATGGCCCAGAACCCCGGATCGCCGGGCAGGAACTGCCCGAGCAGGAAGCCGGCTGCGCCGCCCAGGATGAGGAGCGGGGCAAGAACGCCGCCAGACGTGCCCGACCCCAGCGCGACCAACCAGACGATGGCCTTCACGACGAGGAGCGCAGCAACGACCCGGAGCGATAACGAGCCATTGAGGAGAGCCTCGATGCTCGCATAACCGGCGCCAAGCACATGTGCATCGATGAGACCACCCAGACCAACGACCACCGCACCGATCGCCGGCCACCACATCCAGTGGAATGGCAGGCGATGGAAGAGATCCTCGATACGGTAGAGGGATGTCGATAGTAGAGCGGCTTCAAGACCGACGACGAGGCCGATCCCGCCGGAAGCGAGCAGGGCCCAGCTTTCCTGCGGAGCCATCGCCGCCATTGGAAACATCGGTCCCGATCCGAGCAGAAGCGGACGCCAGGCGAAGGAAACAAGTGCTGCAACGAGGACGGGGACGAAGCTGCGCGGTTTCCACTCGAACAGGAGCACTTCGACGGCCAGCAAGATCGCCGCGAGCGGCGTACCGAAGATGGCGGTCATGCCGGCTGCCGCACCGGCCACGAGGAGCGTCTTGCGCTCGGCCGCGCTGAGATGGAAGCATTGGGCGAACAGCGAACCAATGGCCCCGCCCGTCATGATGATCGGTCCTTCCGCGCCGAAGGGTCCGCCACTGCCGATCGAGATCGCTGAGGACAGGGGTTTGAGCAGCGCCACCTTGAGCGACAGTCGGCTCTCGCCGAAGAGGATCGTTTCGATCGCCTCGGGAATGCCATGGCCGCGAATCTTGTCCGATCCGAAACGCGCCATCAGACCCACGATAAGGCTGCCGATGATCGGAATCACGACCACCAGCCAGCCCACCGATGCGTCGGTTATCACGGAGTGATCGGCGGAGAGTCGACCGAACCAGAAGAGATTGGTGGCAATCGCAATGAGTTTGACCAGCACCCATGCGCCGAAGGCACCGCCCGTCCCGACCACGACGGCCATGACCGCCAGCATGACCATGCGGCGATCGACACTATGGTCGGCGAGTTGGTGGCCTTCAACGGAACGTGGGGGTGTCAGCGACATGAATCGATATTATCCTGCAAAAGTAGCTCGAGCCCATTATATCGCATTGCGATGTATTTCAATCAGTGAGGATCAATTGAGGCAAAAGGATAAATTGCTGGGGGATGCCGACTATGTGGCGCTGGCCTCATTTCGCCACGCCATTCGCCGCTTCCAGGCGTTCAGCGAGGAAAAGGCCATCGAAGTCGGGCTGACGCCGCAACAGCACCAGGCTCTCCTCGCGATCCGGGGCTGTCCGCCGGATGAAGCCACCGTCGGCCATGTCGCTGAACGTCTGATATTAAAGCCGCATAGCGCCACGGGCCTGATCAATCGCCTCGAAGCCTTGGCGCTTATTACGCGCGAGGCGGCTGCTACCGATCGCAGGCGGGCGCTGCTACGCCTTACCCCCAAGGCTTATGCCTTGCTCGACGCCCTGTCGGCTGTCCATCGCGAGGAAATTCAGCGCTTGCGGCCGGTCTTCACCGGCATTTTCGAACAATTGGGATGAGCAAGCAGCAGTTAATGCAATTATGATGCATTGAAACAGAAATAACATTCATTTGTCTTATGGTATTCTAACCGGCACAACGCGATCTGCAGAGTGAAGTTGCTTCACGACAACAGCGCCCGGAGAGGATCCTGCGAAAGCAGGCCGGAGCGCGGGAAGGGAGCCAGAAACCGAGGATAAGTGCATGACGCAGACGGAGTATGGCGATCGGTGCAGGATGTGGCCGCATCGCCGGAAGGCGGCGCAGGCGTCTCGGTTTAGCGGCTACTTCACCAGGTTAGACGCCGGCTCGCGGCCCCCCCTGCCGCAGCCGGCGTCTTTCCGAAGTTCGGTCAGGCCGGTCACTTACAAAATATTTGGGCCGCAAACTGGCCACTCAGCCGATCTGGCATCGTACTTCAAGTAACAGAGGGGCGTTGCTTCAATGACTGAACCCAAAGATCAGGCATCTCGCCTTCAGACAGTCGCCGCCGCGCACGGCGTTGCCAGCGATGTGGCCTTTGGAGCTGTCGCTCCGCCGCTTTATCTTTCGAGCACATATGAGTTTGCCGGCTACGATCAACCGCGCTCCTATGACTATGGTCGGGCGGGTAATCCCACCCGCGATCTTCTCGGGCAGGCACTGGCGAAGCTTGAAGGTGGCGCAGGCGCGGTCATCACGGCGAGCGGAATGGCCGCGCTCGATCTTCTCGTCGGGAGAATGGGGCCGGGCGATCTTATCCTCGCACCGCATGATTGCTACGGCGGTACGATGCGCCTGTTGAAGGCGCGCGCGAACCGAGGGCATTGCGTCGTCCGGTTCGTTGATCAGGGGGACGAGAGCGCCTTTGCCGCCGCGCTGGAGGACATTCCGGCACTGGTGCTTATCGAGACGCCGAGCAATCCCTTGATGCGGGTCGTCGATATCGCAGAGCTTGCCGCAAAATCGCGCTCGGCGGGGGCTGCGGTTGCCGTCGATAACACGTTTCTTTCACCGGCTATCCAGCAACCGATCGCGCTGGGCGCGGACTATGTCATCCATTCCACGACCAAATATCTCAACGGCCATTCCGACGTGATCGGCGGCGCAGTTGTCGCGGCTGATCCGGTGCAGGTCGATGATTTGCGTAATTGGGCAAATGTCGTGGGGAGCACAGGCGCGCCGTTTGATGCCTGGCTAACCTTACGGGGCCTTCGCACGCTATTTGCCCGGATGGAGCAGCAGCAGCGCAACGCGATGATCGTCGCGCAATATCTCGACCGACATACGGCGGTGTCCCAAGTCCACTATCCAGGTCTCGTCGCCCATCCCGGCCACCGGATCGCCTCACGCCAGCAGCGCGGTTTCGGGGCGATGTTGAGCTTTGAACTCGCAGGAGGGGTGGAAGCGGTTCGGCGGTTTGTCGCTGCGGTCGGCCATTTCACGCTCGCGGAATCGCTGGGTGGGATCGAGAGCCTGGTCGCGCATCCGGCGACCATGACCCATGCCGATATGGGCGAGGAGGCGCGCTCAAGAGCGGACATCAGCGACAGCCTGCTACGGCTTTCGATTGGCCTCGAAGCCGAACAAGATCTGATCGCCGGCCTCGATCAGGGATTGGCGGCATGCGCGGGATGAACGCGCGCGGCAATCCTGGAAACTTCAGGAGAGAAATGTGCCCGGTTATGTATGGCTCGTGGATTTTTTCGGACTGCTTCTTGTGCTGCTCGGTTTCAACATGGCGTTCCGGCAGGCCAGCTTCAGGCGAGCTATCGGACGCCCGAAACCGCCCGCAAGCCGGTTGCGAGCGGGAAATGAGGATGAGGATCCGCTGACCTATATTCTGCGGATCGCCGGTGTCATGATGATGGTCTTCGGTATCGCGATTGGCGGTATGCTGACCTTGTTCAATCTGGCGCGATGAGTAGTCGGGATTGAGGCTCGATGTTCTGATCGCTGCGGCCAGGATGGCTTTGGTTTAGGCGAATACGGAGCGGGCCGATGACGCATGAATATGATGATCCAATCAATCCCGAAGCGGTCGCCGCCGCCGCGCGGCGTATCGCCGAACGTCACCGCGTCGAGGATCGACCGCTTGATCTGCTTGTCGAAGAGGTCGTGCTCGAACGCTTCTGCGGCTGCGTGACGTCGGCCAATGACAGTCGCAGCGCTTCGATCCTGGCTGGCCTTAAGCTGGAAATCACGCGCCAAGTGCGTGAAGTGTTGGCAAGCGGCAAACTCATCGATGAGATCGATGAGGCTTCGATCGAATCTTTCCCGGCAAGCGATCCTCCGGCCTGGGTCGGACACAAAGCCAGGAAAGGCAGTTGATGGGCAAGATACAGATCAAGCGGATCTATGCGCCTCTCGCACCAGACGATGGCTGTCGCGTGCTTGTCGATCGGTTGTGGCCGAGAGGGGTCTCTCGCCAGGCCGCGGCTCTCGATCTGTGGCTCAAGGACATCGCACCCAGCCCGGACCTGCGAGGATGGTTCGCTCACGATCCCGCGCATTTCGACGCCTTTCGGCAAAAATACCGTGACGAGTTGACCCACAACACTGAGGTGGTTGGGCAGCTGCTCGCCCTCGCAAAAAGGCAGGACATCACGCTTCTTTACGCAGCACGCGATCCTGTGGTGAACCATGCCGCTGTCCTGGCGGAGTTTCTTGCAGGGGTGAGGTAACGAACGTGACGTATCTGTTCGCTAAGGGCGAACGCATAGGAAACGTCATGTGGCGAGGGGCAACTGACGGCGCGAAGCGGCTGCGAGGCATCCGGATCGAGGTCAAGGCCCGTATCGACCTTGCGGGCTGGGGCAAACCGGTCACCGCGCCAATATGCCTGTTCTGGACCAAGCTGATCGTCACCGATCACTGTTCAGAAGATCTGGCTGCGGTGCCTGGCGCCTGGCGTGGCGCGATCGAGATCGACGCTTCAGGTCGCCTCGCCAGTTTCGCCTGAGCGCAGCGCCGGTCCTGAATTCACGTAGTTCCCAAGTCGTCCGCACGGACAGACGGATACCTGGCTTCGTGGCCCTGCGAACGGCGATTTCCTTATTGTGAGCATGGGTGTCCGTTTTTGTCATCCTCATCGCCGATTGTAACGGTGTGACAACCGAATCGGAGACAATAGGATGAAATGCGTAAACAGGACCGTGATCGGCCACCATATCATCGATATCGATGGCTGCCTGCGGGCGACCAATCATTCGTCTGTGTCTGCCGAGGATATTCTCGCACTCGGTGGGTTGGCGACACGCAACTTAGAGGTTTGGCTGGAAATCTATGGGGAGAGCTGGCTGCTCGGCCCTCTGGATCGCGTCGAACTCGACGCGGATACGGTCGCATTTTTCCGGACGCGCGCGGTCACACCGGTAGGCTTCGCCTTCAATCGTGCGGAGCGCACGACCATCGCTCTGGCGGCCTGAGGCGATATCATGAAGCTGGTTTCTCAATTCACGTCGTTTCTCAAAGACACGGTCAACCTCAATCAGACTCGCATCGACCTGCTTGAATCCAACGTGGAAGCGATCAGGAACTTCATCCGCCAATGTGAATGGTCTCCCCGTGTCCGTGGATTTGAAGAGCAGGGTTCGTGGGCGCACGACACCATTATCAAGCCGGTTGATGGCGGCGAGTTCGATGCCGACCTGCTGGTCGTCGTCGATCCCGTCGATGGCTGGAGCGCGAAGGACTATGTCGCAAAGCTGGGAAAGGCATTCGCTGACAGCTCCGTTTATGGCTCCAAGGCCAAAACCTGGGATTATTGCGTCACCATTACCTATCCCGGCGAGCGCAAGGTGGATATTGCTCCGCTGGTTCGATCGCGGAAATATGACGGAAGCTTGGAAGTCTGCAATCGTGCTGCCGACCGCTTCGATGCGAGCGAACCGGTCGAATTCACAGCTTGGCTGCGTGAGCGCAACGCGCTGTCGGGATCAAACAGCTTCCGCAAAGTGACGCGGTTGATGAAGTATCTCCGGGACATCAAGACCACGTTCACGTGCCCCTCGGTTTTGCTCACGACGCTGTTGGGCATGCAGATCTACTGGTATGATAAGGATTCCGACGCATTTTCGGATGTCCCCACCACCCTGCGGACAGTCATCGGACGGCTTGATGATTGGCTGCAAGATAGGCCGGCCAAACCGCGGGTGGAGAACCCGAAGCTTTCGAGCGAGGATTTTGCCGCCAGCTGGACAGAGACGCAGTATCTGAACTTCAGGTCCTTCATTCACAAATATCGTGGATGGATTGACGATGCTTATCTCGCGGAAGACCGCGCTTCCAGCATCACCGCGTGGCGCCGTGTTTTCGGGGAGGCCTTTGCCAAGGGCGAAGTGGTAGAAGCGTCCAAGGCCAATGTGGAGGGCGTGTCGCGAGTGCGTGCTTTGCTGACCAGCACAGCCGCTCATCTTGACAGCCTGGTAGAGGTCGTTCGTGATTATGGCGTGTCGATCCTCCCGGACTTCTTTTACCGGCCCCCGCATATGCTCGAGCCCAGCTGGAGCAAGGCGGCGCACGTGTCGCGCGACGTCCATGTCACGGCGACCTGGCATCAATCCCGCAATTCCACGCCTATTCGGGTGGTAACGCCAGGAGAGGTGCTGCCTCGTCGGGGAGGCCTGTGGTTCGAGGCAAGGATCGGCGGAGGACAGCTGTTGCCCAGCGGGTTTCGGGTACAGTGGCGCATCACCAACACCGGCGCTGCGGCGCTGTCACTGCGGCAGGGGCGGGGCGACTTCTATACTCCCCAGCAAAATGGACGGCGGTGGGAGGAACTTCATTATCGGGGAGTGCATCTCGCCGAGGCCTTCATCATCAGGATGGCCGACGATGTCCTTGTCGGGCAAAGTCCGCCGTTCCATGTGGTGATTGAATGACCATGAACGACATAGCTGAGCGTCAGAACACACCGCATTTCTTGCGCCTGCTGCGCGCCCGGTCCGAAATCTATCGGCGCGCGACCCATCTGCAGCTGGTGCAGGTCACTTTGACTGTCGTTGTCCCGGTTGTGATGGCGATCGTCGCGCTATTCATGCCGGCGATACGCCCGGTCG
This sequence comes from Sphingomonas pollutisoli, assembly GCF_029167165.1. Classification (NCBI taxonomy): domain Bacteria; kingdom Pseudomonadati; phylum Pseudomonadota; class Alphaproteobacteria; order Sphingomonadales; family Sphingomonadaceae; genus Sphingomonas; species Sphingomonas pollutisoli. The sequence goes on from NZ_JARFNJ010000016.1 coordinate 21,333, forward strand.
CCGCCGCGGTATCGGTCAGCCTCACGCTTATCGACATCGGATTTCTCGACAGAGCCTTGAAGCGCCGCTTGAAGATTGCGGCTCTGATCTGCGAGCGGTTCGACTGCGACCTTTTAAAATTGCCATGGAGCAAATTTGCCGCCGGCAAGCCGCTTGAACCGGAGATTATCGCCGAGGCGGATCGGCGATGGCCCAAGGGTGATGCAAAGCTCATCGATTGGTATCCGGCTGCTGTTGGACGGGCGCCATTGCATTTAGCGCGGATAATCTGCCAACGAACAAACCTGTGGTATGACGCAAAGCTGCGCGAAAACTACAGTTTCCTGTTGGTCGCCGGGGCGGTAGCAATCGTGCTCGGGCTTGTAGCTGCCGGGCTAGCCCTCAATCTGCCCTTCACCGATTTCGTTGTCACGGTCCTCGTTCCAGCAACCCCGGTTCTGTCCTGGGCGGTGCGCGATGCTTTCCGGCAGCGTGATGCGGCGGATGCTCAGAAGCTAGCCCGCGCAGAGGCTGAAGCACTATGGGAACTGGCGCTCGCGGGAGGTTGTGACGATAGCGAATGCGAAAGACGGTCGCGCGAATTTCAGAACAGCATATTCCAGCGCAGAACCAGCAATCCGCTGCTCCTGCCTTTCGTCTATCATTGGCTCCGATCCGGAATGGAGATCGACATGAACCTAGGGGCCGCTGATTTTCTGCGTCAGGCTGGGATAGCCGAAGTCAATCAATCCTGATGGCAATCCTGTTCAAATGCTGCAGGCGGGATGCAAGTTCGCTTATCCCGTGAACGCGAATTCACCTTGGGCCGACGCTTTCAGCGCGCGAGCTGTCGGGCTGAGAAGACGCGCATCTCCAACCAATGTATAGACGGCGTGGCGTTGTCCGCCGCGGTTCTGGTGGTCGACGCGATAGCCCTGATAGTGGCGGCGTAGAAGTCCCGCATTCACGAGTTCGGAAACCGCACGGCTGAGATTGCTTTTGCCCGCAGTTCGAATGCGCGAACGCATTTCCTCAGCGACCGCCCGCTGTGCATCCTGCGCATCGCGCGGAAGCACGCCGCTTCTGACAAGGTCTCTATGGACCCGCTCGCCCAAGGCCATGTTACGCGTGCTGCGCTGGGCCATTGGCGTGAGAGCGTCGCAAAGCCAGTCGCGCAGCGAAACAAGCTCGTTGTCCCGCTTGATCCACGGACCGGCGCTCCCGTCGGGGCCAGCAACCTGGGCAATCAGGTTGAGCAGCATGAAGGCGTAGCGGGGGCGGCTTGAGACCTGCGCCAATCTCTCGAGCACGGCAGCGATATCGCAGCTGACAGAAGGCTCAAGAGGAGTGGTGGGATGAAACATAACGCGACTGAATCAAGCACATACAAGGATCAATGTGAATCCGAAATCCGCACAATTGAAGCGTTCTTTGTCGCCTATGACACTTTACCATCAGGCAAAGTGTCATAGGCGATTCATTCCACGCAGGTTTTTGCGAATCGTTCTCAACTCACCGTGATAATCGCGGAGCTGGCCGCTTAACGCTGGACGAGAAGTTCTTTTGGCGACGAGCTCGATCGTCTATGGCGAACAGGATAAGAGACTGCGGCCGCCTGGACGACCTCACGCGTTTCGCACAGGAATGTGCGCGTGCTGGAAATCTCGGCGATTTGAAAGACACCATTGATGCGGCCGTGCGCGAACTCGGCTTCCGCTGGTTCACGCTGCTCCACAATGTCGATCTTCGGCACGGAGGCGGGCAGCGCCTGTTCCTCACCACCTATCCGCCGGCCTGGCTCGAGGAGGTGCTTGAGGAGCGCCACTATATCGAGGACCCCATCCACGCGGCCTGCGCCCGCACCCCGTCGGGGCTCGCCTGGGATCGGGTGGGCGACGTGCTTGAGCTTTCGTCGCGCCAGCGAAGCATCCTGAAACGCGCTAGGAATCATGACCTTGCAGCGGGCTATAGTTTGCCGATCAGGACGCCGGGTGAACCTGAGGCGATTTTCACCGTCGCCCGATCGCGCGATGAACCGCTGGATGCGGCGGAAATTCTCTCTGCCCGGTTGCTGGGTTCGGTCGCTTATGACCGGGCGCGCGAACTGCTCGGCGAAGAGATGAGGACCTTGGCGTTCGTTTCCCTCAGTCCGCGCCAGGTCGAATGTATCGCGCTCGTGGCCCAAGGAAAGAGCGATTGGGAGATTGCCCAGATCCTCGGACTTAGCCGCGACACCGTGCACGAATATGTTGAATCCGCGCGCCGGCGCTACGGCGTGCGGCGCCGAACGCAGCTGGTGCTGCGCGCGGTTCGCGACGGTCATCTCAACATGGACGCGCTCCTCTGATCTCGCTTGGGCCGTGATGATCGGGCTTGGCCAAGTTCAAGAATTCTGCGCGGTCGCCGCGACAATCAAGGACAGTCGAGCACTCGCCGGTCTGATGGCCGAGATCACGCGTGAGATGGGTTTTCGGTACTTTGCCCTGGTCCACCATATCGACCTCAAGCCAGCAGTGAGCTCTGTCCATATCGTCGATTATCCGCCAGAATGGGTGGAGCGTTTCCAGGCGCGTCGCCTCTATGCCAGTGACCCGATCCACCGGGCCAGCCATCGCACCAATATCGGCTTTGCCTGGTCGTCGGTTCAATCCCTCATCACGCTTAGCGCTGCTGATCGGTCGATCCTGGCGGAGGCGCACGACGCCGGGCTGGGCGATGGTTTCACGGTTCCTGCCCATATTCCTGGTGAGGTGAATGGGTCCTGCTCATTCGCCATGGGGTCAGGCGACGTGCTCGATCAACGACAGCTCCCGCTCGTCCAGCTGATCGGCAGCTTCGCATTCGAAGCCGCGCGCAGGCTTTCCCGTCAAACCCTAGCTCCATGCGAAGGCCCGTGCCTGACTGAGCGGCAGGCCGAATGTGTGGCGTTGGTAGCACGCGGGAAAACCGACTGGGAGATTAGCCAAATCCTCGGCATTGGGCAGGAAACGGTGATCCAGCATGTAAAGGATGCGCGCGACCGCTACGGCGTGACGAAGCGCACGCTGCTGGCGATCCGCGCATTGTTCGATGGACAGATCAGCTTCGCAGATGTTTTCGGCCGATGATCTCCCCAGGACTGGGGATAACCGAAAGGACGCGGGCCTGATCGACTGACCGCCTCACCAAAGGAGGCTGTCATGCATATCGAAACCGGCGCTGCCCGCGCCATGGGGAACCGCCTGTTCCGTTCGATGTTCGAGGAACGCAAACGGGTATTTGTCGATCTTCTGCGTTGGGACGTGCCGGTCGTCGCCGGCCGCTATGAAATAGACCAGTTCGACAATGACCGTGCCGTCTACATCGCGATAGCCGACGCCGAGGGCGAGCATCTTGCCTCGGCGCGGCTGCTTCCCACGACCGGTGACCATATTCTCGGCACCATTTTCTCCGAACTATGTGAACAAGCGCCTCCCCAGGGTGGTGCGATCCTCGAGATCACGCGCTTTTGTCTTGCACGACGATTGCGCGCACGAGAGCGCTTGGAGGTGCGCAATCGGTTGGTGTCCGCACTCGTCGGATATGCGCTGCGCAATCGAATCCAAAGCTATACCGGCGTTGCGGAGTGGTCCTGGTTCCAGCAGATCCTGAGCTTTGGCTGGGCCTGCCGCCCCCTCGGCCTGCCCGCCTCAACAAGTAGTTGCTGCCTTGTCGCTTTGCAGATCGACATCGATGGCCGCACCCGCGAGCAGCTGCAGGCCAGCGGCATCTGGCGCTCGGTCGGCCTTGCCGATCTAGCCAAGGCTGCTTGAGGAGGGCACCATGACAAATCTCTCCACCTATGGCCATGCTGTCGAACCTGCGGTCGATGACGATCTGCAGCGGCACGGCTTCTGCGTGTTGCGGGACATCGCATCCAAGACACAGATCGCGGAGATCGATCACGCCCTCGATCCGCGGTTTGCCGCCACACCCTTTTGTCAGGGAGGCTTCTACGGTCCGCGCACCAAGCGCTTCGGCGGCCTTTTGAAACGCGTACCCGCTGTCGAGCGGCTCGTGCGCCATCCCGCGATCATGTGTTTGGTGCGGTCGGTTCTCGACCCCTGGTGCGATACCATCCAGCTCAACCTGACGCAGGCGCTCGAACTGCATCCAGGAGCCCCGGCGCAGTTTCCTCACAGGGATCAGGATATGTGGCGCGGCCCGACCGGCCAGATCGAGTATCTCGTCAACGTGATGTGGCCGATTTCTCCCTTCAAAGCTGAAAACGGCGCCACATTGATCTGGCCTGGGAGCCATAATGCCGGCTCCACGCAGGACGCGCAGCCCGTGGCGGTTGAGGCGGAGCCGGGTTCGGCGATCCTCTTCCTCGGTTCTACGCTGCATGGCGCCGGCGCCAACATGACTGGCGCGATCCGGCGTGGCATCATTGTCAGCTATTGCTTGGGCTGGCTGAAGCCCTACGAAAATCAATGGCTGACCTATCCGCCCAATGCGGCCCGTGCGTTCGATCCAGAGCTTGCCGCGCTGGTCGGCTACCAGCAGCACCGTCCCAATCTCGGCAATTATGACGGCCAGTGTCCGTCCATCCTGCTTCGGGGCGAACCGCCGGAATATCTGGCTGCCACCGATGCCCTGCGCCCCGATCAGGAAGGTGCGCTGGCCGAATTCCTGGACCAGCAACGCACAGGCCAACTCCCCCCGGCTGGGGGGATTGCCGAAATCGGGGCCGGGCGGAACAAAAGAGAGGTGAAATCCAACGGATAGCTGACGCCAATTCCCGACGCGGGAGGTGTCTCTCGCGGGGGAATGACCCGATGCAACGCGTGACTCTCAGCCTGGCGGTGCTCGCCATGGGCACCGCCCTTCAACCGGCTCCCGCGCGAGCGAATGACTTGGGCTGCCAGGTTCTACTGTGCCTTTCCAATCCTAGTGGCGCGACGCAATATGCCCAGTGCGTCGCGCCCATGACCAAGCTGTGGCAGCGCTTGGCCACCGGCGGCTCTTTTCCCGCCTGTAGCGGCGGCGGTGTTGCTCGTACCAAGGTCTACGATCGCGATTCCGCAACGCGGCGCCGGGTTGTCATGACCTTCAGCGATGGACGCCGCGAGACCTACTCGCTGGCCCATATCGAGCGGCTGCAGGATCTCGCTCGATGATCCTCGACGTCGCTAGTCTTCTCGCCCTTGCAGGCTCATGCGCGCCAAGCGTGGCGCCTGAGACGCTGATCTCGATCGTTCACACGGAAAGCCGATTCAACACGCTGGCGATCGGGGTCAACAGTCCGGGTGCGCGCAAGCCGGTGCCGGCGACGAGGGCACAGGCGATTGCCGCCGCGCGTCGCCTCATTCGCCAAGGCTACAACATCGACTTGGGCTTGGGGCAGATCAACAGCGCCAACCTCGGATGGCTCGGTCTGTCGGTGGAGGATGCCTTCGAGCCGTGCCGCAACCTTGCCGCCGCCGCGCGGGTGTTGACGACCAACTATCAGTCGGTGGCGCACTCGGCCCAGAGTTCGGACCATGCGATCGCAACAGCGCTCTCGCTCTACAATACCGGCGATCGGCGGCGCGGCTTTCGCAATGGTTATGTCGCCCGGGTCTATGCCAGCGCGTCGACCATCGTCCCCCTGATCCGCGGCAGGCCAACAGCGCCGGTCCTGCCGGCGCGCGTCCAGCTTGCCGACGCGGCGATCGCCAAACCGCAAACCTATGGGCTCGCGGCGACGCAGGCGGCCGGTTGGAACACCGCCGCCGATGCCCGGCAAGCCTCGCTCATGGTCTTCGGGGACGGGACAACTTCTCAGAAAGGACAGCATCCATGACAGCGATCACCGCCCGCCTGGGCTCCCAGCCCCAATGGGCGCGTCTTCTGCTGCGCATCGCCGGCATCGTCGGCCTGGCGATGCTTCTCTCTTTGCTGCTGAGCGATCCTGCTCATGCGCAAGGCGCGGACGGCATCACCTCCATGGCCGAGAACATCAAGACCTGGCTGACGGGAACCTTTGCCAAGACGATCGCGGTCATCGCCGTCGTCATCGTCGGTTTCATGTTCTTCACCGGACGGGCGAGCCTTGGCCTTTTGGTGACGGTCATCGTCGGCATTTTCATCGTCTTCAGCGCGCAGTGGATCGTCGATACCATCACAGGTGGCGCGTGAAGGAGGCAGCGCCCTCGAACGAGCGGCTGCGCGAGGAAACGCTTTTCCTTGCGGTGACCCGACCGACGATGTGGCTGGGCGTACCGCTCGAAGCGTCCTTGCCGATCGCGCTTGCTGCCTGTCTCACCCTGATTGTTAGCGGAAATCCGCTTTACGCGGTGGCGATCGGCGGCGCGTGCCTCGCGGTGGCGCGCCTCATCGTGCGCCACGACGCCAATGCCTTTCGCCTGCTATGGTTATGGACTTTGACCAAGGCGCGCTGCCGGAACCGCGGCTGGTGGGGCGGCAGTTCCTATTCGCCGCTGCCGGTCGCGGGGATGAAGCGCAAGGGTTTCGCGCGTGGCTAGCGCCGCCGTCCAGCTGCCGCAGCGCAAGACGCCCTGGCGGGTTCTGGCCCGAGAAGCGGAGCCCGGGCGCTATCTTCCCTATGCCCGCCATGTGACGCCCGATGTGATTGCGCTCGATAGCGGCGATCTCATGATGATGTTCCGCCTTGAAGGCCTGGCTTTCGAGACGGCTGATCCGATCCACCTCAACGATTGGCACGAGAAGCTCAACGGCACCTGGCGCAACATCGCCGACGATCGGCTTGCGATCTGGACCCACATCGTCCGCTCAGCCGTAGGGGACTATCCCGAAGGACAGTTCCGCTCAAAGTTCGCCGCCGAGCTCGACGGCAAATATCGGGCGCGCGTCACCGCCAAGCGGATGTTCGTCAATGAGCATTATCTGACCTTGCTCATGCGTCCGGCCGTCGGATCGGCCGACCGGACCGGGCTGCTGCTCAAGCGGATCGCGAAAGCCAAGGCCGCGGAGGAGGAAGTCGATCCCGACGAACTGGCGCGCTTCGAGGAGAAGGCGCGTGACATCGAGAAGCTGCTCCGCCGCTGCAGCCCGGCGCGCCTCGCCCTCTACGAGCATAATGGCCTGATCTTCTCCGCCCCGCTTGAGGTGCTCGAGCAAGTGATGATGGGGGCGCGATCCAGGGTTCCGCTCGTCCGCGGTCATCTGGGATCGGCGCTTTACGGTGAGCGTGTGATTTTCGGACGCGAGACGGTCGAGATCCGTGCCCATGACGCGAGCCGCTGGCAGGGGATCTTCGGCATCAGGGAATATCCCGCGCTGACGCGCCCGGGACAGATGAATGCCTTGCTCGGCCAGGATTTCGCCTTTGTCGTCTCGCAATCCTTCACCTTCATGGGTAAGGCGCGGGCAGCCGAACGGCTGCGCCGCCGGCAAAACCAGATGGCCTCGACCGAGGATGCCGCAGCGAGCCAGGCGCTCGATCTCGCCGATGCCGCCGACGATCTGCAAAGCAACCGGTTCGTGCTCGGGGAGCATCATTTCTCGTTGGCGGTCTTCGCCGACAGCCAAAGGCGACTTGCCGACAATCTCTCGGCCGCGCGTGCGGCGCTGGCCGATGCTGGTTTGGTGGCGGCGCGCGAAGGACCAGCGCTCGAAGCAGCGTTCTGGGCGCAGCTGCCCGGAAATTTCGCATGGCGGGCGCGGCCGGCGGCGATCACCTCGCGCAATTTTGCTGCCTTGGCGCCGTTCCATACCTATCCCGCAGGCCGGCCCAAGGGGAACCATTGGGGGCCTGCGATCGCCATGATGAAGACGGCCGCGCAATCGCCCTATTATTTCAACTTCCATGTTGGCGACTTGGGTCACACACTGATCATCGGTCCTTCCGGCGCGGGCAAGACCGTCGTCCAGAATTTTCTGATGGCGCAGCTCGAGAAAACGGGCGCGCAGCAGATCTTCATCGACAAGGACCGCGGCGCGGAGATTTATGTCCGGTCCGCGGGCGGGATCTATCTGACGCTGAAGAATGGGGAGCCTACAGGTTTCGCGCCCCTGCGGGCACTCGACTATGGTCCGCGCAATCTTGTCTTCCTGGGGCGCTTGATCCGGCAGCTGGTGACGCCGGTCGGAGGCCAGCTCGGCGTCACGCAGGAGCGCATGATCGATGAGGGGCTGACCTCGCTCGGACGCCTCGCGCCGGAGGACCGTTCCATTCTCGCGCTTCGCCAGCTGCTCGGTCAGCGCGACCCGGAAGGCATCGGTGCCCGGTTGGAGAAATGGGCGCGGGGCGGATCGCTCGGCTGGGTGTTCGACAATGAAATCGACGCTTTGTCGCTGGAGGCGCCGTTCGTCGGTTTCGACATGACCGATTTTCTCGACAACCCCGAAGTTCGCACGCCGCTCATGATGTACATGTTCCACCGGATCGACGGTCTCCTCGACGGCCGGCGGCTTGTGATCGACATCGACGAATTCTGGAAAGCCTTGGGGGACGATGCGTTCCGCGCCTTTGCGCAGGACGGCCTCAAGACCTACCGCAAGCAGAATGCCTTTCTTGTCTTCGGCACGCAAAGCCCTGCGGATGCGCTGCGTTCGGACATTTCGCACAGCATCATGGAGCAGGTTGCGACCAAGATACTGCTTCCCAACCCCTACGGCCGCGAAACGGACTATGTCGATGGACTGGGTCTGACCCAGGCGGAATTCAAGCTCATCCGCCATGATCTGAATCCGGAATCCCGCCGGTTCCTGGTCAAGCAAGGGCATGACTCAATTGTCGTCGAGCTCGATCTTGGCGGTCTCTCCGACGAGCTGGCAGTTCTCTCGGGCACCACGGAAACGGTGACGCTGCTCGATGCCATCCGCGTCGAGGTCGGCGACGATCCCGAAAACTGGCTGCCTGTCTTTCACCAGCAGCGTCGGTCTCCATCGAGCAGGAAAGGATGAGCTATGCGTAAAGGCAAAATCGCAGCGATCGGTGCGATTATCCTGGGAACAGCAGGTCCGGCCGCCGCCCAAGGCATACCGGTCTATGACAGCTCTGGCTATTTGCAGGCGCTCGCCACGGTCAAGAACACCCTGTCGATGATCGAGCAGGGCAAGGAGCAGATCGCCGAGGCCAAGCAGCTCTACGGTAGCTTCAATCAGGTCACCGACGTCAACGGCATTGCCCCGTCGCTTTCCACCGACGCGATGCGCCATCTTCTGCCGCGCGAGGCCCGCGACCTCGGCAGGTTGATGTCGTCGGACAATGCCAGCCTGGGATCGCTTGGCAGTGCCGCGACCCGCATTCGCGATGCCAACCGCATTGCACTGCCGGAGCTGCGGCCTGGCGCATCCGCTTATGAACGGGCGTCGCGCGACAACCTGTTGCGAAACGGCGATCTGGCCGCCCGCGATGCTGCGATAGCGGAGTCGGCCTACGGCGTCTCGGCCCAGCGCACCGCAGGCCTGGAAGAACTGCGCACCTCGCTCGATACGGCTTCGGACGCCAAACAGGTCATGGACATCCAGGCAAGGGTAGGGGTCGAAAACGCCCACATCCAAAATGATGCCCTGCAGTTGCAGGCGCTGCGGATGCGGCAGGAGTCAGAACGTCGTCTTCAGATGCAGCGCGACGATGAGCAGGATTTAGCCGACCTATCGGCAAGTTTGGGAGGCTCGTAATGCTCCGGGCCATTGTCGTAAGCGTTACTTTGGTTGGCTTGCTCGGGTGCAAACCGCCGACCGGAAAAGATGAGTATCGCAGTAACTCCGATCTGCGGAATCAAACGCTCAGGGATTGCGCGAACGGAACCCATCCAAGTTCCCGCGAGTGCGTCAATGCTCAGGACGTTAAAGATCTCGATGACCTGAAGCGGTCACTTTGACGGCGAGCTGACCCGCAATGGCCTCTACACTGTTCAACGATTTCTATATGCAGGTCGACAATCAGCTAGACCTGTTCCTCAACGAGCGTCTTCAAAACGTCGTTGAGGTTGTTCGCGGGCCGCTCGCCGTTGGGCTTGTTATTTATATCGCTTTGTTCGGCTACATGGTGATGCGCGGCATTATTAGCGAACCCTGGGGCGAACTATTCTACCGAATGGTCAAGCTCTGCCTGCTGTATATTGCCGCAACGACGGTCGCCTATTCCGAGTGGATCACCACGCCTCTTTTTCATGGGATGCCGGACGCACTCTCGCAGGCACTCTCCGGGCGGACCATCACCAGCGTGGGCGCTGCATTTGATGACTACTTCAATCAAGCCGACAGCATAGTTCTCATAATTCGCGCCAAAGCTGCGACGTATATTGAAATTAATCCGATGCGCTTGGTGCTGATCGCGCTAGCCGTTTGCCTCTACGCGCTGGCAGGGTTGTCTGCCGCGATCGGTTTTTCAATTACTATTTTTGCCAAAATAGCGCTGGCCATCATTATAGCCCTCGGGCCAATTTTCATTGCACTTGCATTGTTCGAACCTACGCGCCGCTTCTTTCATGGATGGCTCGGGCAGGTCTTCAACTACATAGTTCTCATGGGAGTGATCATCGCGATTACGACGCTCATTTCTGATTTGGGCAGCATCGCAATCGCAGCTGCCGAATCAAAAGCTGATGTGACAATCGGTGCGGTTCTTTTCGCGGTCTATCTCTTTCTCGGGACCATATTCTTCTTCCAGGCTCCGGCCATCGCCACCGGCATTGCGGGCGGGGCCGCCGCCGGGGTTGGTGCCTTCGCCGGGACCGCCTGGGGGACGATGGCATCTCCCTTCCGACAACGCCGCATTGCGCGCAACAGCCGCAATCTGGAGCGCGCCGCTCGTCGGGGCGGCTCCATCGAAGCGGCATAGTGAGACATCACCATGACCTTGCCCTGTCCTCAAAAATCGACGTTCACCATCCGTCCGGTTACGTTCTGTCTGATGGGTGCCCTCCCATTGCTGGGCCTCGCGGCATGCGCATCCGGACCCAAGAAGCTGGCCGTTTGCAACGGGCACCATCTGCGGGACGTGAATATCTATGGGAGCGTTCTGCCCGGATCGCCGGTGCCGGCGACTACAATGCCGCGCCCTGCGCCGCCCATTCCTCCCTTGTCTCATCCGCAGGTGGGCGATCCACCGCCTCCGCCCGCAGTGCCAGCGCCTCCGGACGACAAAGTTTCCTTTGCGCCAAGGGACATTCGTTATGCGAGTTGCTGACAATGGCGCGGAGGCGGTGCCTACTTCCGGGCTCAAACGCTATTTCCAGGAAGCGCGAAGCTGGGACCAGGACAGGGTTCGATCGGCATTGCGATCGACGCGTATTGCTTGGACCGTTGCGGCGGTAACCTCAGTCCTTGCGGCCGCATCCATTTTTGCTGTCGCCGCGCTGGCCCCGCTCAAGACCGTCGTGCCCTATGTCATTCGGGTCAATCAGACGACGGGCGCGGTGGATGTCCAGACGGCGCTGACCCAGCGGCCGATGCGCTACGATGAAGCGGTCACAAAATACTTTCTCGCGCAATATGTCCGGACGCGTGAAAGCTGGATACCGGCGGCTGCGGAGGAGAATTTCCGCTTCGTGACGATCCTGTCGCAGCCTGCGGAGCAGCAGCGCTGGGCGCGCTTCTTCAGCAACAACAATGCCGCCAGTCCGCAGAACGCCTGGGGGAAGAACGTCGTTGTGCAAGCACGAGTGCGCAACATCGCCTTTATCAATGATCGCGTCGCTAACGTGCGCTTTACGCGGGAGATCCAGACCGAGACGGATACGCAGAGCAGCGATTGGATCGCCACGGTCACTTTCGCCTATGCCAACGCGCCGATGGCCGAAGGTGATCGCTATCGGAACCCGCTCGGCTTCCAGGTCGAGAATTACCGCTCCGACCCGGAGGTGGTCCGATGAACACATTGGTCGCTGCGGTTTTCATCGCGTTTGCATCCCTTTCTGCTGCCCATGCGGTCGAGGTCCCGCGTGGCGCTGCGTCTGACCCACGCGTCAAGTTCGTCGATTATGAGGAAGCGCAGGTCTATCGCATCGTCGGGACCTTCCGGACAGCGACCCAGATTGTCCTCAGCGAGGACGAGACGATTCGGCATGTAGCGCTGGGCGACACCGTCTCCTGGGAGGTGGCGGTGGCCGGCCACATCCTGTTCCTCAAGCCGCGCGAACGCGCTGGACCGACCAACCTTATCGTCACCACGTCTCGCGGCGGAACGTTAAGAAGCTATGCCTTTGAACTCACGGCTCGCAGTGGTCCGATCACCGGTCGCACTAGCCAAGCCTATTTCCAGGTGCGCTTCCGCTATCCGCGGGACGAGGCGGCGCGGGCCGAACGCCTGAGAGCGGCACAGATCGCGATGCAAGCGGCGGCACTGGAGGCCCAGGCTGTTCGCGGTGCCCTCGACCATGCGGTGATCGAGGGTCCGCGCAACATGAATTACAAGGTCCAGGGCTCGAGCGAGCTGCAGCCGTCGGAGGTCTCCGACAATGGCCAATTCACCGTGCTGAGGTTTCCGGCGAACCGGGAAGTTCCTGCCATTTATCTGGTGAGGCCAGACGGGTCCGAAACGCTGGTTCCGTTCGACGTTCGCGACGAATTCGTCGTCGTTCATCTGGTGTCGCGCCAACTGCGCCTGCGCCGGGGCGGCGAGGTGCTGTGCATCTATAACCAGGCGCCCGAACCTTATGGCGTCGATCATGGAACGAATACCGGATCGCCTCACGTCGAGCGCACCATCACCCATCCGCAGGAATGAACCATGGCCGATGAACCGTCCCCTGTCGTGCGCCCGCTGCCCGGTGCCGATCCAACGCCCGAAAGGCACGAAATTCTTCACGAGCGTGGAATCGAGCCGATCGGCGGCACGACGCCCGCGCGGCGCAACACCGCGCTGATCTTCGCCGGCACGGCAATGGTCTTGGGTATTCTCTGGGTGAATTCCGGCACGGGCCAGCAATCCTCGTCTCGTGACCTCACCGCGCCGGCAGGCGCAGCCCGGGAACGACCCGATATCGTCGCCCGGGAAACCGTCGATTATGCCGCGGTCGCACCCCAACCCCGGCCGCTCGAGGCTGCCGTGGCGGACCCCAACGCGCCGGTGCTCAATCCTGCCGCTGGCGTTCCCGGCCCTGACGGCCAGATTGTTCCCGCCATGCAGCCGGGCGCGGCGACGAACGGAACCAGTACCGCTCGGCCAACGCTTGCCGAGCAGGCGCGGCGGTCCACACTGATTGCATATGGGGGTCGCGATCTTGGCGGCGAGGCTGGCGCGCCCACATCTGCAGGAGCTGCCGGCGAAGCGCCCGACAACGCTGCCGGAGCGCCAGAGAGCGGCGAGGGCAGGGCGCCCAACGCGCTCGATCTTTTGCGGCAAAGCTCGTCGATCGGGGAAGCGCGGGCCTCGATGCTGCCGAACCGCAACTTTCTGATTACGGCGGGCACGTTGATCCCCTGTATCCTCCAAACCGCCATCAATTCCGCGCAGCCCGGTTACACGTCTTGCCTGATCCCGCGAGACGTTTATTCCGAGAATGGCCGGGTCGTACTCATGGAAAAGGGCACGCGCGTTCTCGGCGAATATCGCGGCGGCATCCAGCAAGGGCAAAATCGCCTGTTCGTCCTCTGGACGCGAGCGGTAACGCCCCAGGGCGTGCGGATCGATCTTGCCTCGCCTGGCTCCGATGCACTCGGCCGAGCCGGGCTTGCAGGCGCGGTCGACAGCTTCTTCTGGGCGCGCTTTGGCGGCGCCCTGCTCCTCTCACTCGTCGATGATGCCGCCTATATCGCCGGACAGGCCGCCTCGAGCGGCAATGGCAATTTCAACAATGTGACCCGGGCGCCCAGCGAAGGCGCGGCGATTGCCTTGCAGAACAATATCAATATCCGGCCGGTGCTGAAGAAGAATCAGGGCGAGGAGGTCGGCATCTTCGTCGCCAAGGATTTCAACTTCGCCGACGTCTACAATCTGGAACTGCGGCGGTAAGCCATGCGCGATACCGCCGTCCTCCGTCACTATCTCGCGCCGCTCCTGCCCCTCCTGGAACCGGAGGATGTCACGGAGCTGGTGGTCAACCGCCCGGGAGAAGCGGGGATCGAGGACCGCCAAGGGTGGCGCTGGCAGGAGATGCCGGAGCTGGACAGCGACTGGCTTTCTACCCTGGCTGTTGCCGCGGCGAGCTTCACGCACCAGGATATCGATGGTCAGTCTCCGATCTGTTCGACGGTCCTGCCGGGCGGCGAGCGCTGCCAGATCGTCATACCGTCGGTCACCCCAAGCGGTTGCCCTTCCTTCACGATCCGCAAACCGTCGACCGTGACCCTGCCGATCGACCAACTGGCTGGGGCCGGGCTGTTCCGGATGACGCGCGCCAGCGCCAAGGGGCTCACCGATGTCGATGCGCGGTTAGTGGCGCTGCGCGACGCGGGCGACTGGCCGGAATTCTTCAAGGTCGCCGTTCCGGCACGCAAGAACATTCTGGTCAGTGGCGCCACGGGTTCGGGAAAGACGACCCTCGCGAAAGCGCTCATCCAGCTTATCCCACCGGAGGAGCGGTTGCTCACCATCGAAGACACCCGTGAGCTGGTCGTGCCTCATCGCAATGTCGTCCATATGGTCTATTCGAGCGAGGGGCAGGGCCTGGCCAAGGTTGGCGCCAAGCAGCTGCTCGAAAGCGCGCTGCGCATGCGGCCCGACCGCATCCTGCTCCAGGAGCTGCGTGACGGCACCGCATTCTTCTATCTGAGGAACGTCAATTCCGGGCATCCCGGATCGATCACGACCGTCCACGCCGGTTCACCCGCCGGCGCGTTCGAACAGCTGACGCTGCTCGTCAAGGAATCGGAAGGCGGCTGCGATCTCGCCCGCGACGATATTCGCGGACTCCTTCGCATGCTCGTCGACGTCGTTGTGCAGACACGCCGTCACGGCGGGCGGTTTGAGGTCGACGAGATCTATTTCGAGCCGAGGATGGGCGATGCTGGCGCAGCGTAGTCCCTGGGCGATTGGCCTGTGCGTGATCGGCGCAATTCTGTTGTGGGCTGTCATTACCCTGTTCGTTGCCTTGTTCGGACTCGGGCAGATCGGACCTAATATCGATCTCGGCACTCTGCCGGCCTGGCTCTGGTATTATCGTGGTGATCCGCTGCTCGGGGATTGGATCAAGCGGGGTGCGATGGCCGGCGCAGCCGTGGTCGCGCTTCTTGTCCTCACGATCCTGCGGCGAGGCCCATCCTTGCACGGCAGGGCTCGGTTTGCACGCGAGGGCGAAATCCGACGCGAGGGGCTGCGTGCCCCGTCTGGCATTGTCGTTGGACGCAAAGCAGGGCGTTTCCTCATTTTCGGCGGAAACGAGCATGTCCTGCTCGAAGCGCCGACGCGCGCCGGGAAGGGCGTCGGTGTTGTCATCCCCAATCTGCTGACCTGGCCGGATTCGGTCGTCGTGCTCGATGTGAAGCGGGAGAATTGGAGTACCAGCTCCGGTTATCGCCAACGTGCCGGTCAATCGGTTTACCTCTTCGATCCGTTGGATCCTGAAGGGCGGACGGCACGGTACAATCCCTTGGCGCATATCCGGCGAGCCGATGACACCGAAGTCGTCAACGAGCTTCAGAAAATCGCAGTCATGCTCTTCCCCGCGCCGGAACGATCGGACCCGTTTTGGGCCGAAGCGGCGCGGGCGGCCTTCATCGGCGTCGGCGCGCTCGTTGCTGCCAATCCTGGCATGCCCTTCACGATCGGCGAGATCTATCGACGGCTGACCACTGGGGATCCCAAGAGCGATCTTCCCAAGGCCCTGGAAGAGGCGAGGGGGGCGGGACAGCGCCTAAGTCAGGCATGCGTCTCGGCAATCCAGGATTTCGCCTCGGCTTCGGACAACACCTTTTCGGGGATCAAGCAGACGATCACGGCGCGGCTCAATCTCTGGCTCAACCCCGTGGTCGATGCCGCGACCTCGGCAAGCGATTTCGACCTGCGCGAAGTCCGGGCGCGGCGCATGTCGATCTATCTCGGTGTCTCGCCTGACAATATCGACCGGATCGCGCCGGTTTACAGCCTCTTTCTGCAGCAGCTGGTGGATCTCAACACGCGCGATTTGCCCGACGCTGCCAGCAATGTCCCAGTCCTGATCCTGCTCGATGAATTCGCAAGGCTGGGGAAGGCCTCGGTCATCGCGGGTGGCTTTTCCTATGTCGCTGGATACGGCTTGCGCCTGCTGCCGGTGATCCAGAGCCGGGCGCAGCTGCGGGCCATTTATGGTCCCGATGTTACCGACGAAATCATCGCCAATTGCGGGCTTGAGGTGGTGTTCACGCCCAAGGAGCTGAAGGTCGCGAACGAGCTTTCAGAGCGGCTCGGCTTCTTCACGATGAATGTGAAATCGCGCAGCCGAACGATTCATGGGCTGTTGGCCAATCGCAGCGTGTCGGAATCCGATCAGCGCCGCGCCCTCCTGCTGCCGCAGGAGCTGATGCAGATGCCCAAGACCGAGCTCTTGTTGCTGCGCGGCGGGATCGCGCCGGTTCGTGGTAGGAAGATCGCCTTTTATCGAATGCCGCGCTTCACACGGCGCGTTTTGTCGCCGCCTATTCTGCCGTCGCGGCCTATCCCCGCTGCTACGTCCCCAACTGTTCTGCCGCCAGGCAAGCATCAGGTGGTGTCCCCTTACAATGACGCGGAGGGACCAACGGCGAAGAGCACGGGCGGGGCCTTGCTGGAGGAGACAAAGATGCGGGAAATGACCGATGGTGAACTGGCGGGCGCGGCTAAGATTACCGATGACATGCTGGTCCTGGGCGACCTGACCGACTTGCCGCCGCCCGGCGATGAGGCAGCGGCCATCGCTTTCGTGTCATCGATGATCGAGCGGGCGCTCGTGCAGACGGAAGGGGCGTCATCTTCACCCCTCATCCAGGAAAGGACAGATCATGGCCGCTGAAAAACCTGTGGTGCCACGCGGTATGAGCAAGCGTAGCAATACGATCGCGCAGGACGCGGCAACCAAGTCGGCGAACGCGACGCAATCGTCGCCCGAAGCAACCAAGAAGGGGAAATCGATCGATCCGTCCATCCTCCAGGCGTCGTCGTCTGGTGACATTCCGGATGCCTTGCGAAAGCGCTATTTCTCCACGACGAACAAATGGTCGGGCGAGCCTGCTTATTTCACGACAGCGCAGGCCAAGGAACCGGCGTTCCGCGACCAGGGCAGACGGCTCATCACCTCCAGCGAGAGCGACGAAGTTGTGCGCGATCTCGTTGCCATCGCTCGCCATCGCGGGTGGTCACACGTCCATGTTACCGGCAGTGAGACGTTCCGAAGGGCGGCGTGGCTCGAAGCCAGTCGCCAAGGTCTGGAAGTTCGGGGATATCGGCCGAGCGAACGGGATCTGCAGGAGCTGGATCGCGTACAACGCAATGCGAGCCGTAACAGCATCGCCCCTGCCGTCACGGCGCCGGCATCGCGCGAACCCGCTCGCGGCCACCGCCAGGCCGATGAGGCTTCTAGGCAAACATCGTCGGAGCAAAGCCAGGTGAAAAATGCGCGGGCGGCCCAGAGCCAGCTTCGCGTGATTGAGACGGTGGTGCGCGCGGCGTTGTTCGACAATCCCGATGCCGTTGCCAGGGTAATGAAGGTGGCAAATGACAAGGTGCGAACGCATTTGCAGGCGGGCTGGCAGTTTCAGGCGGCCAAGGTGCGGGACACGGCCGTGCGGGGTGTCGAGCCTGCGGGTCGGACGCGGCAGGGACCCGGCAAGGAGCGAGCGCCGCTGCAACGATCTCGAGGTCGCTGATCGAGAGGGATTGAGCCTGACCAGCAAGGCTTTACGATGTTGGTCATGGCCTATCGCTATCCGCCCGGCAGCCCGCTGCATCATGAAGCCTTGAAGGCCAAGCAGCGCGAGCTGCGTGGCGATTTTCCGGAGCCGCTGACGCTCAGGGTGCATCGCGCGCTGTCGTGGCTGCGCCGTGCCGAAGCCGAGGAGAGCGATGAGGATGTGCGTTTCATCCTGCTCTGGATCGGCTTCAACGCTGCCTATGCCGGCGACGTCGAAGCTTCGCGCGCTTCAAGCGCCGCTGAGGGCGAACGGGGCTTATTCCAGACGTTTTTCACGACGCTGGTGAGCTTTGATGGCAAACACCGGATCTACGACATGGTCTGGCAACGCTTCCCTCAGGAAATCCGGGTGCTGCTCGCAAACCGCTATGTCTTCCATCCCTTTTGGCAGCATCACAATGGCTCGCCCGGCTATGCCGACTGGGCTGACAGGCTCGAGCGGTCGCGGATAGCTATAGGCGCCGCACTGCGCGATCATGACACGGCGAAGATACTCTCGATCCTGTTCGACCGGCTTTATGTGCTGCGCAATCAACTGGTGCATGGTGGCTCGACATGGAACAGCGACGTCAATCGCGCCCAGGTCAGGGATGGCGCCGCGCTGCTCGGCTGCTTGCTGCCGATCTTCATCGATCTCATGATGGACAATGCCGGGCATGAATGGCCAATGCCGAACTACCCGGTGGTGGAATAGGCTGTGGCGGAAGTCTGGTCCGATCAGGAAATTGATCACATCGTCGCCGACTATTTCGCCATGCTCACCGACGAGCTGGCTGGCCAGCCCATCAACAAGGCGGCTCGGAACCGCGCCCTCCAGGCGGTGATCGACCGCAGCAAGGGCTCGATCGAGTTCAAGCATCAGAATATCAGTGCGGTCTTGCTCGGCCTTGGTCAGCCCTGGATCGAGGGCTACAAGCCGGCCGCGAATTTCCAGAATGCGCTGGTCGATGGCGTCCTGCGGTGGTTGGAGGCGCGGCCCGAATGGCTGGCTCCCGATATGCTCACGGAAGCCGCTCTGGACGCACCAGATGCGCGCGGGTCATTGCGGATCGGGCCACCGCCCACGGTGCGCAACGAACCGTCGCCGATCGATCCAGCGTTCATGGCCGCGATCGGCCGCAAATATGATGTCGCCGAGCGCGATGCGCGCAACCGGGCGCTTGGCAAGGCGGGTGAAGAATGCGTGCTGCATCACGAGCGCCGTCATTTATATGCCGCGGGCCGCGACGATCTCGCGGACAAAGTCCGCTGGACATCTGTGCAGGATGGCGATGGTTTTGGCTTTGATATCCGGAGCTTTGAAACGGACGGGCGCGAGAAGCTGATCGAGGTCAAGACCACTAACGGATGGGAACGCACGCCCTTTCATATCTCTCGCAATGAGCTGGCAGTCGCCGATACGAGGCGCGAGGAATGGTGCCTCATGCGGCTGTGGAATTTCGCCCGTGCGCCGAGTGCCTTCACGCTTCGCCCGCCTTTGAGCGATCACGCACAATTAACGGCGACCAGCTTCCTCGCCGAACTCAACTGAAACCCTCCGCCACCGAGGGCGACACAAATCGATCAATCAGGGCAGGGCCGGGAAGTCCGGACGCGCATGACCCTCGACCAACGCCCGCAGTCCTGCCGGCTCCAGCACTTCTACCTTGTCGCCCCATTGATAGAGATGCCAGGCCATTTCGAGCCAGCCTGCGGCCTTGAAGCGGACAATCAGACTGCCGTCGTCCCGATATTCGGCTGATTGGTTGGGATGGAACTGGAATTCCGCCGCGCGCGGAGCTGCTTCGGGAAGAAAACGCCAGACGACCTCACCATATTGGGCGGGGTCCTGATAGGCGCCGAAGGCCTGCGCCGCATGATCGTTCAAGGAAAAGCCGGACTGGATGGGAAAACTCTCATCGAGACATTCGGCGCTGTGAATGCGGTCCAGGCGAAAATGGCGGAGATTCTCGCCTCGATCAGCCTGGCGTGCAACGAGATAGCTGCGCAATCCCAGCAAGAGCCCATGCGGCTCGACCGTCCGGGTTTCTGCATCGGTGTCGCCATAGACAATGCGCATCTTGAACGGTCCGCGCAGCGCCTCGATCAGAACGTCGGTGACCTCAGGTCTCATCGCGACCTTTGGGCCTGGCCGCGCCACTTGGCCCAAAGCCGATAGCACCGCCTCCGCATCGGCTTCCGAGCGCAGCGCGTCGCGCGGGGAGAGGCGCGTGATCAGGCTGTCTCTTAGATCTTCCAGCGCGCGGGCGTGGCGAAGCCGGTTCTCATCGCGGGCCGCGCGGGCGGCGATTTCCAGAGCCTCGATGGTGTTTTCCTGGCGCGGTTGCAGCCGCTCGGGGATGGGACTTTGGATGCGCCAGCGCCGGCGGCGATCGTCATCCTCCACGACAACGACATTCGCGAAATTATCCTCCAGCGCGCTGGTCATGCGCTGCGCCGTTCGGTGCGAAATGCCAAATTCCTGAGAGATTTCCTCAAGGCTGATGCCCAAACGCCGCGAGGCGGCGAGTTGGGCGAGGCGCAGAAGATCGTTGGCCTTGGCGAAAGTCATTATACGTCCATGTCAGAGATTGACACCCTTGCATGCTAAGGAACAGGGTAGCGCCTGTCGAGGTGATTCCCTCGTGGGTGGCGTTGGGCAATCAAGGGGGCCAAGTGAGGACGATCGGGAACACCATCCTGTTTTCAGCGACCGACCTGATGCGGTTCGTCGGCTGCGCGCATGCGACAGCGCTCGACCTTGCCTATATGCGCGGCGAGCCGCTCACTCCCCGGGAAGATTCCGAGGATGCCGCGCTGCTTCAGAAACAAGGCGATGCCCATGAGGCCGCCCATTTGGAGAAGCTGAAAGACGCGGGCAACGGGGTAGTCGAGATTGCGCGTGGCGATCTTGCGCAGAACGCGGACGAGACGCGAGCGGCCCTGGCGCAAGGCTCGCAGATCATCTTTCAAGGGGCTTTTCTCGCCGAGCGTTGGGGTGGGTGGTCCGATTTTCTCGAGCGAGTCGAGCGACCATCATTGCTGGGGCCGTTCAGCTACGAAGTGACCGACACCAAGCTCAAGCGCAAAGCCCATCCCAAGCATGTGCTGCAGCTCGTGCTCTATTCCGACCTTTTGGCGGAGATCCAGGGCGTGCTGCCGGAGCACGCGCATGTGCAGCTCGGCAATGGGACGCGCGCGACGCTGAGGTTGGCCGACTATGCCCATTATGCGCGCGGTGCGCGGGCTAAGCTCGAGGCCTTTGTTGCTTCCCCTGAGCCAACGCGGCCGATCCCCTGCGCGGATTGTTCGCTGTGCCGATGGGCCGACCATTGCGACGCTGTCCTCACCAGCCAGGACAGTCTGTTCCAGGTCGCCAATATTACCCGCGGCCAAGTGAAGAAGTTGGAGGCGTCCGGTATCGAAAACATGGCCGCGCTGGCTCGGCATGACGGCCCGGTGCGCGGCGTTGCGAGTGCGACGGCGGAGAAGCTTGTCGGCCAGGCCAGACTGCAGCACGCGCGCAAAAGCGGCGAACCCGCCTTCGAGTTGCGTCCGGCGCAGCCAGGCAAAGGCTTTGACCTGCTCCCTCGGCCGCAGGCGGGCGATCTCTTCTATGATATCGAGGGCGACCCCCATTATGAGGGAGGCCTTGAATATCTGCACGGCGTGTGGGCCGATGATAGTTTCCATGCCTTCTGGGCTCATGACCATGCTGCCGAAGCGCAAGCGCTCGAACGGCTGCTTGCGTTTTTTCGTGATCGCCTCACGGCTTATCCGGAGGCCCGCATCTATCATTATGCGCCCTATGAGATCACCGCGCTGCGGCGTCTCACCACACGCTATGGTATCGGCGAGGCCTTTCTCGACCGGCTCATGCGCGAACGGCGCTTTGTTGACCTCTATGCGGTCGTGCGCGGCGCGCTCATTGCTTCCGAACCGAGCTACTCCATTAAGGCGCTGGAGGCCTTTTATGGCTTGAAGCGCGAGGGCGAGGTCAAGACGGCGGGCGGGTCGGTCGTTGCTTATGAAAATTGGCGCGAGACGGGCGATCAACAAATCCTCGACGAAATCGAGGACTATAATCGGGTTGACTGCCAGTCGACCGAGCTTCTGCGCGATTGGCTAGTGGGCATCCGGCCCGATGGTCCCTGGCCCGTGCTTGCACAAGACGCGGCCGAGCAGGAGGTGGTCGAGGACGAGGAAACGACGGCGCTGCGCGATCGCTTGGCCGCATCCTCTCTGACTCCAGAGCGTCAGGAATTGCTGTTCAATCTGGGGCTGTTCCACAAGCGTGAAGCCAAGCCTGCTCAGTGGACGGTTTTCGACAGCGCGGCGCGCGATGAGGAAGAGCTTGTCGATGATCTCGACGCCTTGGCGGGACTCGAGGCGATATCCGGGATCGAACCCATCAAGCGCTCGGTGATGCGCACCTATCGCTTTCCGTCTCAGGAAACCAAATTGCGCGAAGGCGGCAAGGCCACTGTGCCCGGGATTGACGGACCGCCGTCAACCGTTGCGATTGAGGCGCTGGATCGCGATGCGTGCACGATCACCTTGAAGGTCGGCGTGGCAAGGGCTGAACTCCTCACCGATCGGCTGACCCTGCATCCGGATTGGCCGCTCGATACCAAGGTGTTGGCCGCAGCGGTGCGCGACGTCATCGAGGATCAATGCGGGCCGCGGCGCTTGTCTGCCGTCGATGATCTGCTGTCGGGCACCGCCCCGCGCCTGAACGGCATCGACGGCGATATCCTCTCCGGCGGGGAACCGGTGGCGGGCACCATTGCCGCGGCGCACGCCATGGACCAGACGTTGCTCCCGATCCAGGGACCGCCGGGAACGGGCAAGACGCACGTCACGGCCCGGGTGATCCTGGCGCTGGTTAAAGCGGGACATCGGGTCGCCGTCGCCTCGAACAGCCATGAAGCGATCCGCAATGTCCTGCTCGGCTGCCTGCGTGCTAGCGAGGAAGAAGGTGGCACCTTTCCCGTGTCGTTTGCCCACAAGGTTTCCGGAGGCGATGATGGCTATGCCAGCGATTGTCCCGTTCACCGCGCCACGGCCAATGATGACCTGATCCTCGCCCGCGCCAATGTGGTCGGCGGCACGGCCTTCTTCTTCGCGCGCGATGAGAATGTGCAGGGCTTCGATTGGTTGTTTGTCGATGAGGCGGGGCAAGTGGGCCTCGCCAACATGGTCGCCATGGGTCGTGCCGCGCGCAATATCGTGCTGGTCGGCGATCCGCGTCAGCTGCCTCAGGTCATCCAGGGCGCGCATCCTGCGCCGGCCAACCTGTCATGCCTGGAATGGATGCTGGGCGAGCATGCCACCGTCCCGCCCGATCGGGGCATATTCCTCGCCGAGACCCGGCGGATGCATCCCGCGGTTTGTGACTTCATTTCAGACCAGGTCTATGAGGGGCGGCTAGCCAGCCATAGCGATACCGAGCGCCAGAGCGTTACCGGAACGGCCTGGCCCACGGCCGGCGCATATTGGGTTTCGGTTGCTCATGACGGTAATGCCCAGATCGCCGCTGAGGAAGTTGCGGCGATCAGCGCGGCAATCGAGAATCTCCTGCAAGGGAGCTGGACCGACAAGAACGGCGCCACGCGCCCTATCGGCCCCGGCGACATCATCGTCGTCGCCCCCTATAATGCACAGGTCAACGCGCTGCGGGCAGGGCTGCCGAGCAGCATCCGCGTCGGCACGGTCGACAAGTTCCAGGGCCAGGAAGCCCCTATATGCCTGGTCTCCATGACGGCTTCCTCGGCCGACGAGACCGCCCGCGGCATGGAGTTTCTCTTCTCGCTCAACCGCATCAATGTCGCGGTTTCACGCGCCAAAGCGCTTGCGCTCGTTTTTGGCAGCGACCGCCTGCGCGAGGCCAACTGCAGCAGCATCGAGCAGATGCGGCTCGTCAACACGCTCTGTGCCCTTCCACCGTTTTCTGCGCCTCTCAGTACGGGATCTTGATCCATGCGTTTCCTCCACACCGCTGACTGGCAGCTCGGCAAACCCTTCGGCCGGTTCGAGCCCGAGGTGCGCGCGGCGCTTGGCGAAGCGCGCTTCGACGCCATCGACCGGATCGGCGAGGTCGCTGCCGCCAACCAGGTGGAACATGTGATTGTCGCAGGCGACATCTTCGATACCGAGGGTCCCGAAGATAGGGTCATCGTCCAGGCAGTCTCGCGTATGCAGCGCTATCCCTGCCGCTGGTGGCTGCTCCCGGGCAATCACGACTATGCCCGCAACGGCGGTTTGTGGGACCGTGTCCGTGGCAAAGCGTCGGACAATATCATCCTGCTCACCGAGCCCGTCGCGCAGGAGATGGAGGCCGGGGTTTGGTTGCTTCCTGCGCCGCTCCTTCATCGGCACCATCTCGATGATCCGACCGAACTTTTCGACAGCATGGAAACGCCAGGCGCGAAGCTGCGGATCGGCCTTGCACATGGTTCCATTCGCGATTTCACGGCGCGCGGCGAGACCAAGAACCAGATCGCGCCGGATCGCGCGAAGCGGTCCAATCTCGACTATCTGGCACTCGGCGATTGGCATGGCACACTCAAGGTCGATCCGCGCACCTGGTATGCCGGAACCCCCGAAACCGACGGTTTTCAACGCGATGAACCCGGCCATGCCCTGATGATCGAGCTTGCGCCGGGAGTGGAGCCAAAGGTGGAACCCGTGCGCACCGGCCGATTCCAATGGCTGCTCAGGGATTGGGCCTTGCAGGACACTGCCGCCTTCTCGGCGGAATGCGACGTGCTGCTCTCGGCTATCGATCCTGCGGCAACGCTGCTGCGCCTTTCGCTGGCGGGCATTACGGGCCTCGCCGACCGCGTCGAGATCCTTTCGCGGCTCGAAGATGACCTCCGGCATCGCCTTCGCTTCCTGGATGTCCGGGCGGCCGATCTTGTCGGCCGGCCGGGCGAGCAGGACTTGGCGGATCTCAAGGTCGAGGGATTGCTCGGCATAGCGGCTGAGAAACTCACCGAGACAATCGCAGCCGGCGGGACTGAAGCCATATTGGCGCGGCGCGCGATGGAGCGGCTCTTTGTCGAATATCATCGGGGGAGCCAAGCATGAGCCTCCAACTGCGGCGGATCAGCCTCAACAATTTCCGCAAGTTCCGCGAGCCTCTGACGATCGAAGGGCTGGGCGAGGGGCTCAACATCATCATCGAGCCCAACGAGAGTGGGAAATCCACGATCCTTGAGGCCCTGCGGGCGGCTTTCTTCGTCCGCCATGCCACGAAGAATCAACTCGCCCAAAGTTTTGCGCCTTATGGCGAGGCGGTCGCGCCAGAAATCGAAGTCAGTTTCGATATTGGCACCGACAGCTGGAAAATCGCCAAGCGCTTTCTCAAAGGCCCCCAAGTCGAAGTCACGGGGCCGCAGGGCCGGGCGCAGGGCGAGGACGCTGAAAATCGGCTGCAAGCGCTTCTAGGGTTCGTCAAGGATAGTAGCCAGCGTGGCGACCCGACCACCTATGGCGCGCTCGGTCTGCTTTGGGTTCCGCAGGCGCAGGCGCTCGAAGTGACGGCGCCCGGCAGCATCGTGCGCAGCAGCATCCAGGCGACGCTGGAGGCAGAGGTCGGGACGATCGTCGGCGGCGCTGCCTATGAGCGCGTCCGAAAGCGGATCGATGAGCAGTATGACATTTACTGGACGCCGACTGGCAAGGCGCAGTCGAAGGGACGCTGGCAAGCCGCGCGGGATCGTGACCAGCAGGCGCGGCAAACCGCTGCAGACGCGACCACGCGGCTCGATGCGCTCGAAAAGAGCTTCGGCGAGCTGGAAACCGCGCGCGGCCGACTGAAAGTTATCGAGCGGGAGCTGGCGGACGAGACCGAGCAAGAACAGCGCGCCGGTCTTGTTCAGTCTCTGGAGATCGCCAGGGCTGCTGCGCAGATCCTGGAGACTCGCAAAGCCGAGCATGAGAATTTCTCTGCAAACCTCGATCGTCTCGACGATCTGCAATCGCAGCATGAGGCGGCGAAGGAAGCGCTGACGGCCGCTGGCGAATCTTTGACCGCAATCACCGCCGATCGGGAGCAGCTTGCAGATCAGCTGGAAGCGGGACGCACGAAGGTGGTTGAGGCGAAGGCAGCGCTCGACAAGGCGCGAGATGATCGCGCCACAGCCCGTCAGGCGCTTGTGGAAGGGGATGCACGTCTCGCTAGGCGGCAGCGCCACGCGGCGATCACCGATGCACGCCAGCGGCACACCGAACTCCTCGATCTCGAAAAGCAACTGGCCAATGCCCGCAATCAGGCCGCACAGGTCATTCCAGCTGAGGCGTTCGCTCGCCTGGAGGCCAATGATCGTGCTGTCGCGGAAGCGCGGGCCGCCGTCAATGCCGGCGCTACCACTATCGAGCTTGCGGGCGACGCTACGGGCATCACCATAGGCGGCGAGCCCCTGACACCAAATAGCCCGCGCACCTTGACCGGTGAGACGCAGATTGCCCTGGGCGGGGGCGTCCTGGTCATCCGTCCGCCGGCAACGGCAGCCAGCGCAACAGCCCGCCTCGCCGAATTGCTCGAGCGACAGGAACTGGAACTGGCCGAATGGGATGTGGCCGACCTCGCTGCGGCGCGGACGCGAAACGATACCGCGCGCGATGCGCAGGGGACCGTCCAACTGCTCGAAACCAAGATCACCGGCCTAACGTCGGCGCAATCGCTGTTGAATCTTGCGGCAGGCCCCGATGCGCTCAAGCTGTTCGTGGCAGGTGTTCCAGCGGAATCACCGGCGGCCGATGAAGACGAGATCTCGACCGATCAGCTCACTCGACGCCTGGAAGAGGCGGAAACGGTCGTAGTGCGCGCTGAAACCCTGCACGACCAAGCCGTTCAGGACCTGCGAGAAATAGAGGACAGGGACCGCCCGCTTGCCGCCGCGCAGGCGGGCGCGGAGCGCGATCAGACCCATGCATCGGATCGCATCGCTCAGCTCGAAGGCAAGCCCGCTTTTGCCGGGCTTGCCGACGCCATCGCCAAAGCCCGGGAGGATGTTGCCCAGGCCGCTGTCAAGCTGGCCGAAGCGAAGCGCGACGCCACCGCACATGATGTGCAGGCAATCAACCGCAAAATCGAAATGATCGATAGCCGGGCAAGGGCTGGTCAAACCCGTCGGGGCGATCTCGAAAAGGATATCGCCCGCCTTGAGGCGATCATTGAGAGCGAGGGTGGCAAAGGTCTGGCGAGCCTGGCCGCAGCTGCAGCCGAAGAAGCCGATGCCGCAACCCAGGCACTGGCTCGGCTCGACGAAGAGGCAGCCACGGTCAAAATGCTCAAGGATGTGCTGGACGAGGCGCGCGCCGAGGCATCTCGAACCTTCGTTGGCCCAGTGGCCCAGCGCGCTCGCGTTCATGTCGAGCGCCTGTTTCCCGGCGCCGACCTCAGCTTCGATGAAGAACTCGGTCTAGCCTCGGTCACGCGCTCCGGCTTGAATGAAGCCTGCGGTACGCTCTCAAAGGGGACGCAGGAGCAGCTGGCGGTCCTCACCCGCCTCGCCTTTGCCGACATGCTGCTGGAGCAGGGCATGCCGGTTTCGCTGATCCTCGACGACCCACTGGTCTATTCCGACGACGGCCGGCTCGATCTGATGACCGAGATCCTGGAGGAAGCCTCCCAGCGTATGCAGGTGATCCTGCTCACCTGCCGCGATCGAGCATTTCGGCATCTTGATGCAACGCGCGTCCAGATCTGATGTGACAAAAAGGCGAGATTGCACTTTATGGGATTGCCGAAGGCGCTATCTATCCATTTGGTTCTATTCGATTTGGTTGGGATATTGGGGGGAAGCATGACGGATCCATCGACAACAGCGCTATGCTTTGAATAATCCAGCGAGGAAAATGAGCGAATTTCGATCTGCACGTGCAGTTCACTGACTTGGAAAAATCAAATGACCGCCTCTCTTCGCGAACTTCTATTGTCCATTGTCCCAGACGATGGGTCCGCAGTCGGCAATTTGGCTTTGGCTGCAGCAATGCGCGAGTCAGTACCTGACCTAAGTGATGAAACCTATCAGCGCATTCGAGACGGGCTGATCGCGGAAGGCATGCTGGGCAAAGGTCGCGGCCGTGGCGGGTCAGTTTTTCTGGTGGGGCTCGACGACGAGGACGAGATTGACGATCGAGATGGGGACGGCTTCTCGCTGACCGCGCAGGAGCCTGCCACCCCTTCAGCCCCCAAGCCGGCGAGCAGCACGAAGAAGGTGGCGCGCAAGGCGGGGCCAGCGCAGGTCCTGAGCTATCGCCATACCGAAACGCGGGTGAACAATCCCGAGGTTGGCATGGTCCACCCGGACAACGATCCGGATCAGCCCAAGACAGTCTGGAAATACGATCCCCACCTTGATCCGGAACTGATGTTCGACAGCCAGCGCGGGGCGGTGGAGAAGCTGATCGACGATGCGCTGGCGTCAGGCGATGCCGATGCGATGCGCGATGCGCTGGTGGAACTGAAGCGGCTTCAGGAGCCTTACCTCAATTGGGCGGGCAAGGCCGAGGGTACGAGCTTCGCCGTCGATACCGTGTCGCTGCATGTGCATGAACGGGTGGACCCGGCGACGATACTTGCCAATGCGCGCAAACGGCTGAAGGGCGAGAAGGCGGGCGAGGCATGGCGACAGGCAGACCTGTTCGCCGCCGCGTTCGAGAACCTGCCGTTGCGGCAAGCGCTCGATTTCTACCACCACGAAAAGGGGTGGTCGAACCGGCTGATCGCCGGTGACAGCCTGCTGGTCATGAACTCGCTGCTGCACAAGGAGTCGATGGCTGGCAAGGTGCAGATGGTTTACATCGATCCGCCCTACGGCATCAAATACGGGTCGAACTTCCAGCCGTTCACCAACAAGCGCGACGTGAAGGACGGAGCCGACGCGGACCTCACGCAAGAGCCGGAGATGATCAAGGCTTTCCGGGATACGTGGGAACTGGGTATCCACTCGTACCTGACCTATCTGCGAGATCGACTGCTGCTGGCCAAAGAATTGCTGCATGAAAGCGGCAGCGTCTTCGTGCAGATTGGCGACGAGAACCTTCATCATGTTCGCGAAGTATTGGACGACGTATTGGGGCGGAGCAACTTCGTATCTGTGATAACATTCGTAAAAACGTCGAGTTCTACGAATGACAATCTGTCGAATGTCGCCGATTACATCGTCTGGTATGGCAAGGATGTGGCGGGAGGCAATCTTAAGTTTCGTCCAATCTATGTCGAAAAGGAGGCGGGCGAGACCGGAGGCACTAACTACAACCGGATCAATCATCCCACGAAGGGGGGGATGAGCATTTCCGCCAAGATCGACGGAAAGCCCGCAGTCGATGATCCTCAGTCTAGGATTTACAGCCTCGACAATCTTACCAGCCAAGGAGCCGGAAGAGAGAAAGGCGAAGGTGCCGCATCATGGTTTCCGGTCAGCCTCCAGGGCGAGGAATACCGACCTTCCATGCAGGTCCGATGGAAGACGAACGAGGAAGGCATGGAGCGCCTGCGAAAGGCGCGACGCATTGAGGGAACGGGTACCCGCGTTGGGTACGTTCGCTACCTTGATGATTTTCCAGTTTTTCCAATTTCCAATAACTGGACGGACGTCGGTGCCAGTTTCATGGCCGACAAGCTCTACGTCGTGCAAACCGTTCAAAAAGTAGTGGAACGATGCCTTTTGATGACGACCGACCCGGGCGACTTGGTGCTCGACCCAACATGCGGTTCGGGGACCACTGCCCTTGTCGCTGAGAAGTGGGGGCGCCGTTGGATCACATGCGATACCAGTCGTGTCGCGGTTACGCTGGCAAAGCAGCGGTTCATGACCGCAAGTTTTGATTACTACGCATTACGTTACCCGCACGAAGGTATCCGGGGCGGCTTTGCGTACAAGTCGATCCCGCACATCATGCTCAAATCTATTGTCACGAACCCGGACGTGGATACGACCTATGATACAAAGCAACCGGTGATTGAAGCCGCGCTCCGTGCCTTGAACGCAGCATTGCAAGACAGTTCTTCTGTTCCATTCAAACCCGAGCAGGGCTATCGTAAAGGGAAGCTCATCAGCTTCTCCGAGGGCCAAAAACTGGAAGAATGGGAGGTGCCGTTCGAATGGCCTGCCAGTTGGCCGGAAAGCGCGGCGCAGCCATTTGCGGATTTTCATGCTGCACGTTTGGCGATGCAGGCGGCGATGGACCAGTGCGTCAAGGACCATGCCGAACAAGAAACGTTGTATGACAAGCCTGAGATTGACAAATCTCGCCTGCGCATAACCGGCCCATTTTCGGTCGAAGCGGTGCCCGCTCCCACGGTGCTTTCGCTGGATGAATCAGGGACGCCGACCGAAGCGGATGCAACTGTTGCACGCTCCGGCGAAACCTCTCGCCAGACACAATGGCGCGATGAACTGATCCGCACCGGTATCCGCGCCAAGGGTGGGGCCATGCTGAAGTTCACCGACCTTGAGGCCATCCCCGGCGTCAAGCATCTCCATGCGTCCGGCACGCTGGATAGCGGGGAGCGTGTTGTCGTCAGCTTCGGCCCGGAACACGCTGCGCTTGAACAGAAACAGGTAGAGCGCGCCATCGAGGACGCGCAGACCTTGGTGCCCAAGCCCAAGTTCGTAGTCTTCTGCGCCTTCACCTTCGACCCGGAGGCGGCGAAGGATATCGACGAACTCAACTGGCCCGGCGTCACCCTGCTCAAAGCCCAGATGAATACCGATCTATTGACCGAGGATCTGAAGAAGGCGCGGTCGTCCAACCAGTCCTTCTGGCTGATGGGCCAGCCTGAGGTGGAACTGAAGCAGGTGGGCGATAACTGGCAGATCGAGGTCCATGGCTTCGACTATTTCGATCCCCGCGAAGGCACGCTGGTTTCGGGTGGCAAGTCCAAGATCGCCATGTGGTCGCTGGACACGGACTATGACGGGCGCAGCCTGATGCCGCACCAGGTCTTCTTCCCGATGGCCGGCGCGAAAGATGGTTGGAACCGCTTGAAAAAGACAATCCGCGCCGAACTGGACGAGGACTTGCTGGAGCAATTCCACGGCACCGTTTCCCTGCCGTTCGAAGCTGGGGACCATCGCCGGGTCGCGGTCAAGATCGTCGATGACAGGGGCATCGAGTCGATCAAGATCATGAACCTGGAGTGACGGCGGTGACCAAGCCCAAGTCGCTCATCATCAATACGCCATTCGTGTGCCCGCAGCAGCATTGGGCACCAAAGCAGGATGGCACGCTGGAAATCATTCCGGAGCGCCGCCCCGCCAGCTACGAGGTGTTCGACGCCCGGAACAACACCCGGCGAACCGAGAAGCTGGAACTGGTCGAGACGATCCGTGGCCGCGTCGATCAATGGCGCGAGGCTGGCTACCCCGGCGTGACCATCGTCACCCGCCGCTTGCTCGAACACTGGCATGACAACACGGCGCGGGAATACCCGTTCTACTTCTGTCAGCTAGAGGCCATCGAAACGCTGATTTGGTGGCTCGAAGGCGCGGAGGAATACAAGCAGGGCATCTACGTCCCCGGCGATGGTGGGGCATGGCAGCGCCTGTGCAACAAGATGGCGACGGGCGCGGGCAAGACCACGGTGATGGCCATGATCATCACGTGGCAGGTGCTGAACGCGCTAACCTACCCGAAGCGGAACAAGGATTTCAGCCGGGCCATCTTCATCGTCGCCCCGGGCCTAACGGTGAAGGGGCGACTCCAAGTGCTGATCCCCAGCGCCGGCAGCTACTACGACGAGTTCAATCTGTGCCCGTCCGAAGCGCTGCGCCAAAAGCTGAATCAGGCCGAAGTCCTGATCGAAAACTGGCACACGCTAATGCCAGCCACCGAACCCAAACGCTCGGTCGTCAAGAAGGGCGCAGAGACCGACGAGGCATTTACCCGCCGCGTCCTGGGCAAACTCGCTGCCTTCAAGGATATCGTCGTCATCAATGACGAGGCACACCACGCCTATCGCAAGCCAGCTGAGGTGAAGATCAGCAAGAAGCAGGCGGAAGAGGCCGGGATCGATCTTGACGAGGCCACTCGCTGGATCGAGGGGCTGGACCGCCTGCACAAGACCCGCCGCATTCAGCGGTGCTTCGACCTGTCCGCCACGCCCTTCGCGCCGACCGGCAAGGCCAGCACCGACACCGCGCTATTCGATTGGATCGTTTCCGACTTTGGCCTTAACGATGCGATTGAAGCGGGGCTGGTGAAAACGCCGCGTGTCGTGGTGCGGGACGATGCTATGCCCGATGCCAAGACGTTGCGCTCCAAGCTCTACCACATCTATCGCGATCCGGCGGTCGCAGAGGATCTGAACCGTAAGGCCGAACCTCATGAGGCGCTGCCGAAGCTGGTCAAGGACGCCTATACGATCCTTGGTGCCGACTGGCGCGCGACAGCCAAGCAGTGGGCGGACAGCAAGCACCATTCCCCGCCCGTCATGCTCACTGTGTGCAACCGGACCGAAACGGCTGCGCGCATCGAGCAATTCTTCAATCAGGGCGATTGCCACTGGCCGGAGCTTCAGGCCCCTGGCAAGACCTTGCGGGTGGACTCCCGCGTCATGGAGAAGGCCGAGGTCGGGGAAACTGCCGGGGCCGACAAGGGCTACGAGGCCCGGCTAGAGCAAGTGATCGACGAAGCTGCCATCCCGGAGACACGGAAGGAGCAGCTTCGGGGAATGAAGAAAGAAGAATTGCTGCGGGAGATCGTTGATAATGTCGGCAAGCGCGGCGGTGCTGGCCAAAATCTCCAGAAGGTCATTTCGGTAGCCATGCTGTCCGAGGGGTGGGACGCGAAGAATGTCACCCACATCATGGGCCTGCGCGCCTTTACATCACAGCTGCTGTGCGAACAGGTCATCGGCCGCGGCCTACGGCGTGTCGGTTATGACAAGGACGATGACGGGCTGTTCCTTCCTGAATATGTGAACGTGTTCGGCGTGCCGCTTTCGATCTACGAGCCGGGAGAGGGCGGGGAAGCCCCGCCGCCGCCCAAGCCCAGCACTCAGATTGACGTGGTGCCCGACCGGGCTTCTTTGGAACTGCGTTGGCCGAACGTGCTTCGCATCGAGTCCGTCGTGAAACCGGAACTCACCGTCGATTGGGCCAAGGTCGAGCCGTTGATGCTCGATCCGGTTGCCACCGTCATTAGCGCCGAGATCGCTCCCGCGCTCGGCGGGGCAGCCGACATGAGCAAGGTAACGGCCATCGATTTGTCACTTCTGCCGGAGGAGTTCCGTGTTCAGCGGCTGACATTCGTGGCGGCGCGCAAGGCGTTTGCCGAGCTCAAGACTAACTTCCAGGGCAACGAGGAGTACCTCGTCTTCCAGCTTATTCGGCTGGTCGAAACCTTCCTACGCTCTGACAAGATCGATATCCCGTCGCTATTCCATAGCGATGCGGTTCGCCGCCGCATTTTGATCGCGCTCAATATCGACCTGATCGTGCGGCACGTGCTCCGGTTCGTGACCGAGCAGAACACCACGGCGTTGACGCCGGTATTCGATGAAGAGAACCCCATTGGCAGCACCGGCCAGATGCGCGCGTGGTACACGACCAAGCCAAACATGCCGACTGGCAAGTCACACATCAGCCATGTCGTAGGGGACTCCGCTTGGGAGCAGTATGCCGCAAACGTATTTGAAAGCCGCGACGACGTAATTGCCTATGCCAAGAACGATCACCTTGGTTTTCAGATACACTATCTCTGGCAGGGATCCCGCCGCCGATACATTCCCGATTTCATCGTCCGGCTGGCGAATGGAAAGACGCTCGCCTTGGAGATCAAGGGAACGGATAGCGAGCAGAATAAGGCCAAACGAGAGGCCTTGGATGAGTGGGTTCAAGCGGTAAATTCGAGCGGTGGGTTTGGCGAGTGGTCTTGGGATGTCGCCTTCAATCTTAACCAAATACACGACATTGTGGCACGTTACGGCAAATGAACACGATTGGAAATCGATAACGGTATCTTGTTGGGGGGCTTTCAATTATCACAAACCTACACTCGATGCGGGTAATTGATATCCACGCCTGCTTTTTCCGGTTCAATCCGGAAGGGCCTGCGACGCCATGAGCGGATTTGATATCATAGCTGCCATGCAGGCTTTGGGGCTGCCTGCCGCCATGGCAATTGAAGACAATCTTCGCGCCATCGAAGACCTTGTCGATTTCCATTACGATGATCACGAGCGTCTGGGCCTCATAAGAGGCGAACTGCACAGCTTCCGTCACCCCTTGGCGCGCTCAATTGTCGAGCGCATCGACTCCCATATGCAGAATTTTCAGGACTTCTCGTCAGAAGAGCAAGATGATTTGCAAGTTGGAAATGAAGTGATGGCCACCCGCGCAGCGAAAGGACCGGAGCTGACGGCCGCGCATGCTCGTTTGATAAGCCTGATCGACTATGTGGAGGCCACCGAGCGCGATCGACTGAAGGTCGAACTCGATTATCGCAGTCATCGCGGCTTTGTCGCGACGGAAGATGAGGTTGCCGGACTGCCTGGCGTGTCGCTCGATCAGGGGTCTGGGGATGATCCCGTCTGGTTGCGCGTTGAACGGCTCGCCAAGATCGCGCCGCCAGCGCCACCGAACCAGGAACTGGCGCTCTGGCTATCCCTGCGCGACGATGTAGCAGCGATACCGTCACTCAAGGTGGAAATCGCCACAGCCGGCCTTGTCGAGCTCGAATTGCTTGACGCGGAAGAAGCGCCGCAACACATCGCCTTGTCCGATTATGAGCGTCGAGACAGTGTTGAGGCGGCCTTCCATACCTGGCTAGAAGGGGCATGGAGAATATGGGCAGAACGCGAAAAGCCCCGCCGCGAAACCATCAAGCTGTACAACGCCCTTTATATGCTGCGCCAGCAGTTGGAAGGTGTCAGCGACGTTCCGCTCGAACTGGTATGCGGCATTGGCTTTGCAACGCTGTTCCGCAACGGCCAGCGTTTGCGTTACCCTCTGCTGTCGATGACCTTGGAGCTCTCACTCGATGAGCAAACCCATTGCATCGAAGCGCGTCCACGCCTTGAGGCAGATCCAGGCCTTGAGATTGATCCGCTCGACCGGATGGGCCTGCACGCGCTGGACCAATGGCGCACGGCCTCGGAAAGATTCCTGGCGGCACTGGACGAGGTAGCGCTCTCGCCCTTCGCACCCGAGAGCTTCGAGCCCGTGTTGCGCCAGGCCTCGGCCCTGTTCGATCCAGATGGCATATATGTGCCGGATGCTAATCCGGCCGGGGCGCGGCGGATACCCTCAGTCGAGACGCATTTACAGGTCAGCACCGCGTTCGCCTTCTTTCAGCGCGAACGGCGCGCGACGCAGCTGATGGAAGATCTCCGGCGCTTCCGGGCGGCCCTACTGGACGGCGCGGAGGCCCCCAATCTACCTGCCGCCGTTGCCGCCCTATTGGTCGAGCCGTCCGATACGATCGAAGAACCCGAATACCCGCAGTTCCGTGGTATATCGACCATTCCCGGCGTCACCTCATCAGACGGCTCGGGTAGGGATCTGTTCTTCCCCAAACCGTTCAATCGCGAGCAGGTCGAGGTGGTGCAACGGCTCGAAGTGCGTCCGGGCGTTGTGGTCCAGGGGCCGCCGGGCACCGGCAAGACGCACACGATCGCCAACATCATCAGCCATTACCTTGCGCTGGGCAAGCGGGTGCTTGTCACCTCACAAAAGGCACCCGCGTTGCGTGTCCTGCGCGACAAGCTGCCTGAGGCGGTGCGACCGCTTGCGGTGAGCCTACTCGACAGCGACCGCGACGGCCTGAAGCAGTTTCAGGAATCGGTCGACATCATTGCCGAGAAGCTCCAGCGGCTGCGCCGCCACGAGCTTGAACGACAGATATCTGACCTCGATCATCAGATCGACAACCTGCACCGCAGCCTCGCCCGAATTGATAATGAAGTCGATGCGATCGGACGAACGGCAGTGTCACCCGTCGTGCTGGACGGAGAAACGATCGAACCCGTGCGGGCTGCACGGATGGTAGTGGTCGAACCTGAACTGGCAAATTGGTTGCCGGATGATGTTGATGCCGATCCAGAAAACGCTCCCCGTTTCGACGATAGCGACATCGTGGCGCTCAGGCAGGCGCGACGGAAGGTTGGACAGGACATCGGCTATCTGGGCGTTCCCATCCCGGAATTGGCCAGCCTGCCTTCCATTGACGGCCTGCTGCCCGTTCACCGCGATCTCTCGCGGGCCGAAGAATTGCGCCGACAGATCGCCGCAGATACATTGCCGAACCTTCGAATATCGGAAGCGGAAGCCGAAGCTCAATTGGCCGGCCTGGCGCATGAGCTGGATGAGCTTGGCGTCCTGGATACGAAAGTGGCCTCAGCACCATATACGTGGACGGCGGACGCCATTCGCGACGCTAGGAGCGGCGAGGACCAAGAGATGTTGGCGGCGATTGCTCGTCTCCAGCCAGACATCGACCACCTTATCTTAGAAGGGAGCCACTTCCTAACCCGGCCCATCAATGTGCCAGATGACGCGCTCGACGATGAAAAGCTGCTTGAGGCCTTGCAGAGGCTTTGCGAAGGCAAGGCGGCATTAGGTTTTGTGGGTGGTCTCTTCGCCGGGAAGGTCAAGGCAAAGCTGGCGCAGGTTACGTTGCTTGGCGAGGCGCCGCGAAACGCGGACGAATGGCTCGAGATTCAACGGTTCATCGACGGTATCAAACGCTCGCGCAAGCTTCGCCAAGCCTGGAACCATCTCGTTTTGCTGGGCGTGGGCGACCAGATCGATCAGGATGGCAT
Organism: Sphingomonas pollutisoli; assembly: GCF_029167165.1. Classification (NCBI taxonomy): domain Bacteria; kingdom Pseudomonadati; phylum Pseudomonadota; class Alphaproteobacteria; order Sphingomonadales; family Sphingomonadaceae; genus Sphingomonas; species Sphingomonas pollutisoli. Next base: position 57,804 of record NZ_JARFNJ010000016.1, read on the forward strand.
CGCGATTGCCAAGCGCATGCGCGCACAACAACAACACCTCGAGACCGTCGGCGCGCTTGTCTCCCAACAGCAGCTTGTCGATGGCCGGGCGCGGGAGATCATTGCCGGCTGGGCTCTGTCAGTATCAGAGGGTAGCCCGTCCGCCGGCAAGCTGTGTGAAGTGGTCGAGACGCACCGGTTGAAATACCGGCTCGAGAGCGCCGAAGCCATACGCTCCAGATTGATCGCTTCCCTAGCATCGGCTGGTGGCGACATTGCCCGCGAGTTGCAGGACTATGCAGTGCGCGCTTTGGGCAACCCGGATGTCTCTAACGAGGCCTTCCATTCGGAATGGCAAGACCTGACCCTCAGGCTTGCTCACATCGAAGGTCTTTCAGAGGCGTTCGAAACGATTCAGACCGTTTGCACAGCCATTTCGGCATCGGGCGGCTCTCGTTGGGCAGAGACGCTCCGTTCCGAACCGGTCGAAGGCATGGAGGATAGCCTCACCCCGGGTGATTGGGTCAAACGCTGGAAGCTCAGGCGACTTAGCACTTGGCTTGCACGCATTGATCGTCATGCCCGTTTGCAGGAACTTGGCACTGAGAGAGCCGAAAAGGAGGCCCTGCTTAAGGGCGCCTACGAACGTTCGATCGAATTGCGGACCTGGCTCGAGCTAAGCCGGAAGGCTACCGACGGCGTGAAGGCTGCTTTGGCGGCCTATGCGGATGCGGTTCGCAGGATCGGCAAAGGCACCGGCAAACGGGCAGGGCGATATCGTCGGGAGGCACGAGCTGCATCCGATCGCGCCAAGGGGGCTCTGCCTTGTTGGATCATGCCACACTACCGGGTGTCGGAGTCCTTGCCGGCCGATCTTGGTCTGTTTGACGTCGTCATCGTGGATGAAGCGTCACAATCAACCGTGGCAGCTCTTCCGGCATTGTTACGCGCACAGAAAATCCTCATCGTGGGCGATGACAAGCAGGTAAGCCCCGAGCTCGTTGGGCGCGATCAGGCCCGCGCTGATGAGCTCGCCAGCAGGCACCTCGCGGCCCAAGTGGCGGATTATCGTTCCTGCTTGCGGGAAGAGCAGTCCCTATACGACCTCGGCAAGGTCGTTTTCGCCGGCGGCGCCATAATGTTGACGGAGCATTTCCGCTGCGTCGCTCCGATCATCGAATTCTCAAAGGGCCAGTTCTACGGCCATCGGCTGACGCCGCTGCGGTTGCCGATGGCGTCCGAACGCCTGGATCCGCCTTTGATTGACGTTTTTGTGGAGGACGGCTTCCGCAAGGGAGACGTGAATGTTCCCGAGGCGGAATTCATCGTCTCCGAGATCGCGGCGATCGCGGAAGACGAAAGGATGTCGAAGCGAACGATCGGCGTCACCACATTGCTGGGTCAGAACCAGGCCGCGCACATTTATAAGGAGATCGAACAGCGCCTCGGAACTGAGGTGATGGAGCGCCACACAATTCGGGTTGGTGATCCGACCGCTTTCCAGGGTGATGAACGGGACGTCATGTTCGTCTCGTTGGTGGCGCAGCGGGAGGATAGCCCGCTTTCGGGCAATCGATATGAGCAGCGCTTCAACGTCGCCTTGTCACGGGCTCGAGATCGAACCTACCTTGTTCGCTCGGTTGAGCTGGATCAGCTGCGCACGAGCGATCAACTGCGTCGATCCCTCCTGGAACATTTTCGATGCCCCTACCCAGCCGAAACTTCCGACCTGAAGGATCGGCGCGATCGGTGCGAATCCGACTTCGAGCGAGAAATGTTCGACTTGCTTTGTGAACGCGGCTTCCGGGTCAACACTCAGGTCCGTGTCGGAAACTTCAGAATCGATCTCGTGGTCGAGGGTGACAACGACCAGCGCATTGCCATCGAATGCGACGGGGATCGCTACCACGGGCCCGACAAATGGCCGGATGACATGATGCGCCAGCGTATCCTTGAGCGTGCCGGTTGGACGATCTGGCGTTGTTTTGCCTCGCGTTTCGTTCGCAATCGGCAGGTCGTAGTTGATGAAGTTGCCGCATTTCTGGCCGCGCGAGGAATTGAACCGGTCAACGATGGCGAAGAATGGATAAGCCGTCATACGGAATTGCGTAGTTGGCGGCTTCCTTCGCCTGATGACACCGAGTCTACACCTGCGGCAGAGCAATCACCGGCTGATGGCGGTGCAACCGCTGATGCTTGGCCGGAGCCAGCTCAAAAAACGGATGTCCTCAGCGTCGCCGAAGCGCCCGATTCCAATGTGAACTTGACGCGTGTCACCGAGTCACAGGTTCAGAACGCCATTCTCAATCTGATGTCTGATAAACGCGTTTGGTCCAATGGTGAGTTAAAGAAGGCGCTGGTGGACGTCTTGGCTCTGTCCGACGCAGATCGGGCACCCGCCAACTTTCGCCCGGGCGAGGAAAAGTGGGAAGAACTGGTAAACAATGCCCTTTCCCCTTCTCGTGGAAATTCGCTTCATTCAAAGGGCTTGGTCAAGAGCGCAGGGCGCGGCCTGCATGTCCTGTCTGATGACGATATGGCAGGGCCCGTCGACAAAGCCGCCGTGGTCCGCCCCTCCAGCCCCGAGGATGGCGAGAAAAGTTATTCGCCTCCTGCAATCGAAATCGGCACCGAATACCAAATCGCCTCTCTGGTTGTTCCATTGGAAGAGGTCGAACAGATCTATCAGCCAGAGTATAAGCCAAGACTTGAAAGGCTGATCGACGCCACACTTCAGGCCGAGGCGCCAATGTATGAAGACATCCTGATTGAAAGGATCGCCCGCGCTCACAAAAAGGAGCGGGCAGGCCGGATTATTCAGGATATCGTTACACAGGCAATTTCCGATCGTCATTCATCGGTGCAAGAAGATGGCCGGAACGTGGTGTTCCACGAAACGATGGATACTGGCCAGTTGGTTGCGTATCGACCGGCCCGATCAGATTGGCGATCTCACCGAGACATTCCTCTCATTGAACTCGCGAGCCTAGCTTTGCCTCTTGTCCGAAGAGGCAAAGCGGAAGCCGATGTCCTTGCCCATTTTGCACGGACTTTCAGCTTGGCTCGATTGCGGGAGCCTACGAGGAAGCGGTTTGAAGCTGCTATCGCAATGGCAAAAGCGACGCGCGAGAATTGATCTCAGGCTGGTGAAAGCTGGCAGCCGTCGAACGTGGGCACCCCACTACTGAGGCTCAGACTCCGGCAATTTAACATAAGATGTATTATCAAACTTTTATAGTTTTATATCAATCGTTTATCATCTGAAAGAGCAAGGGTCATTCCGGTGAATTGATATCCGCCCAATAGGTGATCTCCTCGAAAAGGTGCATGCCTTCCGGATCTTCCCATCCCTTACGCCCGTCATCCCATCGGCCGATTACGGGGCGATCTCCTTCCCAGAGTAGCATGAGGCGACCGTCCTTTCGGTCGTCGGGCATCGCGCCAATCGGGTCCCACGGGATGTATTTCGCTGTGATCACGCAAAATCTCCTCGCATGCCGGCGGCGCGCGAGTTCATTCACGCTGCGCTGCTCCAGCAACGGCATTGAAGATCGAATCGACGATGTCTAGAAATAAAGTGCCCCGACGGTTTGCAAAGCAGGGACCGCCGGGGGATACCCAGTTCATATGGCGCAAGGGTGCCTAAAAATCAAGTGAAAAGGTTCCCGTGCCAACATTCGTTCATGCCTTGTCCGCTGACCGCTTCGACACTTATCTGAAGTGGGCCGGAGCCGATCAGACGCTCGCAGAGCGCCTGTACACCTATAATGTGCAGCTTTCCGCAGCCCTCTATGGCCCTCTACACATGCTAGAGGTCGTGCTGCGTAACATGGCGGACGCGCGGCTTGCGGCCCAACATGGCGCCGCCTGGATCGACGATCCTGCGATCCTTGTGACGAACTATCAGACGGGCGCAATCGCAAAAGCACGGCAAACGCTGCAGAAAGACGGGAAGGCAGCGACCCGTCCGCAGATCGTAGCGGAGTTGAACTTCGGCTTCTGGGCGTCACTCTTCGGCCCCAAGTCACACCACCTCTGGCAAAGCCTGCGACCCATCTTTCAGGCCAAAGGCGTACAGCGCGGTGTGATCGCGCGGGACTTGCGCGACCTGCGTATATTGCGCAACCGCGTCGCCCACTATGAACCCATCATCGCGCTTCCGCTCGCGCAGCGCTATGCGAGTATCACGACCTTGACGGGCTGGCTGTCTCCAAGCGCCGCGACATGGATCGCCAAGTATTCGACATGGCCGACACTTTATCCGGCCGTACCCATCCTTGTGCCCGACCCTGCATCTGGAGATTTGCTGGTGGCGCCAGCGGCGCTACCCTTTCTCCCTGCATGACCTATCTCTCCGCGACGCCTGGATCTTGAGGACAATGTCGCCCATCCAGCCCGGCATGGCCGAGCGGGCCGCGACCAGCGCGCGCGTACCGGCATCGTCGAGGCGCGCGGCGAAGCGCCCGATCGCATCCGCGTCGATATTGCCCTTCCCCAGATGCGCGAGTGCCTGGACGATCGCATTCACAGACTCCGGCGCGTCGAGCACCGGCGCGCGGCTGTGCTTCAAGGTGACGCTGCGGCCGCCAGCCTTGGCGGTGCGGGTGCGACCGCTGGTAGCGTAGCTCGCCCGGGCGGGCACCTGCGTCGAGAGACCAAGGCTATTGGCCGCCGCCGCTCCAGACGGCGCGAGCGCATCGCCGCTCTGCGCGGAGAGCGCTTGGGCCACCTGCCCGGGATCCGGGCTCAGGGCACCAAGCTTGTCATGCTGGCGGGGATAGTCGTAGAGACCGCGGCCGATCCGGCGGATGTCACCGGCATGCGCGAGACGCGACAGCGCCATGTCGACCGAGCCGCGCGTACCGAAGTCAACGAACTGCTTGGGCGTAAACACCCAGCCACGGCCCTTGCCGCGCACACGCTTCATAATCCGATCAGCCACCGCAGACATGTCCAAGCTCCTGTCTGTTAGATAATAGCATGGTTTTTTCTAACAAGCTATGACCACAGAAAGCGCCAGTTCCCTCGACTTTCCAAGACATTCTAGCACATGGTAGTGGGAGCATCCCTTCGCAAGATCAACCGCCCCATGCGAATCAACGCTCCCGCCCACGCTCCGGCGCTGGCCGCTCGGGACCAGCTCCACCCTCCAGCTCGCGCGCCGGCTGTGTCGCTTGCCGCCCCTGCATCATCTCGCGGGCCAGGGCCAGACGTCGGGAGACCGCCGGCGGCATAGCCGCCAGGAAACCCGCAATTTCGTCGGAAAGCGCCTGGTCGTCGGCCTCGCCGGTACGTGCAAGCGCCACCGCCGCCTCCGCATAAGCACCGCGTATCTGCTTCTGGCGAACCAGCGCCATCACGTCCTGCGGCCGCCGTTCCTCATCGCGCGCGTGCGCAAAGGCCCGGGCGCGCAGCACGTTGAGTTCATCCATATTGAGCCGGCGCCCCTCCTGACCGATCCGAGCATCGAGATGCAGCGCTGCAGAGCGCACACGCTTTTGAACGTGACCGCGTGCGCGTCTGGGCGTCGCCTCAGCCGCGATGCCGCGCGCCCGTAGCTCATGCGCGAATGTCTCTCTCATATGATGGAGGTCGGCCTTGCGCGGGTTGAACCGCCTACCGTCCGCACCTTCGGTGGCCACCGTCAGATGGATGTGCGGATGATCGGTATCGGTGTGGAGCGCCAGCATATAGGCGTGATTGTCCTCGAACAGGATGCGGGCGAACGCCTGGGCGGCATCCTGCAGCGTCTCGGGATCGGTCGAACCGCCGGGCATGGAAAGGACCAGCGACAGCGAGGTCGGCCGGTCGCGGCCATGCTCGTTCATCGCCTCGTCGAGCATGGCCCAGTCCTGCGCGATCTCCTTCAGCCGTTTGGGATCATCGATGATCTCGCCCTCGCTCGAGCGCACCGCAAGCTTCCCGTGCCGCGCAACATAGCCGAAATGCTCCGATAGATGATGCGCGCCATATTGCTTGCCCGAGACCTTGACCATGACCTCCGGGGCCTTGCGCACGATCCGCTCGAGCTTGGCCCGAGCCTCGGCCTGGCTCAGCGGCACGGACCGCCCCTGCCCTCCCCGGCCCGGTGCGCCTCGTCCGATGCGGACATAGGCCCCCCGCAGTGTCCGTTTACCGCCGGTGGGCGGCCGCCATGCCTCCATGAGGCTGGGCAGCGGCAGGATGCCCTCCTCCTCAAGCATCGAGGCTATCCCAATAGGCAAGATCGCCCTTGAGCGCGGTGCCGAGACCGGCAAGCGCCATCCGGATTTCCGTGCGAAAGCTTGCCACCCGCGCCGCCTCGCGCGCGACATCGAGCCCGGATTCGACCATCACCGATGCGTTGAGCGCCCGCGTCGCCTGATTGAGATTGATGCCGATCCGGTTGAGCTCGCGCCACGCCTGGGCCACTGCCGCCCGTTCTTCAAGCGGCAGCGGTGCCGCCGAATGCAGCCGGCAGCGCACCAGCCTCGTCACCCAGTCGGTTCGCTTCATACCCAAAGCATCGGCCTTGGCATCCAGCGCGGCAATTTCCGCATCGGTCAGCCGGATCTCAAACCGCCGTGTTGCTCGCTCCCGCCGACGGACTGGCCCCGACCTCTCGCCCTCCTCCGCGTCCACTGCATTCATGACGAGGCGCCGCAGCAAAACCGAGCGGCCGCCGGCGCTCTCCGCCACAGCATCGAAGCGCTGGGCGATGTCATCGTCGAGACGGAAGGTGAAGACGGGCATGCATCAAAGGCTATTGTCATACATCCCCGGCGTCACGCCTATCCGGCCCTCACCTTCACTCAACTCATCTGATAGTCTGCTTGAGCAGACTTCGACCATATTTGGGAAAATGCGCCTATCATTCACGCCTGATCCACGAAGGGCGGCGCCAACGGCGCCGCCCCAGCTCGGACCTACGCAAAAGGCCGCACCCCGAAAGGGGCGCGGCCGACATACACGCGAACAGGATATGCGAACGCGGAGGAAGAGGGTCAGAGCATCACAGCGTCGGGCGTCCCTCAGACGCGGTGCAAAGTCGTTCGGCCGCGATCTCTTGCCGGGAACCATCGCCGAAGATCACGACAACACGCGGGCCGAGGACAAGACGCGCGGGACGGCCATCGACTTCAACGGCAAGGCTGGCCTCTGGCGTTTGCTCCCCTGGTCGCGCGACTGGCTCAGTCCCTGCCCGCGGTTGGGGACGGGCGACGGTCACTGCCGCGGCCTGCATCGGCGCTGCCTCGATGCTGAGAACGTCCGCCTTACCCTTCAGCCCGGCAATGAAACGCGCGCCGTCCGCCAATGTCGCGCCGCTCTCATCCCAGGCGCCCACATAGGCCTCGACTTCCGCAGGATAATCCCTGGCTGTGCGATGCAGGTCATAGAGCAGCCGGATCGGCGCGCGCGGGAGCGCCTCCCTGAGATAGGCAGGCATGTCACCATAGGCTGCATAGAGCGAGACGAACTGCTTGGAGCGGCCCAGCGCAGCGGCGATTTCGACTTGGCTCATGCCGCCCTTGAGCATACGGGCAATCGCACGAGCGAGCTCGACCGAAGAAAGGTTCGCACGCTGATCGTTCTCAACGATCTGATCGGCGAGCAGATGGGTTCCCTCCCCCTCGGCCACGACGATCGCCGGGATCGTCACCCGGCCCGCGAGCTGGGAGGCACGAAAGCGTCGCTCGCCCAAACGGATGCGATGCAAGCCGGCGGCGTCGGCGGGCGCAACCGTGATCGGCTGCAAGACCCCGCGGGCCGCTATAGAGGCCGCAAGCTCGGCCAGGGCGTCATCGTCGAAACTGCGCCGGGGATTGCCGGGGTCGGGGATGACCCGATCCAGAGGGATTTCCTCGACCCGGCGCGCCGTTTCATGCGCGCCGACTAGCAGGCCAAACTCCTCGATGCGTTCGTCGAACTTACCCATCAGGTGGCGGCCGCTGGCGCTGAACCGAGCCGCCGTTCGATCTCGGCGAGGATCGGCCGAATTTCCCCGGCCGCCGCCTTGGCCCCGCCACCACCTTCCATCCAGACCGGCCGATGATTTTCCGCGGCATGCTTATAGGTCGGTCGCGCCTTGATGAAGGCAGGGAACATCAGCCGCTCGCCCACCGCGTGGGCGAGCTTGACGGCATTGTCTATTTCGCGCCGGTCGAACGGGTTGACCATCGATGGCAGCAATCCGAGGAAATCGATCTTGCGCCCTGCTCTCGCCGCCTCGGCCTTGCGCAGCGCGGTCAACAGCATCTTGGCGCACTCAACCGAATCTTCGGCGACCTGGACGGGCGCGATCACTGCGTCGGCGACCGCGAGAGCGCTCAAGGTAAGCTCGTCCCATTTGGGACCGGTATCGATCACGCAAAGATCGAAATGGGGCGCGAGCGCAGGAAAGCGGCCGAGAAAGTCGCGCACATCCTGTGCCGCCTTGATCATCTGCAAACGCTGGTCGGCAGCGAGCAAAGTGAGCCCGACCTGGCCATCGGCGGCAAGCGCCGCCGATGGATCGAAGAGATCGGCCGCGAAGCCACCCGGCCGCTCGCCGGCCAGACGGCGCGACGAACTACCTTGCGGGTCCAGGTCAACGAACACAACCCGGCGTCCCGCCGCTTCGGCCAGATACCAGGCGAGATGCGTGGCGAGGAAGGTCTTGCCTACCCCGCCCTTGAGAAGGCTCACAGCGATCGTCCTCATCGGGGCGGCCAGCTCAACAATAGTCTTCCGGACCGTCGCGCAGATTGCGCTCATAATGGTCACGCGATGACCAGTCGCCGCCACCGCCAATGCCGGGACCGACATAGCGGAACAGGTAGACGGTGAGCGCAAAACAGCCGAACGCAAAGAGGATCGCGTGATCGGGATGGGCGGCGAAATAGGCGGACATGGCGGTAACTCCTTAAATGGTCTGATCCCGCGTCGGCTCACAGCTTTGCATCGGCCGCACGGGGGCGATGCTCCGGTGCACCCCTCCCCTCCCCGAGCGCGCTTGGCGCTTGGAGATCCTTTGCGCGCAGTCTGCTCAAGCAGACTTTTCACGGCCATCCCCCCGGTCAGGGGGATGGCCGTGCCGATCAGTATTCTTCGGCGAGTAGGATCGTCAGAACCCGAGTGGTGACGTCGGGATTGGCTGGATCGGGTGAGCCCCAGGCAAGCTCGAGATCATAATAATCGATCTTCCAGTAGAGAATGGCGCTGTCATATTCGAAGCGACCAAAATCATGCTCGCCCAATGGATCGTTGTCGGAATTGAAGCTGTCATAGTTTCGCACCGTGCGCAGGATCTCAGCGCGTCTGCGAAATCCGCGGAAGAGGGACACATCCCCGACCAACGCGGCAACGCCCGCGGTCATGACGATCTGGTTTCGGCCAGGGCTGCAAATAGATCTCCGCAGGCTGTCATTCAGTGCGGCGATGCGGTCGATCCGCTCGGCTCGGTCTGCCGATTGTTGAGAAGGCTGCGGCATGGCTGTGACTCCGGTCTGGATCCGCCCCGCCCATCGGGGCCTTCCGACAGGCGCCCCAAAGGGCGGCGTCATAGCGGGGGTCGTGCACCCGGAGGGTCGCAACGCAGTGGAGAAGCCCGCCTATGCGGGCTTGCTCGGCCCCGCGCGCCGACCAGGAAGCCGACAACGGAACAAGGAACCAGATGGCGTTGCTCCTCCCCGGGTATCGCACCCAGTTTGCAGACGCTGACCGTCGCCGAGCCGACTATCGACCGCGACAGAATTTGTCACCCATGCAAGCTATAATAGCCCCACCCAGGACGACGAAGGATCGACTCGATGAATTTCCTGCATGCCCGAACGGTCCGGGAAGTTACTTCCGCCCGTCGCAAGAGAGGGCGGCGCACATCTATCAATGCCAGCATCTACCAAAGTGAATGGCGCAGATTTTGAATGATTTAACATTCGCCTGACACTTGACGCTGTCGGCTTTCTATTGATCATCCTGTTAGGGGGGAAGTTTCACTATGTTCGAGGCAGGCGAACGGGTACGGCTGAAAAACGATCCGGCGGTTGTCGGTGTCGTAACCGACCGGCCGCCCGAAGAACGAGCAGGACGCACCTTCTTTCAGATTGAGCTTCCGACAGGCCGCCGAAGTCTGCCGGCAAACCAGCTCGAACATGTCCTGGCCGCCCCCGATGCGCTCGTGGATCTGCGAAACGGCAAACTCTCCGCCCCAACCGATTTGCGACGCGCTCTGACCCATCTGCGCATGACGGGCCGCCTTGCCGACATGATCTACAGCATGGGCGCGACGAACACCGAGTTTCACGCTTACCAGTTCAAGCCGGTCCTCAAGCTCCTGAACGCGCCCTCTCGTGGCTTGCTCATCGCCGATGAAGTCGGTCTCGGTAAAACCATCGAAGCAGGGCTCATTTGGACAGAGCTGGTGGCGCGGAATCACGATTGCCGTCGACTGCTGGTGGTCTGCCCCAAGCCGCTCGTCGAAAAATGGCGGGCTGAGCTACGCAACAAATTCAATGTCGACGCGCGTATCTGCGGCGCCGCCGAGTTGCTCGACACGCTGCGTGACGACCAGGAGCGTCGCGAGGGTTTTCAGGTTATCGCATCGCTGTCCGCCATCCGTCCGCCGCGCGGGTGGGACGATCCTGACGAGCCCGCCTCGGGTGCGCGCGCAGACCTCGCGCGGTTACTCAATGATTCGGCTCAGGATTTGTTCGATCTCGCGATCTTCGATGAGGCCCATCATCTGCGCAATGCCGAGACGATGAACCATAAGCTGGCAAAGCTTGTGACCGATGTGAGTGATTATTCGCTGTTTCTTTCGGCCACCCCAATCAATCTGCGCGCCAACGACCTGCGCGCGCTTTTGAAGGTCATCGATCCGGACACATTCGAACGGGAATATCTCTTCGATATCCTCCAGGAAGAAAATGTCCCGCTAGTGCGGGCTTGGGAAGCGGCACGCGATACGCGCGTGCCAATGCACGAATTGGCGGAGCTTGTCGGGGATCTGCCCGAGGGGCGGGTTCTCAAGACCGGCGAACGGCTGAAACGCCTGCGCGAAGAGCTCGAAAAAAGCATAGTCGATACCCCGGCAAACCGCGTGAAATTGGCAGCGCGGATCGAAGAGATGTCGCTGCTGGGATCCACGATCAATCGCACGCGACGGCGCGATGTTGCGGAATTCAAGGTCGAGCGCCGCCCCCAGACGGTAAAATGGCCGATGAATGAGGCGGAAGACGCCTTCTATCAGCGGGCGACACAGCGCATCGAGGCATATGCCTTTGCCAACGACATCAACGAGCGGTTCCTGCTCGCCCAAACCCAGCGACTCCTCGCCTCGAGCCTGGCCACTGCCTATCGCCATTGGGGCGAAAGAAGCGGTTTCCTCACGCTCGACGAGGAGGACGATGCATCACCCCCTGGAGCGTTGCCAGGCCCGCTGATTAGCGCGCTTGGCGAAATCTGCGATGATCCCGCCGTTCTAGCGGAACTGGAAGCCGCCGATACCAAGCTTGCAAAGCTGCTCGATTGGCTGCGCCAGTTGCGCGAGCGGGATCCCGATCAAAAGTTCATTGTCTTCTCGAGCTTTCGCCGCACGATCAGCTATCTCGCTGCGAAGCTCCAGGCTGCCGGCTTTGCGATCATGGAACTCCATGGCGGCGTCAAAGCTGACCGCCAGGAAATCGTCTCGCGTTTTGCCGACGCTCCCGCAGGCACGATCCTGCTGACGTCCGAGGTCGGCGGTGAAGGCCTCGATCTTCAATTCTGCCGCATTCTGATCAATTGGGACCTGCCCTGGAATCCCATGAAGGTGGAGCAGCGGATCGGTCGTATCGACCGTATCGGGCAGCGATCGCCATCAATCGACATCATCAATCTGATCGCCGCTGAAACGATCGAAGAGCAGGTCTATGACCGGCTCTATCTGAGGCTGGGGATCATCCAGGAGACGCTGGGCGACTTCGAACCCATCCTGGGTGAGATCATCCGCGACATCGAATTCATCCTGACCAACCCCGAGCTTTCTCCAGAGGCACGGGCACGTGAATTCGATCGCTCTATCCAGGCTGCAGAGCAGAGGAAAATGCAGGCAGAGGAGCTTGAGCGGGAAGCCCCTGGACTGGTGGCGCATGGCGACAGCATTCTTCAGAAGGTCAAGGAAGCCTATGCGCCGCACAAGCGGCTGACCGAAAGCGACCTGCGCGATTATATCGCCGGCATTCTGGTCAATACGTTCGAGGGCACGCGCTTCGAACCGATCAACGGCATCGACATCGAAGCATATGACGTTCGCCTGTCGCCAAGAGCGCAGGCCGAATTTGGGCACTTTCGGAATCTGAAAGCCCGGCGCTACCCGACCCGCTTTTCTCGAGACGCCGCCAGCGGCGTGAAAGCCGTGTTCGGCAGCAACCCAGACCCGCTGCGCCATCGCAATCTGGAAGCCATTCCGATGACCCATCCGCTGGCGCGCTTTTGCGCCCAGCTCCTCGACGGTCGGCAGGTCGGTGTCGCGCCCCGGCCCGTAACCGCATATCGCGTGCCTCATCAGCCGCATTGGCCTCTGCCCGTAGGCCGATATGTCGTGGCAGTCGAGCGTTGGTCGATCGATGGCCTTTTGCCTGTCGATCGCCTAGCATTCGCTGGCGTCGACTTCGCCACCGGCACAAGCTTGGAAGAAGATGCCGTCGAGCAAGTGCTGATGGAATCGCTGGCCAGCGCCCCTCAGCTCCGACATCTCGAACCAGCCGATCTACCCCATGTCGCGGATGTGATGGCATCGCACCTTTTGCCGGCACTCAAGGAACGCCGAACCGACTTCGAAGGGGCGGAAGCCGCCCGGCACTATGACGACGTCGCCACCCAGCGCGCGCTCATCACGCAGCACAAGGAACGAGAGAAAAGCAGGGCCGAAACCCAGATCCGCGAATTGCGCGCCTCGGGCAGCGCCAAGAAAATGAACATCACATATGCCATACAGGGCAAGCTGAATGCCTTTCTCGCCCGGATGGATCTCAAGCTGGAGCAGATAAACCGTAAGGAAAATGACCTGAGCTTTGACGAGCCAATGCTCGTCGGTATCGCAGTGGTCGAGGTCGCGAAGGCCGACGCATGAGCAAGAAAGGCAAGAGCTTCGCAAGCCTGGCTGATGCCGCTTCCGCCCTGATGGACCTGCGCACGAGCTTGGCCGGAACAAATGCCCCGTCCCGAAGCCCTGACCGAAAGCCCCCGGCAGCGGACGGCGATTTTGCCGATATCGAGCAACAAATGCTCGCGAAGAAGGCGGTAGGGCAAGGCGAATCGACGGCGTGTCCTCCTCTTTCAACTTTTCCGGCGCGGAACGGGGCAGGCCAGCGAGCCTCCAAACCGGGGGCCAAAGCGCAGAAAGCAAAAAACAAGAAGGCCCAGCCACAACACAAGTCCAAAGGCCCGAAGAAAATCATCCTCAAAGGCCCAGGGATGAAGGCCGCCTATCAGGCCATCCTGGAAGCCGAGCGGGCCGCCGCCGCTGTGAAGCAGCCTGCTCCAGTCGTAGCGGAGCCGGCCATTCCGAGGGAGACAATATTCCGCAAGGTCATTGCGGCAGTGAGCAACACCACGCCAATGATCGAGCCACGTCCGGTTTCGATCACGCCCCAGAACCAGGCGATGATCAACCGCGCAATCGTTGATGGCGCGGCGCAGCTCGCGAAAAAGCTCCAGCCTGACCTCGACGACGGTTTCATCGTCGGCTTCGATTTCGGAACGAGTTCGGTCAAGCTCGCCGTGAGCCAGCCCTATCATGCGGATAACCCGACCAAGGCCATGCCCGCGCCTGAAGGCCTACAGTCCTTCGGGCATCCTTATCTTTGGCAGACTGCCTTGTGGCTTGACCCCAAAACTGGCCGTTTTTCGCTTTACCCCCTGCCTGGTGCGGTAACGCTCGAGGGCTTCAAAACCGGTATCATCGGAGCCCATGGGGGCGAGCTGGTGAGGCTCGACGTCAGCATCACCCGGGTCGAAGCGGCTGCCGCCTTTCTCGCCCTTCATTTCGCGCATTTCTTCGGATGGTACAGGCAGGCCACGCCGCTCGGTCCGGCGGGTGCGGATCAGTTCATGGCCGTGAATGTCGGTATCCCCGTTGCCGCGCATGATGATGCGAGATCTTTCTCGATCTTCAAACGGATCGTTGCCGCAGCTGTCGAGCTCGCCCCTTTTGCTTCGCGATTGACCCCAGATCTGGTGCGGCAGACACATTCTCGATCGCCGGACCGATTGCCGACAGGCTTTTACCTCGTGCCGGAATTGACCGCGGCAGTCGCGGGCTATGCGTTCGCGCCGACCTCCCAACCAGGCTCCCACATGCTTGTCGATGTTGGAGCATCGACTCTCGATATCGTCGCTTTCAATCTCGTGGGCCGCGAGCGTGTCGCGGTGTTCTCAGCCGCCGTCGAACTTCTCGGCGCCGCTGCGCTAGACAGCGCGCTTAGTCGCCAGCTGAGCGCAGGAGATTTCAAGCGCGCATGCGACCATGAATTCGAGGAGGTCTTTGGCCGGGCGCGCTCGCCTGAACGCGCTCAGGACGGCTTTCACGCCGCCTACCGCAGAAAGCCGGTCCAACTGCTCGTGACCGGTGGCGGCTGCAAAACAGAAGTCCATGACCGGTTCATCGCTGAAATGCCGACGGAAAGGGTGCTGGGCGCAGCCCCGTCGATCCACCCGCTCCCGCCGAAGGCCATGACCGACATGTCATGTGATCGATCACGGCTGCTGCTCGCCTATGGCCTGACCCGCGATCTACCGGATCTTCCTGAGATCAAGCTGCCATCACAAGTGCCCTCCATCACGCCGCTGGTGCGAATGGAATCCAGCTTCGTCGGGCCGGAGATGACATGATGCTCGCGCACATTCTTTGCCGAGCCACTGCCTAGAACCACGCCAATATGATTGTGGAAGTATCAAAGTGGCATTCTCCAGCGTCAAAATAATGGAAAATGGGAACGAAGTGAGCGTAGCACTCGAATTATCTGAACAGGACGGCGATCCCTATTGGACGAAGACCGGCAGCTGGACGATGGGCCTCGACCCTCTTGGCCTCCAGGCGACGAGCATCAGGATTTACCAATCTCTGGTTCCGAACATCACGAACATCACCAATCGCCTCAGATATTATGCCTATTTCCCATGGTTGATTGAACTCTACGAAAAGAAGCACCACTCGGATGATCCAGCCCGCTTTGCCCGCTTCATGAGACGGGGCGAGGCGCTTTACGCGCTCGCGACGGTTATCAATGATATGGACGGCAGCGATGGATTGGGCGGAGCAAATTGGGCCAACCAGCAGCGCGACGTAGCGCGCAGCAATGGCATCGACTTCAGGCCGTTCACCGACGACCGAACATCCGAGAAAACCTATCTGCAAGCGGCGCGGGGGAACTATGGGGCGGCTTATGCGCCCACTTTGACCGAAATGGGCTGGCTCACCGCATCTTCCGTGCCGGTCACCCAGGGTCAGGGCCAGCTGGTTTCTGCCGCTTTTGCAGGTTCGATCGGTCCGATAGCAGATGAGATCGAGACCGTCCTGCTTTCTGGAACAGCGACATCGCAGCAGCTCCAAAACATTGGTGCGGCCATCCACCCTGCACACATTCCGCACGGTTCGCCCGAACAGGCCGCGTTGCGCGACTTTCTGCTCGGGCAAGGAGACCAATCCAAGGCGAGTTTAGCGCGCCGGGCGTCTATCTGGCTCGTGCTCGACCTCTATCGCAACGGCATCGAGCCTGGCGACATCGACGGGTTGCGCCAGGCGCTTTACACGCGCGCGCTTCCAAACGGGCAACCGTATCAGCCCCCGGGCAAGACCGTCGACCGGTGGCGCGCCTATCAAGCCAATGAGTATGGACATATTGCCTTGGAGTGCGCCCTCAATGGCCTGATAGGCCTACAATGCGAGAGCTACACCAACGGCATCGAACCACGACAACTCGTCGCCAAACTGGTGGATGAGGCGATCCCGCAGAACACATCAACCTGGTCGGATTGGGCGGACGCTCTGGTCGGGCTCGCCGACAATGACGAGGCGCTTCACGCCGAAGTCGTCCTTGAAAATTTGAGGTCGGGCTTGCAGCCAACACCGGGGACACTACTCGATGCATTCAAGCTGCTCGGCATCCTCTGGGCGAAATGGGCCGAGAACGACGGAAATGTCCGACCTATCATCGCCGCCGCAGCCGGGCGTGACGGTCGGTCGCTGGACGGCATTTTGCGCACGCTCGATACGGCACGACAGGAGCCCGTTCAGCAAGCGATCGCCGCTGTTCTGTTCAGGCATATTATCATCGATCATCAGATCATCGCCGGCCGCAAGCTTTCGGCGGCGGGCACCTTCACCTATCATTTCCTGGTTGAAGACGGACTGCTGAGCGAAGGGCGGTTGGGGGAGTATGGCTACACCACGCCCCGGCTCTTCAATCTGACCCGGGTGCTGCGCGATGCGGGATACCTGCATGCCAGCGGCGTGACAGCGGACGGGGAGGCGTTCCTTGAACAGAATCAGCCTCTTTAAGGATCTGGCGCGGACCGGATTCCATACATCGATCACAACGACCTACTCTGTAGACGCGGCATTCTATGATGGATCGCTCCATCATCGGCTGCGCAGCTATGGCTGCGACAACAACATCCTCATGGCCGATGCCAACATGCTGCAGCGCGCGATCGCGCAGACACCGGAATCCTTTGCGCGAGCGGGCTCAGCCTATGCCCTGCTGCCGATTTCCGTGCCCGGCGCCTTCCATCCGAAAGTCAGCATCCGCTTGGGCAGCGATGCCGGTTGCGTGATCATCGGTTCAGCCAATGCGACGGCAGCGGGTTGGGGACTCAACCGGGAGATCGTCGGTCAAATCGAATGGTGGCGCAAACGCGACGATGAGGATGCGAACGCCAGTCGCCAGCTGATCCGCAAGGCCTTCGACTATGTCGCGCCCTGGTTGAAGGACGCTGGACTTGAAGCGATGAAGCGCAAGCTTGATCTGATCGAACGCGATGCGGCCTGGCTGTTTGAGATAGACGCCAATGACGCGCCGCTCGCGCTAGGCGATGGCTCGCTTGTCGATTTGCTGTGCGAAGCCGGAAATGGCGAGGCTGGCATCCTCATGCGCCTCGCTGGGCTTGTCGGCACCGTGCCCGTAACCCGGCTCATCGTCATGTCCCCTTACTGGGACGCAAATCTCGACGGGTTGCTCGGCCTGATCGATGCCATGCGCCCCCAGGAAATCATTATCGCGCTCAGCGCCCACCGGCCCGAATTCCCACTCGATGGGTTGCCGCTCATACCCGATGCCCGGTTCGCAAGCATCTTCGATGGTAATGACCGCGCGCGCTTCATCCATGCCAAGGCTTTGCTCATCCAGACCGAGCACTGGGATCATCTCGTTTACGGTAGCGCGAATTGCTCAGATGATGCCCTTGGCCTCGCCGACAAAGCGGCCCGCAACGCGGAGTGTTCGATCTATCGCCGGCTCAAGGCGGGCACCGGCCTAGGCGCTCTAGGTCTGGATATTTCGGTGCCGATTGATCGTAAGGATCTATATCCGCAAACCAAGCAACTGACCGATACCAAGTCCGACGCGGGCATCCCTCCTGGAACGTTGGAAGCCGCCGGCAACACCATCCGATGGACACCCTCGAACCGCATTACGGAGCCGGACGGTGCCACCCTCGTCATTGCAGAGGGTGAATTTCCATTCCATTCGACCCGCAGCCGTGGCCGGTCAGTCGAGCTACCCAGCAAGCCCCGCCCTCCTCTGATCGCGCGGGTGCGATTGGCCGATGGAACGCTGACCAGCGCCGTCATCGTCAACGATGAGGTCAGCTTGACCCATGCCGCGCCTGGCATGGGCGACAAGCGCCTGCGCTCAGCCTTTGCGAAGGTCGAACTGGAGGATGGCGACTTTCTTGAACTGGCAAATCTGGCCGCCATCATATTTTCCGAGACGCCGCAGGGCCGACGAAAAGCGGTGACACCTGCCACGTCGGCGGGACGGGCAAGAACGAAGAGCAGCGGCAGCGATGCCGAGCACGAGGTCTATGATTATGATAGCCCGGAAGCTTTCCGAACGGCAATGGCAGCAAGTGTGCCGGCGACGGGCGACAGCGGGCGGCTCAATTTCGATGATCCGGACGCGGTCAATCTCCTCAGGATCATCTTGCGTGGGATCAACCAGCCCCAGCAAAAAGAGGGTGATGATGCCGACGACGATACGCTCTACACCGACGAGATGCCGCAAAGCGAGGATGATCCCGGCCCGGATCATCGCAACCGCTTAGAGGATCCATCGGGTAGCGAAGACGGCAATCCGCCTGCGCGAGAGCCACGGGTTTACCGCCGCGATGAAGCCGAGAGGCAAAGCCTCGACATTTTGAAGGCCCTGGATAGCTTCGAGGCCTATATTGCCCGCCTAGCCAGCGAAGAGACGCCTCCGCCACGCAAACTCACGGCCGAAGTCTGTTTCATCCTTCGGTTGATGGTCGAGGCCTGCCGCCGTCCCCTCCAGATCAAGGATGGCGATCAGCGCGACGAGCTCTTCGCGCTCGACCTCGTTCCCAAGCAGCACGATCGTGAACGTGCCTTCGTCGTTCGCGCCGGGCGCATCCTTCAACGGCTGTGGCTGGGCAGCCGATCGGAAGCAGCGCTGCTATCCCGTATCTCTATCGGGCAGCATCAAACCGAGCTGCCCTATGACTGTTTCGCTCTGATCGTATTGAGCCGTTGGGCCCTTGCCCGCTCGGTGATGGCGGCCGACGGCAGCAAGCAAACGCAGCTTGCGGCATTCGTGACCCGCAGCACGGTCGCCATCTGGAAGACCACCCAAAGCTGGCCCCCGCTTGACGCCACCGCCGAACAGGATTTCGTCCGCAAGCTGGACGGTGCGCTTGGCATTGATCCAGAAGAAACCGAGCGTCTGCTGGGTCATTACAGCCAGCTCAGCCAGCAGATCCAAACAGGCTGAAGGCGTGTCGTCACCTACGGGTGGCGATCGCGGAGGCCAAGGTGAACACCCGTCCGGACTGACCGTTCCAGATCACGACGGCATTTGGGACACTTGAAGCGCGCCGCCTCATCTGATTTCAGCGACAGACTATGTACGATCCAACATCGATCCTCACCCAATTGCTGGAGACGGCGCCCGCCCGCCTTGAGACGGTTCCGCAGGGCCACCCCCGGCGGTACTTCATGCGCCGGATCGAAGCTGCTCAACCACTGTGCAAACTGCCGAACGACACTGAGCCTTGCCCCTCGGGTCGAGGTTCTGGCCTCCGCCAACGTAGCGTGCCAGCGCAGGAACAGTGCCGTGTCGACGTGCGTGGCGCCTGCGCTGTCGGCAAACCGGGTGAAGCGACGAAGGATGCGCTCGCTGGTGCCAAGATCGTAACCGAGACCGCGCCGGATGGTCAGATAACGGTCGAGCTGGGAGATGAGGCTCATTGCGCGCCTCCCGCTGCGGGCCAGGGCTGCGCGATTGAGCGCAGCCCGTCGATATCGAGCCGTGCGTATATCATCGTCGAAGACCGTGAGCGGTGCCGCAGCACATCGCCCACTTCGTCGAGCGAGGCCCCAGCGTTTACCAACTGGGTGGCAAGGCTATGACGCAGCAGGTGCGATCCTACATAGGGCGTCGCCGGCTTCTGGCCGGTCGCTCTCAAGGCATCTTTGAGGATGGCGTTGACGATTGTCCCATCCTTGAAGGGACGATGCGGCGCGCGATAGGCAACGAACAGCGTACGACAGGTTGCCGGACCACGTTCTTCACGAAGATAGCGGCTCAGTGCGTTGCCAACTTCGATGCTTATCGGCACGCGGTCGTGCAGCTTGCCCTTGCCACGAACGAGCAGTTCGCCCGCGCGCCAGTCGATATCGCCGAGCTGGATCACGACAACCTCGGCCGCACGCAGCCCGAGCCGTGCCATGAGCAGCAGCATCGCATAGTCCCGCGCACCATGCCGCGGATTGTCGCGGACATACGCGAGGACGGCTTCCACGCCATCGGGCAACAAATGACGCGGCAGCCGCGCAGCCCAGCGTTGCGCCGTCTTCGGAATGCTCAGGGCCAGATTGGTCGCGGTCGCGCCGCATCCGAACAGGTATTGCAGAAAGATGCGCACATGGGTCGCCACCGTCTTGTCGCGGCGGGCACTGGTCAGCACATGCTCCATGAAGCTGATCACGTCGGCGGGCCGCAGGCCGCTCAGATCTATGATGGCCTCGCCGAAGCGATAATCGAGGAAGCGACGCGCGAAGCCTATCGTGTGAGGGATACTCCGTGGACTGAGGCCGCGCTGTTTGACGAGGTAGATCTCGAGGTCCGCCAGCAGCGTCGCGCGCCTCTGCTCCGCTTCGGTCAACGGCACCGGCTGCGTTACGCCGATATCGAGCAGATGCTGCGCGAAACGGCGGGCCAACTTATACGGCAACGCCGTGCCTGGCTTCTCGCGCGGCACCTTGCGTCCAAAATGCTCCGCCGTGTCGAGCGTCAATGCCGAAGGACCGATGCCCGCGACATCCATCTCGTGACCGACTTTCCGGAGGATCGATCGATAGGTCTTTATCGTGCCGGCTGTGTAGTTCTCCGCCGCAAAGCTTTCAGCGAACGAGTCCAGATACGGCTCGATGCAGGTCTGCAAATATTGAGGCATGATCGTCGTGCTCCATGGTGTTGGAGCGTCGAAGATTATGCCGAATAGGATTGACCGGATCACCCCGCCAGCCGCGCGTCAGCGGCGAGATGCGGCATAATCCGGGATGCGGCATTATGACCGGCCTCATGCGCGATGGTGGCTGCCCAGGCGGCGCGCGTGTCGAATTGTTCGACCGGCGGCATAGTGATAACGTCCGCGCGCAGATCGTAATAAGCACGATCGCCGCCACATCGCAGCCGCGCGGGCAGCCGGTCGACGAAGCGCTCCGCCCGCGAACCGAGCCGGTCGCCCGGCGGGACGAGGGAGAGGGCTTCGGGATAGAAATCGCCCGGGAGTGCGTCGATCTGGTCTGCATTGAAGACCGCATAGGACCGCATAACCCGGCGATGCTCATCGACCAGCTCGCCGGGACGTTCGCTGGAATCGACCTTCTTCGAATAGGCCTTGTAGAAGATTGCAAATTGCGCCTGCTCACCGGCACGGACCTGCCCGCCAAGGGTCTGCGCCTGACGGTAGGTCATCCAATGGCGTGACCGATAGCCGCATTGCTCAGCAGCCAGCCACAGCCAAAAGGTGTTCATGCCGCGATACGGCTCGCCATTGGCCCGCAGCGGACGACCCTGCGCCGCACACACGAACGCCAGGGCCGCACCCAGGGTCGCACACCGGCCTCGAGCCGGTCGATGATGGCGCACGTGATGGTTTCGGCCGGCGAGGGCCGGTCCGATGATTGAGTCATGGCGGATACTCCGCGAAAGAGCGGCGGCCAGCGCCGCCGATGAAGGACTGCGGGCGACGCAAGAGCGCCGCCCGCCATTAGGCGTTGGTCTCAGGCCGCCTCGTCGAGGTCATCAGCATCGCCATTGGGGGCGATCTCCCCTGCCCCGCCGTCGCTGCCGTCTTCGTCGCTGAGGAAGGCGGAATAGCTGCGGAAGCTTTCGGGCTTCTCCACCGCGCCAAACCGCATCTCGTCGGGCAGCCAGCAGAGCGCCTTTTCCCGGACTTCGGCCTCTACGATGCCCTGCCCGGAACAGAGCGCCGCGCAGGCATTGGCCAAGTCACCCTTCTTGGCGTCCTTGTAGCGGCCGCGCAGCACTGGCCCGCCGATCTCTTCAAGCGCTTCGAGCATTACGTCCTTCTTCACGCGCCCGAAAAAGTTCTGGGCATCGGGCCGCCACCATTGCGCGACATCGATGTCAAGCAGCCGTCCGAGATGATCGTGGAAGCCGTTGCGGCGCCCGCCATCGTCGACGTTGAGCGTCGGTTCGAGCGTCTGCGCCATGACATGGGCGAGCCAATCGGCGCGCGCCTGTTCATCCAGTTGCCGGAAGGCATCGAAACGCGACGACAGCGTGTTCCCGCCTGCCCAGCTCACATCGAGCCTCTGCCGCTGTTCGGCCAGGACATTGCTGGCCGCGCTGCCCTCGTCGCGGAAGCCGACGATCGGGAAGCTCGCGGCGGCCGCTTGCAGCGTCGAGTGGTCCTGGACATAGCCGCTGGCGAACACGGTCCGGTGCGCGATCAGGAATATCGCGAGATCGAGCGCGAACCCCGCATCCGAGGCGACATGGGACGCCAGGATCTGCCGCCGCTGGGTCGCGAGTTCGTCGACCAGCGTCGCGCTGAGCCGGGAGGTCGCGACCTTGCCGGACGCCGCCTCGGGTTCGCCGTCCTCGCCCGCCTGACGAATGGCGCGCTCGCTGAACATGCGGCTGTGCACCCGCGGGGTGCCGTCAGGGGCAAGATAGATGAAGGTGCCCAGCTGGTCCTTGACCGCATCGTCGACCATCGTGCGCGCCGCCTCGATCGCATCGAGTTCCCGCTCGATGTCGGCGAGCCGCACCGAAGCCGCCTCGGCCTCTGGTGTGCCGTCCTCAAGTTCGGTTTCCAGTTCGCGGATGAGCGCATCGCCCTCATTGGAAAGACTGTCGACGCGATCCTGCTCGTCCTCGCTCAATTCGCGCAGCGCCGGATGATATTCGTGGAGCTGGCACTCCATGTCATAGGGCACATGAGTCGCGAGGACCGGTGTCACGAATGCCAGCTTCTGCTCGGCAGCGAGTGTTTGTGCCTCTGCTTCGAGCTTCTGGGCGGCAAGCTGCTCGATGATCTCCACGTCGACCCAGCTCTCGTCCGCATCATCGCCGAACAGGTCGCGCTCGATCCGGCCACCCGCACCGACATAGGCATCGCGGCCAACGAACCGCGCCTTCGCATCGGTCGCTTTCACCGTCCCGTTGAGGAGCGCACGGCGGACATTGTCGGGATTGTCACCATAATAGGACCGGCTCATGCTCTCGAACACACGCGCCTGGCGGTCGACATCGGGCGTGACGGCATAAGCCTGCGCGACCCCGAGCGTGATCTCGCCAGCGGCAAGCGCCGCGAAGACGACGGGAGCCAGTTCGGCAAGCCGGACCCGCTGCTCGACGAAGCGGGTCGTGACCCCGAAGCGTTTCGCCACATCCTCGCCGCTCGCCCCCAGGTCGAGGAAGTGCTTGAAGGCCGAGCATTCATCCGCCGGGTTCATCGCTACGCGATGGAAATTCTCGGCAAGGCTCGCTTCGGCCGATCCGGCATCATCCTCGAGCACCAGCACCTGAACCTCATGGTCCGCGGCAAGCCGGTTCGTCTCAATCAGGCGTTGGAGCGCCCGCAAGCGGCGGCCGCCCGCCTTGACGGTGAAGTGGCCCGCCTTTTTGAGCGGCGTGACCACGAGATTCTGCAACAGGCCATGCGCAGCGATATTCTCGGCCAGACTGTCGAGGTCGGCATCGCGATTGGATTTGCGGACATTATCCTTGGAGAGCGAGAGGTTCTTGACCTTCACGGACTGGATCATCGGTTGTCTCCTTCGAGGGTTGCGCCGACGTCGTCGGCCGGCTTGAGCCACTCAGGCCCACCCGGCCGAAGGCCCCCTCCCCTCTCTTCGATCGCTTGACGCTGCCGCTGTTCAGCCTACGATCTCGCCAAGGATCTCGACGGCGCGGCTCGGTGGGACGAAGAGCCGCGTGCGGTGTTGGATGATCTCGGTGAAGCAGCCCGCCGCCTTGAGATGAGGAAGGGCGTCGGACTGCCAGTCGAGCAATTCGAGGCGGTGGTCGCCGGCGACCAAGGCCCGCTTCAGCCGAAGCGACCCGATCGGCATGATCTCGCCCGAGGTGCGAACGTGCTCGACCCGCGCGCCTAGATCGATCGCGACATGGGCGGCGATGCCGAATGCGCTGGCGATCCGCTCCACCAGCGGCGCCGGAATAAGACGCCCGAGAAGCGACTGGCCGTCATCGCTCGTCAACCGCCAGACCTGGACATGATCGTCGGGCAGCTTTCCCCAGACCGGGAGCAGCAGGCCCGTGACCAGATAGATGATCTGCGTACGCGTCTGCGCGGCCATCGCGTCGCATTCGGCCTGCCAGGCTTCATCGAAGTTCGCGCAGTCCGCGTCGGTCCAATGGGTTTCGGCGAAGAGGTCCTGCCGGTGCCGTTCGGTGCGCGTTGGACGCACCAGCTCGTAGCGGCGCACGGTCCGCCCCTCTTCGTCCGTCAGCGAGAAGGTCGGCCGGCAAATGGCGGCCTTACCGGAGCGCGGGTTGATTAACCCACGCGCTTCCGGGTCGGCCAGAAGCCAATGCGCGCGCTCCAGGGTCAGCGGTCGATATCGTTCCTCGGTTTCGATGCGCAGGATTTCGGTTTCGGCGCCGCTCACGGGATCGCACCGGATCACCGTGCGGTCGAGGATCGAAATGCGGTCGGCCGCGATCGTTTCGACGCCAAGATCGAGGGTGCCAGCCTCGCGGGCCTTTTCCACCCGTGCTTCGATCAAGCCCAGATATTCGTCGAAGATCGCGTTCTGCAGGTCGATGCGCAGCGCCAGGATGCGGTTCAACCACCGCTGGATCGTGGGCAAGGTCTCAGTGAGCCCCCCACCCTCCCCGGCCAGGTTCAAACCGGTGAGCGACTGGAATTGATCGAAGCGCACCGATTGGAGCTTTCCCTGGAACAGCAGGCGAAACCACTGGTCGAGCGATTCCCGCGCGAAGTCGGACTCCAGATTGTCACGGGGATCGAAAAGTCCCTGTCCACCGGTCTGGCGCTGGCCGCGGGTCAGCGCGCCGAGGCTGTCGAGGCGTCTGGCAATCGTCGAGATGAACCGCCGTTCGCCGCGGCAATCGGTGGAAACGGGCCGAAACAGGGGTGGGCTGGCTTGGTGGGTGCGGTGCGTGCGGCCCAGCCCCTGGATCGCCGCGTCAGCACGCCAACCGGGCTCGAGGAGATAGTGAATGCGGCGGCTCTGATTGGGCACGTCGAGGCTGGCATGATAGCTCCGTCCCGTGCCGCCGGCGTCGGAAAAGATCAGGATGCGCTTTTCGCCGCGCATGAAGCTGTCGGTCTCCGCGAGGTTCGTGCGCGCGCTGCGCCGTTCGATCCGCTGACGGCCCTCGGCATCGACGATGATCCGCCGGCTGCGGCCCGTCACCTCGGCCACTGCCTCCGTCCCGAAATGCCCGATGATATGATCGAGCGCCGAGCCGACCACCGGCAGCGCACAGAGTTGCTCGAGGAGCTGGTCGCGCATGGCCATCGCTTCCCGGCACAGCACGGGCTGCCCGGCCTCGTCGATCATCGGTTCCGAGCGCACCGTGCCGCTATCGTCGGTATAGGTGCGCATCTGGCGCACCGGAAAGGCCGCCGTCAGATAGTCGACCAGGAATTCCTTGCAGTCCGCCATTATCTCGAGCGGAGCGGCAGGAGGCTCGGATTTGCGTCGCTTTGTCATGATTT
>NZ_JARFNJ010000017.1:0-70109 GCF_029167165.1 Sphingomonas pollutisoli
TTCAAGTGCGCGCGATCAAATCGGAACGCTGCGCGGCATCAGATTGGAATGCCTGCGCGCGATCGTCGGAATCCGCATTGCAACAGAGCCAGCCGCCGCAACGGCACCGAGCAGGGCCAGCAGAAACGTGCGGAGCGCGGGCACGGGATCGTCCAAGGTCGCCATAATGCAGCAAAAGACACCGGCAAGCTGGGCAGCGGTGGCCCCATTCGGCCAGGCGGACGCGATCCAGAACATGGCCGCGCCAAGGGTTGCCACCACCACGGCCAGGGCCGATAACAGGGCCATGCCGTGATCGATGTGGAGGCTGGTTGCCGTATGCGGCACGGAAGGCCGTTTGAAAGCGGGAGTCGGCTTCGTATCGTTGCCCAGATCCCGCCTCAGGGCGAGACAGGTTTCCCACACCGCGGCGAAGTCGTCGAGACGCAACGCAAGATTGGCAGCGAGCATATCGGGCCAGGACGACGCCGTTCCCTTCTCCGCCGCTGCGACAGCGGCTGGCGGGGGAGGGGGCGTCGCCTCGCCCTCCGCTTCGCTCGTCTGTCGGATCCATGAACGCCAACCGGTCAGCCACCGGCCCGTCCGGTCGGGATAAGGACCAGCCTGGGAAAGCGCCGCGACATGATCCTCTATCGTGGAAAGCAAGGGCAGGAGTCGGGTCATTTGCTGCAGCAGCACCCGAAGGTCGCGTGTCACCTCGGCATAGGAGGACGTGTCGTAGGCGACATGCGTGGTCAGGTTGCGCAGATCGACAATGTCGCTGGCCAGAGATTGGCGGACCCGCCGAGAGCGATCATCGGCTGCCTGTCCGGCCAGCGCGTCGTCAGCCAGCCGGGCTGCATTGGCGAGCCACGCATCGACGCGAACGGCCAGAACGGGACCGGCATGACTTGGTAGAAAGATTCGGCTCACCAGCGCCGAGCAGGTGATGCCGAGCGCGATCTCTTCCACTCGCGCGACCGCCACGTCGAAGCTCGCAGCCGGCGTATCGACGAGCGGAAGGCCGGCGAGCACCACCGTATAGCCGGCAAGCATGAAGACATAGCTTCGCGGGCTGCGGTCGAGCAGGCTGACATAGAGGCACAACCCCATCCATAGGGCGAAAGCGAGGGTCAGCAGTTCTGGAGAATTAACGAGGTTGGGAACAAGCAGGACCGTCATCACGGCGCCGATGGCGGTGCCGGCCAGTCGATATACGGCTTTTGACGTAATCGCGCCCGTAAGCGGATGCGCGACGAGATAGACGGTACCGACTGCCCAATAAGGTCGTTCCAGGTCGAAGCGGAGCGCGATCCAATAAGCAAGCATCGCAGCGCCGAAGGTCTTCAATGAGAAAACAACATTGGGCACCGTGATGACACTTTTAGTCTTCACGCATGCCTCGGCCGCTCTCCAGTTGATCCAGCACCGACGCAAGATGGCACAGCACGCGATAAGCGGCCTCGAAGTCGTCCTGCTCCAGCGACTTCAACAGCCGCTCGCGCAAGTCCTCGGCGATCCGCTGGGTCTTAAGGCCAACACGATGGCCTTCATCTGTCAGTTCGAGGCGCTTGGCTCTGCGGTCGAGAGGATCTTCAACGCGACGCAGCAAGCCATCCCTTTCGAGACGGTCGAGGACACGGACGACAGCTGAGCCGTCCAGCCCGAGCCGATTGGCCAGCTCACCCTGCCGTAAAACTCCATCGCCGACATGCTCGATTTCAAGGACTGCGAGTGCCATCGCGTCCGAAAGCCCTTCCCGTGCCAGGTGTTGGCCCAGGATACGACGCCACGCCTGCCCGGTCGCCAGAAGCGCGCGGCCGAACTCTGCTCGACGATGTGCCTCAGATGTCCCTTGCTTATTCGTTCCCATTTCCACAAAATCTTCCGAAGAGAATAGCTCTGTCCAGGTTTCCAGTTCGAAATGGCTGCCCACAGGCCGAGGCCGCTTCGACGATCGTGTCCATTTGCCTCCATAAACCACTGCCGATCTGCTTTCTGGAGCAGCCGGGCTTCGCCGCCTCCTTTTTACAGTGAGCAACTCGTGGATTGTCCGTTGCTCAGGGCCTCGCAAGCACTTGAGCGAGAAGCTGCTTGACCGGCTCACCATAAGGCGGGCGTAACAGGGCGTCTCCCTCAGGGGCATCCGTTTGCCGGAAGATCGCCTTCGGGTGGCTGAAGCTCAGGAAGCCCCAGCGCCCGTGATAGGCGCCCATGCCGGAATCGCCGATCCCGCCGAACGGCACATCGTCGACCGCGACATGGCTGATGCAGTCGTTGATTGTCACGCCGCCCGATGTCGTAGCGTCGAGAATACGGCGTTCTTCGTTCACATCCTGCCCGAAATAATAGAGCGCGAGCGGCCGGGGATCGGCATTGATCTGGGCGATCGCCTCCTCGACCGATCCGTAGGAGAGAACCGGGAGGGCGGGGCCGAAGATTTCCTCATGCCTTATCCGCATGTCGCGGGTCGTGTTGAGGACAAGGGTCGGCGGTATGCGATGCGCCGATTGCTGTGTGAAATCCTCCTGTGCCGGGTTGATCTCGACAAGGGTCGCACCGTTGCTGGCCGCGTCGTCGAGCAGGCCTTTGATCCGGTTATAATGGCGCTCGTTGACGATTGACGTGTAGTCGGGATTCTCCTTCAGCGTGGGAAACATCGTCGCGACCGCCGCCCGGGCGGCCTCGACAAAGTCTTCCTCCAGTCCGCGTTCGACGAACACATAGTCGGGTGCGAGGCATATCTGGCCGGCATTGAGCGTTTTTGCCGCCATGATCCGGCCAGCCGCCTGCTCGAAATTGGCCGAGGTGCCGATGATCACCGGCGACTTCCCGCCCAGCTCTAGCGTGAGCGGGGTCAGATTCTCGGCGGCGGCGCGCGCTACATGATGGGCAACGGCGGTGCCGCCGGTGAAAACCAGATGGTCGAAAGGAAGCGCCGTGAAGGCAGCGCCGATCTCGGGTCCGCCCGTGACCACCGCCAATTCCGTTTCGTCGAAGCTTTCGGCCACCAGGCGCTGCATCAGTTCGGAGGTGATTGGCGTCAGCTCCGAAGGCTTCAGTATCGAGCGGTTGCCAGCGGCGAGGACGCCGATCACGGGACCGAGGGCGAGTTGGACCGGAAAGTTCCACGGGCTGACCACCCCGATCACGCCTTTGGGTTGAAACTCCACGCGCGCTTCTGTGCCGGGGAAGGGGGCATCATAGACTTCCGGCTTTAGCCAGTCGGCCAGATGCGCTTTGGTGTGCTTGATGGAGGAGAGCAGCGCCGCCACATCGTATAGCAGACTGGCCTCGCGGCTGTGGCTGCCGAAGTCCTGCGAAATGGCGTCCGCGAAGTCCTCGCTATGCGCCGTCAGCAGCGAAGCGAGCCGGTCGAGGCGATCATGGCGCAGGGCGAGGCTCGGATAACCGTCGGCCAGATAGGACTGTCTCTGACGGTCGAGGAGGCGTTTCATTTCCTCGAGGCCGTTTCCGGCTGCAGGAGAATCGGTTTTGGAATCGGTCATTGCTCTGTCCTTTCGCGCCACGATCGCGACGCTTGGGGAACACGCCTGTGCGTGCCCCAGCCGTCAGAATGATGTGATGACGCTGCGCGCGATCGCGCCGCCCTTGAGCG
Organism: Sphingomonas pollutisoli; assembly: GCF_029167165.1. NCBI lineage: Bacteria > Pseudomonadati > Pseudomonadota > Alphaproteobacteria > Sphingomonadales > Sphingomonadaceae > Sphingomonas > Sphingomonas pollutisoli. Next base: position 3,599 of record NZ_JARFNJ010000017.1, read on the forward strand.
CGTCATAGGCTTCGTTGATTTCCGAGATGTTGATCTCTCGCGACACGAGGTCGTCCAGGTTCAGCCTGCCTTCGAGATAAAGCGCGGCGTACATCGGGATGTCGTGCTTGATGTTGCTCGATCCCATGTTCACGCCCTGCACCCGGCGCTGGGTTGCGAGAACCTCTTCCGTCACCGCCAGTTCGATCTTCGAGCCGGGCTTGTGGACCCCGATCAGATAGGCGCCGCCGCCGACCCGGGTCATGCGCACGGCCTGCTCGGACGTTTGCTTCAGGCCCACCACCTCGAAGGCGTGATTGACGCCGCCGCCGGTCAATTCGAGCACCGCGACCACCGGATCGACTTGCGAGGAATCCACCACGTCCGTCGCGCCGAAAGTCTTGGCCAGCTCCAGCTTGGATGCCTGCACATCGACGGCGATGATACGGGTGGCGCCGGCCAGCTTGGCGCCGGAAATCACGTTCAGGCCGACGCCGCCGACGCCGATTACCGCCACCGTATCTCCGGGCCGCACCGCAGCGGTGTTGATCGCCGCGCCGGCGCCGGTCACAGTGCCGCAGCCGAGCAGGCACGCCTGCGGGAAGGGAAGCTGCTCGGGCACCTTGGCCAACTGGTTTTCGTGGACCAGCGCGCGTTCTGCGAAGGCTGAGGTGCCGAACGCCGGCGTCACCGGCTGGCCGTTGCGAGTCAGGCGCTGGCCCAGGGCCGGGTCGCGCAGCGTCTCGCTGGGATGCTCGCACTGGTAGGTGCGGCCAGCAAGGCAGGAACCGCAATGTCCGCAATATTGGATCAGCGACGCCACGACATGGTCGCCCACGGCGAATTCCCGCACGTCCGGGCCGATACCAACCACCACGCCGGCCAACTCATGGCCGAACACCGCCGGCAGCGGGATGCCAAAGTCATTCTGGGCCATGTGGAGGTCGGTGTGGCATAGCCCGGAAGCCTTGACCTCCACGAGCACTTCCCGGCCGACCGGCGCGTCGATCTCAATATTCTCGATATCGAAACGGCTGCCGGTCGCATTGATAACTGCTGCTTTCACGATAATTCTCCGACGTTATTTTTTCTTCGGTGCCTGGACGGGACGCCGGAACAGCATCTTGACGAGAGTCCAGATCAACCCGGGCGTCACAAACTTGAGGGCGGCGCGTAGTTCTTCCGGCCTGAGAACGACCTTCATGGGCATGGTGCCCATGATCTTTCCTTCGATGACGATGCCTTGTTCGTGGGGAGCAACGGAGGCGACGTCCATGAGGATCGTCTTGTCGAGCGTGAAAAGCTTCACGCTGTTCTTGGCGGCCTTTGCACCGCCGTCGGTGACGGAACTGGTCACTGCGTCACCTCGTCGAAATCCCAACCCTTGTCACCGAACAGCTTCACGGCGGTGACACGGCCCCCACCGCAGACGCCGCCCGCGGTCGGGTGCATGAACACACCGGACAGGTACAGGTTCTCCACGCCGGGCACCGTGTATTGCGACAGCGACGGCGTCGGGCGGTGGCCCTGGCTTTGCATCATCGGCGACGCCAGGCCGGACACGTCGCCATGCTGGAAGGTGGGTGAATAGGCGGCGATGTCGTCCGGCGTGTCGAACGCCTTGCCGATGACGCTGGCCTTCAGGCCCGGGAGGAAGGAATCGACCAGATCGAGGGTTTCTTCCTCGACCTCGGCCTTGTGGTCGGCCCAGGATGAACCATCGGCGAGCTTGAACGGCATGATGCGCCAGACGAGGAAGGCGGACTTGCCTTCCGGCGCGCGGGTCGGATCGACCTTGTGCGTGGAGATGGTGCCCAGCGACGGGATCTTCGGAATGTAGCCGTTGCGCACGTCGAACAGCAATTTCTTGTAGTCGGCCAGCGAGGTCGGGCACAGGCCGTTGAGCCAGGAGTCGTTGATGTCCGGGTGGACATAGGTCGGCGCCTTGTCCAGCGCATAGTGCGCGGTGACGCAGCAGAACGTGGCGGTTTCGGCGCGCGAGATTTCGTACTGGGTCTGTTCTTCGATGCCATCGACCAGCTTGGGCAGGTTGAACGGATGAATCTGGCCGACCACGGCCTCCTTGGCGAGGATCTCGCTGCCATCGGCCAGGCGCACGCCCACCGCCTTGCCATTGACGGTCAGCACCTTCACCACGGTCGAATTGGCGCGCAGCACCGCGCCATGGTCTTCGAGCTGACGGATCAGCGCATCGACCAGGCCGCCGCTGCCGCCGCGCGGCGTTTGCAGGCCGTACTGCTCGATGAAGGCGGGATACATGAACAGCGACCCGCCCTCGCCCTTGGCTTCCGGATCGACGAAATGCTCAGTCAGCAGGCGCGACATGTGGATCTTGAGCTTGTCGCTCTCGAAACGCTCGTTGAGGATGTCGAGCGGGCTGCGCTGCAGTTCGTGCAGGGCATTGCGGCCCATCGCGCTCTGATCGAGCAGGGCGATGAAAGCGCCGTAGGGCGGCGGCGGCACGAACATGCCCTGGATCGCCAGCGGTACGAAATCGACGCTGTCCTTGTACAGCTTGTAGTAGGCGTCGGCATCCTTCCTGGAGGCGTTGGCGGCGATATTGTCGATGGTGCGGTCCAGATCGTTATAGCCGATCAGGCTGCTGCCGTCGGTAAAGGTAGTGGAATAAGCCGCGCTGGGGCGGATATATTCCAAGCCATATTTGCTCTTCAGCTGCAACTCGTCGTTGGCGATGAGCGGGTTGATGAGAATGCCCAGATGAGCGGACGAGTGCAGATCGTGCTTGAACCCGGGGAGGGTGACTTCCTTGGTGGCGACACCACCGCCAAAAAATGACTTGCCTTCCAGCACCAGGACCGACTTGCCGGCCTTGGCGAGATAGCCTGCCGTGACCAGCCCGTTATGGCCGGACCCGATCACCACCACATCGAAATTTTCAGACATGCCGCTGCTCCAAAAATAGATACGTCTCCATGAGCGTCATCGATGGAGGGCTCGACTCGCTGGTCGGTATCGAACCCATTGATATTTGCTGAAAATTACTCGAATCCGACCTTTAGAAACCGATGATACATCATGCAAATACGTGACACATCATCTAATTGGGGGTGTCAAGAGTCATTCGTTGCAGCGCTAACGGTCGTCTTGCTGGCCTGATCGAAGGACGAGAGGTGGGGCAGGGCGGACGGATTTCCTGTCAGGGAGATCGATCGGCAAGAAAAGTGGCGTCGTGGCGCGAGTTAGGGATAGGACCGTCCTCATGATGAGCCGAACCAAGACAATGAGAATCGATTCTGCGTCCAGAATTATCGTGGCTGCACCGCGAACGATCTTGCGCTGCACCTCGAAGTGACGCTCTTCGGCGCAGCCCCGGCCTTGCTGGACGGGCTGACCGATCCCGACCGCCGCCAGCGCCATGCCGCGACCACGAACCTCGCCCGCCATATCGCCGAGCGGCTGCGCTGCTTCGACATCCGCAGCGAGGAAGCGGGAGCGCGCTATTGCCAGCCGGCGCTGTTCCCCGACGATCTCGGCCCGATCGCCTGACGGTGGCGCGATCGTCAATCTTGCCAAATTTTGCCAAACATCTATCTTGGGCACCATGAGCACGATGAACATCTCGCTGCCGGACACGCTCAAGAGCTTCGTCGACGAACAGGTTGCCGGGCGTGGCTACGGCACCAGCAGCGAATATGTGCGTGAGCTGATCCGTAAGGATCAGGACCGCCAGCGGCTTCGCCGCCTGTTGCTCGACGGCGCGGAGTCCGCGCCCGGCGTCCCGGCCGACGCCGCCTATTTCGACGCATTGCGCGAGCGGACCAGCCGCACGCAATGACCGCGAAGGCGGTCGTTCCGCGCGCGCAGGCTCATCGCGACGTCGAGGACGCAATCGACCATTATGCGCGCGAGGCCGGCGCGGACATCGCGCTCGGCTTCGTCGAGGCGCTGGAGGCGGCCTATCGCTGGATCGGCGAGCATCCGGGCACGGGATCGCCGCGCTACGCGCATGAACTCGACCTGCCGGGCCTGCGCCATCGCTCGCTGGGCCGGTTCCCCTATCTGGTTTTCTATGTCGAGCGCGCCGACCATATCGACGTGTGGCGCGTCCTCGACGCGCGCCGCGACATTCCCGAATGGCTGCATGTTTCGGACGACCAGTAGGGAGCAGCGATCCCGACGCCCGAAAGGGCGAATAGCCGTGTGGACTATTTCCTACACGAGTAATTCGATTGGCGACCACAGTCGCGCGAATGACTCCTTTGCGGAAAATCGTGGCGCGTAATTTGAAAGCCCTTCGCGATGCGCGTGGTCTCGGTCAGGTGGAGCTGGCCGTGATTGCCGGAGTCGATCGCAGCTACATCAGCGACATCGAGCATGGGAAATATAGGCTGTCGATCGACAAGCTCGACAGCCTGGCCGAAGCCCTCGGCATCGCGCCGGGGGAAATGCTGCACCCGCTGACCGCAACACAGCGCCCCGGCAATCTCGCGATGGGTCGCGCCGACCGCCAGCGCGTCATGGACACGGAGCATCTGGACCCAGCGCCGGGCGCGGCGTTCGGGCGGGTGCAGCGAGCGGGCGAAGCCGCCGCTGCGCGCCAGCGCGACGAACTGGCGCAGCGCCAATATCTGCGGGCCGGCGCCGGCGATGCCGTCGATGTGCCAGCATAGCGCGGCCGGGCCAGCGGCGAGGCTGCCCGCCAGCATATCGAGTCGGATCGAGCGCAGCCCATCGGAGAACAGGATATGTTCGCCTTCGTCGTCGAGGAGCGAGGCGAAGCAGTCGAGGCCGCGCAGCGCATGTCGGTAGCAATTCCGTGGCGGTGGGCGACCTGCCGCAGCTCATCGCCAATGTGCATTCGGCGCTGGCCGGACTCGGTGCGCCGATCCAGCCGACGGAGACGGCACAGCAGCCGGCGGTGACAGTTCGCAGCTCGATCAAACGCGACCACATCGTCTGCCTGGAGGACGGCAAGAAACTGAAGATGCTGAAACGGCATCTGAAAACCGATCACGACATGACGCCGGACGAATATCGGGCGAAATGGCAGCTCCCTTCCGACTATCCGCTGGTCGCACCCGCCTATGCCGAACAGCGCCGGGATCTGGCGCACAAGATCGGCCTCGGGCGCAAGCGGGCCGCCCCGCCGGTGCCGCCGACACCGAAACCGCGCGGGCGTCGGCGCAAGGTAGCCGAACCCGTGGAGGAGTAGCAACGACCGGCGCCGCGCCCTGAAATAAAAATGAAACCGTTTTAAGGAGGTTGCCGCGCCGGGCGTCTAAGGGGAGGTAGAGGGCCTTCCTCTCGAACGGATTGATGGATGGAAGAGCAACGCCGCCGGAGGATCGTGGCGTGGGTGGCCGATCGTGTCATGCCCCACGAAGGGAAGGTGCGTGCCTGGCTGAGCCGGTCGAAAATGCAGCAGGAAGACATAGACGACGTGATTCAGGAAACCTATTGCCGCCTCGCGTCGCTGGATGACGTGGCGGCGGTCGATCGTCCTGACGCCTATTTCTTCTCGATCGCGCGTAATCTTCTGACCGCGCAGATGCGGCGGCAGCGTATCGTCCGTATCGACGCGGTTGCCGACATCGAGGCACTGGCTCCCTTCGATGAAACCCCTTCGCCGGAGCGGCAGGTCGGCGGACGCATAGAGGTCGACCGCGTTCGTCAGATCGTTGCGGGCCTGCCGGAGCGTTGCCGACTCATCTTCGAGATGCGGAAGATCGAGGGCATCTCGCAGAAGGAAATCGCGCGTCGCCTCGGCGTTACGGAATCGACGGTGGAGAACGACGCGGCCAAGGGCGTGCGCCTTGTCCTCGCAGCCCTCCGTGAATCCGAACAGGCGAGCGTCACGGCGCTGGAAAGCGGCTGGCCGCAGGGAGGTGCAGCATGACGCGCCAGACCGCTGCCGAAATCGAACAGGAGGCCGTCTTCTGGCTGATGCGTATCGACCGCGAAGGACGAACGCCCCAGCTCAAGGCCGAACTGGATACCTGGGTATCGGCCGATCCCCGTCGGCAGGGCGCGCTTCTTCAGGCCGAAGCGGCTTGGGCGATGCTCGATCGTCTTGGCGACGACCACTCCGCGGCCGACGAAGAGGAGCCGGCTCCGCCCGGGCTGCTGACCCGACGTCGCGTCCTCGGCGTAGCAGCCGGAACCGGATCGGCGCTGGCCGCTTCGCTCGCGTTCGGCGTCTATTGGTGGGGTGCGGGCACCGAATTTCGCACGACGGTTGGGGAAATCCGCCGGGTGCCGCTGGCAGACGGCTCCAGCGCGACGATCAACACCGCCAGCGATGTCCGGGTCCGACTTGAAAAGAGCGTGCGGCACGTCCGCATCGACCAGGGCGAGGTCTGGTTTCAGGTCGCGAAGGACCGTGCCCGGCCGTTCATCGTAGAAGCTGGACGCATCCGGGTTGAAGCGGTGGGAACCGCCTTCTCGGTGCGCCGCCGCGATGATGGCGCCGATGTCCTCGTGACCGAGGGTATCGTTGAAGCCTGGGCGGATGGTGCCGAAGGCGCCAAAATCCGTCTCGGCGCTGGCGAGCGAGCATTCGTCGCAGATAATGCAGCCGTCACGCACAATGAGGCGAAGCCGTCCGAGGTCGATCGCGCGCTCGCATGGCGGGGCGGCAAGATTGACCTGGCTGGAGAGACGCTTGCTCAAGCAGCAGCCGAGTTCAATCGCTACAACCAGCAGAAGCTGACGATCATTGACCCCCGCCTGGCCGGCGAACGCTTCTACGGGATATTCCGCACGGATGATCCCGGCGGATTTGCGACGGCCGTCAACCGGAGCCTCGGAGCGCCAGTGGAGACTTCGGAGAACGGCAACATAGTAATCGGCCAACCATCATCCTGATTTTTTCCGCGTCCGCTAAGGAAGCGTCGTTGCCGGGACTCTTGCGAATTGAAGGCATTTGATGCCGATCTCGCAAGGGGGACGATTGTGGTTGGATATCGGGATTTCGCTCGTCACGGACTCATGGCGTCGGTAGCGGTTGTCACGCTGGCAGTCGCCTCGCCGGCCTATGCACAGACCAAGACTTTCGACGTTCAGGCGCAGGATGCGGCATCCGGCGTCGCGTCCTTTGCGCGGCAGGCCGATATTCAGCTCCTCATTTCGGCCCGTGACGCCTCCGGGAAGCGCACGCACGCCGTGAAAGGCAATTTCTCGATTGAGGAGGGATTACGGCACCTTCTCAAGGGCACAGGACTTCACGCACAGGCCACGGGGGCGCAGACCTACACAGTGGTCCCTATCGAAGATGCCGACTTAACCGATGCTGAAAAGAGTCGCAGCGACAACTCCGACATCGTCGTCACAGGTTCCCGGATTAAGGGATCGCCGCCGACATCGCCGGTAATCGAACTGAGCCAGCGAAGCATTCGCGAAGCAGGGCAGACCAACCTCGGCCAAGTCATCCGCAGCATCCCCCAAAACTTCTCCGGCGGACAAAATCCGGGAGTAGCCAGCGGCACGCAGGGCAGCGTGAGCGATCAGAATCTCACTGGTGGTTCTGCTCTCAACCTTCGCGGTCTCGGCCCCGACGCGACGCTCACCCTTCTCAACGGAAAGCGGTTGGCCTACGATGCCTTTACTCAAGCGATCGACATCTCAACGATCCCGATCGACGCGCTGGACAGAATTGAAATCGTCGCGGATGGCGCCTCGGCGATCTACGGCTCTGATGCAGTCGGCGGTGTCGCCAATGTTATTCTGAAACCGGACTATGACGGGGTGGCGACATCCGCACGTCTTGGTCAAGCGACCGATGGGGGCGACTTTCAGCAGCAATACGGCATCGTTGCTGGCAAACGGTGGTCCGATGGCGGGTTTATCGCCACTTACAACTTCTCCCGCTCGACCCCGATCTATGCGGATCAGCGAGACTATACGGACTATCTTCGACAACCCTACACGCTGCTCGGATCGAACAAGACCCACGCGCTTGTCGTGAGCGGGCATCAGGACATCGGTTCCTTTGCGACATTCTCGATCGACGGTCTTTACAGCAAACGCCTATCAAATTCGGTCACTTCGACGACGGCAATCGGCCGGACCTCTCTATCGTCGGAGAGCTATACCGTAGCGCCGAAGATCGAATTTCATCTCCCACAAAGCTGGAGCCTCTCCATCAGCGGCCTTTACGGACGCGACGACACGGACAGCGATACCAAGGCATACGCAATCGCGACGGGTGCCTTTCTCGCCGGAGGCGTCACCTGCTATTGCAATTCGGTCAAATCCGTCGAGCTGAACGCGGAAGGACCGTTATTTCAGCTACCAGGCGGGCAGTCGCGCGTGGCGCTCGGCGGGGGCTATCGCGAGAACAGCTTCGATCAGAACAATATCACGAGGCAGATTCGGACTTTCGGCAAACGGCACAGCTATTACGGCTTCGGCGAACTCTATCTTCCGGTCATCGGGAGCGATCAGAATATCCCCTTCGTTCGCAGCCTGTCGTTCACGGGTGCGGTCCGATACGAAGATTATAACGACATCGGCGGCATCGCGACCCCGAAGATCGGTGCGATCTACTCGCCGACCGAGGACTTCGATTTTAAGGGGTCTTGGGGAAAATCCTTCAAGGCGCCGACCTTGGCGCAAGAGTTCTCGACCACGACAGTCTATCTTTATCCCGCTGCCCAATACGGCACCGGCTTTCCGAGTAGCGCGACGGTCCTTTATGCGCTCGGCGGTAACAAGAATCTGAAGCCAGAGCGCGCGACCACCTGGACCGCCACGTTGAGCATTCATCCGAGAAGCGTTCCCGGCCTGCGCGTCGAGGTCAGCTATTTCAACGTGAAATACACCAATCGCGTCATACAAGCCCGACTATTGGGCGATCTTTACAACAATCCCAGCCTGGCGAATCTGATCCTTCGCAACCCTTCCGTCGATCTACAAAACAGCTTCATCGACATGGCGCCGGCCGGCATCATGAACATAACAGGGAAGCCATACGATCCGGCGAACGTCGCTGCGATTATCAATGGTCTCTATCTGAATGTTTCCTCGCAAAGCGTCGAGGGCGTCGATGGCAATCTGAGCTACCGCATCGACGTGGGCGACGGCCATATCACCCTGGGAGAGCAGGCCAGCTATATCTCAAGCAGCCAGCGAACTACGCCGACATCGGCGCCGGTGACTCTCGCCGGCACGACCTTCGACCCGCCTCATTTTCGGTCCCGGTCCAGCCTGTCTTGGGACCGTGGCGGGTTGGTCCTCTCGGCCTTCCTCAACTATCTCGGAGGCGTCACGGACCCGACGCTAACGCCGCCGGTCAAAGGCGATTCGATGACCACGGTCGATCTCGCTGCGGTTTACAGCCTCAAGAGCGGCCACGGTATCTTCAGCAACATCGACCTGTCGCTTTCGGTTGAAAATCTCCTCAATCAACGGCCACCCTATCTCAAGAACTCGCAGGCATTCTACGTCAACTACGATTCTACCAATTATTCCGCCATTGGAAGACTGGTGAGCTTCAGCATAGCGAAACGCTGGTAGCGTAATCCACTATCATCGGGGGCGCGGAATTATTTTCCAGCCCCGATGATACGTTTTGAATTTCAACAGATTTATCATCTTGACGAGGCGATCCATGAGAACGCGGCTGCTTGCTATTTCTTCTGTATTGCTGATTGGTGGCCTCTCGCTGCCGGCCAGCGCAAAGCGCCCTTATACTCTCAGGGATGAAGTTCAGTTTGCTGACTTCTGGTTGGATAACGCGGCAATCTCGTATTCGCCGGACGGAAAGCTGCTCGCGGTCAACGTGAGGCGCGGACTGTTGAAAGAAAGCAGGATCGAAAGTGAACTGCGTATCTATTCCGCGGATGCGTTGCGGGCGTTGGTGAGTGGAGCAAGCGCGAATCGCTTATCACCATCCTCCCTGTGGACGATTAAACTTGCGACGTCGAAAGCGGGGCCGAGCATTGACGGTATAAAATGGACCGCTAATTCTCAAGCCATCGTCTTCTTGCAGAAGACGACGGCCGGTGTGAAGCGGCTCATGCTGGCCGATGTAGCCAACAAAACGCTGTCGTCACTTTCGGACGACGGTCAGGATGTTACCGGCTTCACGGTCGCCGATCGCGCTCACTTCGCCTACGCGGTCAGAGCGGTTCGGGATGGTGGACGAGGCGCATCCGATCAGCCCTCGGAAGTGCTGACCGGGCGTTCACTCACGGATGTTGTCATCCCTGAATCCCTTGACCATAGCATCGACCGAAATACGATTTGGGCTGCCACCAACGGAACGGCGCGGGCGGTCTTAGACCCGGCTTCCGGGAAGCCATTGGTCGTCTTCGACGAAGGCGTCCGTGCCTTGGCGATGTCTCCTGATGGACGATGGATTTTGACGGCGCTGCCGCTATCTGTCGTTCCCGATGATTGGCGCGAGCGATACCCATCGCCTACCAGCGCGCGATCCAATCCGATCCCAGCGGGACGCCAAAATGTCGACTCGCTATTCGGTCACTCGCTGACGTCCAGATATGCGCTGATCGACACGCGGACGAATGGAACATTGTTTCCACTTAACACGCCCACCGGCCGATCTGCCGGATGGTGGCCTGATGCGTCGCCAATGTGGTCGGCCGATGGTAGTGCGGTCCTGCTACCTGGCGTATTCCAACCCAACGCCGATTTAGGAACGAGCGCGGCACCGCCCTGCATTGGGGTTTTCTTGATCTCTTCTCGCGCAACTCGGTGCGTCGAGCCACTAGCGAAGACCTATAGTAAAGGAGGCTCGATGGTTCCGGGAGCCGAATTTATCTCTGCCATCAAGTTCGACGATTCTGCTGGATCGTCTATTACAATCACTGCGAAAGATATTCGGACCGCCGAGGTAAGAAACCGTCACTACGTTTCAAAAGCCGGAGGCGCGTGGGCAATGACAGCGACTGAACCTCGCCGTGATACGATGGCCAGCTTTAGCGTCAGCGTGGATCAATCCGCCATTCAGCCACCACGCCTGCTCGTGACCAACACGGCGAACGGGGTATCGCGCGTCGTTTGGGACCCAAACCCGGAAATTGCAGATATAACCTTCAGTAAGCCTCAGGTCTTTGAGTGGACCGACAGTGCAGGTCGACAGCAGAGCGGCGGTCTCTTTCTGCCTCAAGATTATCGTCCTGGGAAACGCTATCCGCTGGTTATCCAGACACACGGCTTCTCCTCGGAATTGTTCCGGCCGAGCGGCGGCTACACCACAGGTTATGCTGCTCAAGTCCTAGCGGCGAGTGGGATCATAGTTCTGGAAACTCGCTGTCGTGACGCTGAGACTGTGACGCCGAGGGAAGCAGCCTGTCAGGTCGACGCATATGAGTCCGCAGTCAAGGCCCTCGCAGCAAAGGGTATGATAGACCCCGAAGAGATCGGCATTATCGGCTTTAGTCGCACCTGTTATTACGTGATGGAAGCTCTCACAAAGAGTTCAGTGCGCTTCAAAGCGGCGTCAATCACAGACGGCGTGAACGAAGGCTACTGGCAATACATCATGTCGGCGGGCCTGTTGAACGACAGTGGCATTTCCGCCGAAGCGGACGCAATGATCGGCGCGAAGCCCTTCGGTGTCGGTCTCCAGACTTGGCTGAAGAACTCGCCCACATTCAATACGGACAGAATTAGCGCTGCGGTTCAAGTGGTCGGCGAAGGGAAGCTAAGCCTGATGTTCATGTGGGAACCTTATGCCTTGTTGCGCTTCCAGAATAAGCCGGTCGATCTGATATTGCTCAATACGGACGAGCATCTATTAACCAATCCTACGGTTAGGATGGCGTCGCAGGGCGGTTCGGTGGACTGGTTCCGGTTCTGGCTGCAAGGCTATGAAGATCCCGATCCTGCCAAGGCCGAGCAATATCGGCGCTGGCGGGAGCTGCGGCAAATGCAGGAGGCTTCTTCGGCGGCTGCGGCGCGCTAAGTTCGGCCGATGCCCGCAGGGCCCTGCCCGATGCAACGTCGGGATCCTCGATCGGGACCAGCACATGCATCGGCCGGAGCCGCAACGAACCGTCGGCACCTTGGCGCAGGCAGCAGGCCGAGACATCGGTCAGCACCGCGAACGCTCGCCGCTCGCCCATCTCAGAAAGGTTCCACCCAAGGCCTAAGTTCGATCTCCCAGGTCCAGGCGCTGCGGGGTTGGGCGAGCACCGCGAGATAGCTCTGCGCGATGGCGTCCGGATCGAGCGTGCTGTCGGGACGGTCGCGCGGATCGGGGCGGACGGCGCTCCGGACGGCGCCGTCGATCACAAAATGCGCGACATGGATGCCCTTGGGCGCCAGTTCGCGCGCGGCGCTCTGGGCGAGACCGCGAAGGCCGAATTTGCCGATCGCGAAGGTGGATGAACCCGCGAACCCCTTGACGCTGGCGGTGGCGCCGGTGAGGAGGATCGCGCCCCGGCCGAGCGGTTCGAGCCGCTTCGCCGCCTGCTGGACGACGAGGAAGCCGCCGAACGCCGACACCTCGATCGCCCGGCGCACCTCGTCGGGATCGAGGTCGACGATCGGCCCGCGAATCCGGCCCGACGGATTATAGACCACGATCTCCGGCACACCGACCCGCGCTTCCACTTCCTCGAAGAGGCGGGCCACCGCTGCCGGATCGGTGGCATCGGCCGTAAACAGGGCGGCGCCGGTCTCCTGGGCGAGGGATTCGAGCTTGCCCACGTCACGCGCGGCTGCGGCGACCTTGAGCCCGGCCGCGCTGAGAGCACGGACCAGCGATGCGCTGATCCCAGGTCCGGTGCCGACGACAAGCGCCGTGCGATAGGGCAGGGCGCTCATGCCGGAACCTCCGTCGTGGGCGCGGGTCTCGCGCGCTGATTGTAGAGGATCTTTCGCCGCCGTTCCTGTTCATCGGGCGGCAAGCTTGCCGGGTCCTCGGCCGGTCCCGCGTCGACCGCAAGCCCGCGCTGGACCGCCGGTCGCGTCGACACTTCGTCGAACCAACGCCGGACGTAGCGGAACTCGTCGAGATCGATGCCCTGCTGCTGCCAGGACACCGTCCAGGGGTAGGCGGCGATGTCGGCGATAGTGTAGTCGTCGGCAGCCAGATAGCGCCGGTCGTACAGGCGGTTGTTGAGCACGCCGTAGAGGCGATGCACCTCGTCATCGAAACGGCGCCGGGCGTAGGAGAGATCGCCGGCAGTTTCGGGCACGCGAGAGAAATGGCCGCGCTCGCCGAACTTGGGGCCCTGGTTGGCCATCTGCCAGATCACCCATTGGGTCACCTCATATTTCGCGCTGATGTCGTCCTGCGGCCAGAAGCGGCCGACCTTCTCAGCGAGGTAGAAAAGGATAGCGCCCGATTCGAAGACGCTTATCGGCGCGCCGCCGCCTTTGGGCTCGGTATCGACAATCGCCGGCATGCGGTTGTTGGGGCTGATCGCGAGGAAGTCGTCGCTGAACTGGTCGCCGCGACCGATGTTCACCGGAACGATGCGGTAAGGAATGGCGAGCTCCTCAAGCAGGATCGTCACCTTCTTGCCGTTCGGAGTCGGCCAATAATGAAGATCGATCACGGCGGTCCTTTCAGTCGAAAAAGGCGATGGTACGGAACTCGATGCTCTGGCGCGGCGGCGTGCCGGGCGGCGTGGTCGGATCGGCAAAGCCGCTATGCGGCGCGAACTGCGCGACGGAGCCGTCCGAATCCCAGCATTTGATGAGGATCGCCTCCTCGGGCGTGAGGTCGGGAACATAGAGCCAGCGCTGCGCGGGATTGTAGGCGATGCCATAGGTCTCGCCGCGGCGATGCGGGAAGATCAGGTCGGTGGCGATCAGGTCCTCCGGTGCGAAGCTACGCGCGTCGCCGAGCACGAGCGGCCAGTCGCGCGCGGGATAGCCGATCGGCCGCCAGACATTGATAATCGCCGCGCGGCCGGCAAGCAGCGCGTCGGCCTGTCCGCCCATGATCTCACGCACGCGCTTGGGTCCGGACCACAGCGTCTGGTCGACATGGACGCGCGAGGCGGGTGGCCGCGGCAGATCCAGTGTCCTGTCGTCGGAGGCGTCCTGGCTGGCACGCCGCCGGGTATGGTCGAACACCACGACTCGCGCGGCGCCGGTTACCTGCATGACGAGCGCCGCGGTTTCAGGGTGGCCGAGGGCAAGCGTCTGCGCTTCGTCGAACAGATCGCCGACTCCACTGGGCGACCGAACCACCGCGATACCTTCGACCTCAAGGCTGAGGCGGTCGGCGAAGGGGCGGGCGTTCTCGATACGGACATCATGGTCGCGATATTCACCGCGCCGCTCGGGAACGCCCTCGGGTGGCGGTCCGGCATAGGCATAGGGCTTTTCTCCCGTGTGCTCGGTAAATTGCAGAACGGCTGTCACGCTTTTCGAACCTGCCGCAGTGCGCGATGGGGAATTGGCGAGGGCATTGATGCTCATGTCTTGCCGCTCCGTGAGAATGTGAGGAAATCGTGCTGCATCACGCTGCCCGCCGTAGCTCGCTGCGGGCGAGGACGATCCGTTCCAGTTCGGAGAGTAGCTGCCACAGCCAGGCAGCATCCGGCCCCGCGCGATGACGGCCCGGGCAGCGACAGTCGGCGACCTTCTTTGCTGCCGCGATCTCGCCGCTGCCGGCGCCAAGTGCATCGACAAGCAGACTCGCGTGCTCGATCGGGGCCAATGGATCGATCCCGGCGTCCGCGTGCAGTGTCGCCCACCAGATCGCATCGATGGTGCTGTCAGCGAATAATCTGCGGCCGCAAACTGCCTTGGTGATCTCTTGCACGACCTGGCGTGGTGAGACGCCCTTGCGGTCCAGTTCGTCCGCGCTGATGCAGTGCCGCCGCGTTGCCTCCTCCGTCCAGTCCCAGTCGCGCCAGCTTGCATGCGGCCGGATCAGCCAGCTTCTGGTCCCTTCCGGTCCGCTGATAGCGACCTCGATTGGAAAGGATCTGCCGTGTCGGGGAAGGCAGCTTGCCTCGAAATCGATTGCGACAAAGTCCATTGCGTACGTCCTGAAGCGCCGCATCGCAAAGGATCTTCCAGAGTCGCCAGCGGCCTCATCTCACATATCGAATTCACCCGCGATTGCCCGCATAGAATATCTACTAATTGAGTAGGGATTAATCGTTGGGACTCGAAATGCTGGCGGCCGGCCGTGTCACAGCTGCGACGATCGGCGGCCATCGCGCTGTGGCGCTTTGGTGAGCCGATCGACCAGCTCTGGCGTCCCATAGCATTGATGGAGGATGTGATGCCCCGCGGCGACAGATCGAAAATGCGACCGGTTCAGAGCGTCGCCTTCAACTCGGCCAGTCTCGCGGTGCAGATGTCGTTGACGATCGTGCCCAGTTCCTCGACGCGCTCTCCGAGCCACCGAAGCTCCTGCTCGGTGATGCGGTAATGCTTGGAATAGCGAGCCTTCACATAGGCGTCCTTGAGCTTCTCGAACCGGGCGCGGTCCTTCTTGCTCTCGCGTGGCCAGGCCGAGACCAGCCGGATCGAAAGCCGCTCGGCCTGCGTCCGCAGAAAGTTCAGATTGTGAACGTGGGGCGTGTAGAAGGTTCTGACGAGCAAGACACAGTGATAGAGTTGCTCGCACGCTTGATGTAAATTGAACGCGGCGTGACGGTAGGATTTCTGTGAAAGGCAGAAATGGAATACCTTTTGGGAATCGACCGCCAGCGAGAACCAGTAGTCATAATATTCCTGCGCCATGTCGAACGCCTCCTGCGGCGTCTTGGGCTTGGGGGCGAGCAGGTCCTCTTCGTCCGCCTGATAGAGCGCGATGCCGTCGCGGGCGACATCCATGAAGAAATATCGGCCATGCGCCAGCCCGTCATTCACCTCCTGGAGGCTGTGGACGATGAAGTTGACGGGCGTCTTGAGCGACCTCGTGATCGCGCGTTCGCGGGTGAGCCGTTCCTCGGCTCGCTCCCAATAATCCACCCGGTCCGTCAGTTCCTTCTGGTTGACGATCACCAGCAGATCGAAATCGGATTGATATCCCTTCGCCGTATGCGGTTCATCGACCCAACCGCCACGCGCGTAGGAACCGTAGAGGATCACCTTGAGAATGCGGCCCAGCTTGCGCTGGCCGTTCGGCTTGCCATGGGCGTCCTCGAACTCCTCGAACAGGATTTGGATGACGCGGTCCAGCTCGCGCTGCTTTGCCGCTGGGAGATGGTCGAGTTCGGTGCGCATGTTACTTCGATCTCCGCCGCCTCGTTCGGTTAAGGACGGTAAGCCGGTCGAGCAGGTCAGGGGCTTTCAGATCATCGACCACATGGTCCAAGCCGGAAGCTGCGTGAAAACGTCCCTCCCAGGGGTTCAAGGTTGCGACGCCCGCCGCGACGAAATGCGTGACGTCGCGCGTCACCGCGACCATGTCGCTTTCCTCGGCTAGCACGGCGACGAACAGATCCGGCTGCCCGAACGTGTGGCCCTTCTTGCGGCCGCCCTCGATTTTCAGCCGCCATCTGAGCAGGGTATCTTCGGTTATGCTCAACGTCCGCCCGACAAACAGCGGACGCAAATTATGATCGAGCCATGTGGTGATCGAGGTCCGGCGCTCGACATCGTCGAGTTGCTCGATCCCAAAGCGGATTTCCGCGAACACGACATCGGACAGGAACAGGTCGCTTTCCTGCTGGCTGCTGACGAAAGCGACAACGCCGGGATCGGGGCGGGGCTTGCGAAGATCGGAAACCACGTTGGTATCGAGCAGGAAACCGTTCAAAGCTCCACCTCGCGCACCTGCCCGACGGTGGTAGCGCGGTCGAGATCGAGGTCGCTGAGTGGTGAGGTCGCGAGCGCTTCTACGAGCCGCCGCCCGGTCCGATCCCGGTGGTCCCTGTCCCAGGCTTCAGCCGAAACGATGATGACGGCGTCTCGCCCGTGGAGTGTTACCCTCTGGGGGCCGTCCTCCTGGGCCAGGCGCACCACCTCGCTGAAGCGGGCCTTCGCATCCTGCAACCGCCAGCGGCGGCGAGGATCCGGGTTGATCGAGGGTGCTTTGCGCGCGGCCATTTCCGCCTCATAACTGGTCATCGTGACTATATTATGGCCTATTGGCCGGTGCAATTCAACAAGCGATCGAGGCCGGCATCTGTTTTCTCACCGATCGTGGTAGGAGCGCGAAATGACCGGGGACGTGCTGATCTATGCACCGCGCGCGGTCCACCGATTTCCATGATCATTTCGGCTAGTTGGAGAACCATCGAACCAAACGCGCCAGCCGGGGAGCATCATCAAAATGCGTTGATATTGGTGAGTTCAACCGATAGCCGCCAAAGCTTCTCGGCTTCCTTTCCATCGGCTGCATAGGCTTTGACCCCGACAAACGGCGCATCAGCATCTTCCGCGCGTATCGCGACGTCGCAATCCTTGCAGTAGAGACCCCCGAGCCCGTCAAGCTGAGGCGAGGTTGCCGCCCAGACCTGCGTTGCTGCTCCCTGTTCCGGCGTTTTGAAGGTTGGATCGATCGACACTCCCGCCTCGTCGATCCAGCCTTGCGCCACCATCTCGCTCCTGGTCATGTAACGCTGCAGCGGCGTAAGAATCTTGCCCGGACTGACAGAAAATGCCCGAACGCCGCGATCGTGGGCGAGGCGGTCGAGATGAACCGCGAAGAGGGCGTCAGCGGTCTTGGATTGGCCGTAGGCAAACCACTTGTCATAGCCGTGCTCGAATTGCACATCGTCCCATCGGATGGCGGACAGATGATGCGCGGCCGACGAGAGCGCGACGACCCGGGCGCCTCCGTCGAGCAACGGCCAGAGCAGATTGGTCAGCACGAAATGCCCGAGATGATTGGTCGCGAATTGCGCTTCCCAACCCGGCCCGACTCGTGTTTCGGGACAGGCCATGATGCCGGCGTTATTGATGAGCATGTCGACATGCCGCCCCGATGCCAGCGCACGGGCAGCGAAGGAATGCACACTGGCAAGGTCCGACAGGTCAAGCGTGTCGATTTCCACGCCAGGAATGTCTCGCGTCGCGATCTTCGCCACGTCCGGTTTCCGCGCGGCGACGAGCACATCAACGCCCGCTTCGGCAAGGGCCTTCGTCGTCTCCAGACCAAGGCCGGAGTGACCGCCCGTGACAATGGCGCGCTTTCCCTTCAGATCCAGCCCCGCAAGAACTTCCGAGGCGGTCGATCGGGCATCAAAACCCGAGCCGAGGGGGTTTTGATAATCAGTCATGATCGTTCTCCAATAACAGGCAGGCCAGATCGCTGATCCTGCCTGGGGTAGAGTTAGCGATGGCAATCGAACGATCCATGCGCCAGAGTTCGCCAATCTATCGCGCTAGTTCGGATTGTTGTGATATGGACCCGTTGTCCGATGTGCTTTCCCTGTTGAGGTCCCGAAGCATAATCAGCGCGGGCCTCGATGCGGGGGGAGAGTGGGCGATCCGCTTTCCAGCCCATGAGGGTATCAAGTTCAACGCTGTCTTGCGGGGCGCGTGCTGGGTGCAGGTCGATGGCGAGTCCGAGCCGTTGCGTATTGAGGCGGGTGACTGCTTCCTGCTGACGCGCGGGCGCCCATTCCTTTTTACGACCGACAGAACGCTCCCCGCGATCGAATCCGCGACAATCTACGACCAAGCGTTGAATTGTGTCGCGACCTGCAATGGTGGTGGAGATTTCCTCCTGATCGGTGGCCGCTTTTTCTTCGATGGCAGACATGCCGAGCTGCTGTTCAACGCCTTGCCGGCCATCGTCCATGTCCGTTACGCTTCGAACCAGGCGGCGGTGCTACGCTGGTCGCTGGAACAATTGGCGACGGAATTGAAACAAGGGTTGCCCGGCGGCACACTGATGGCGGACCATCTCGCACAGATCATGCTTCTCCAGGTAATCCGGCTCTGGCTGGCCTCGGACAAGGAGAAACATACTGGTTGGCTGGGGGCGCTGGCCGATCCGCGCCTTGCGCGCGTCCTGGGGGCTATGCACGGGGAGCCAGCCCGGCGGTGGACACTCGCCGAACTGGCCGGGTTCGCTGGCATGTCCCGGACTGTTTTCGCAGGGCGGTTTCGAGATGTCGTCGGGCAGACGCCGCTTGGCTACCTCACCGGATGGCGGATGCGCCTTGCCGCCGATCGCTTGCGGCACACCGATGAGAGCGTGGCGAGCATCGGGTTCTCTGTCGGCTATGAATCCGAAGCGGCTTTCAGCGCCGCATTTCGCCGGTCGGTGGGATGCACGCCAATGCAACATCGGCGTTTGGCTGTGTAGCGCACTAGCAATTTCGAATGATTTCCTCATCTCTTCCGGTTCCGGCGTGCCCCGCTTCGCGATACCCTCGTTATCCCGCCCTAAGGCTCGACATAAATTTTGCCGAAATGGCCTGCCAGGGCCGCAGCTTCGGACGGCGATATTGAGACCCTGCTCACCGGGCCGGCTTCGATCGCCGCGGCCGCACGATCAAACAGGGCGACGCAGCGCCGGTTGTCGAACCGGGAGGTATAGAGGATGCCATCTGCGGCAGTCGTGGCGTGGATCTCGGCGCAAACCGCCCAGCTTCGGACATAGTCGATCCCATGAAGGTCCGTGAAGGACAGTCCGTGCGCCGAGACGCCGGCGTCGAGGAGTGGATAGAGTCGGAGCGGCCTTGTCGTTACCAGTTCGCTGCGCACCCGCGCCTCTACCATCGTCGAAAGAACGTGCGGAGTCGCGGGCGCGCGAACGAGGGTTTCGCCGAAGGCTGTTTCGAGAGTCCGGGCGGCATACAAAACCTTGTAGCTGCCATCGGGCGAGTCATAACGGGACAGCGGCGTCTCGCCATCTGGTCCGAAGTAGATCGGGTCATGGCCGGTACGGTGGATGCGATAAAGGCGAACGCCGGCATCGATCCGTCTCAGTCGAACGGTCGGCACGGATGATCAGGCTGCCCAGCTCGCCGCGAGCGCTGCAAGCTGCTTCAACACCCTCGGCTCCGGCCGTCTGGTCAGCGTTTGCAAGATCGTCTCGGGTTGCGCACCGAACCCTTCGAGCGGTGTGGTGAGCATCATCAGCTGCTCCCAAGGATTCATGTCATCGAAGGCCTCCAGCACAGCCTTGAGACCCTGTAGCACCTCGCCGTCGACGAACTGCGCGGCGGGATAGCGCATCTCGGCTCCATAGGGGACCCCCAGGATTTGCCGGCGCTGGCGTTGCTTGTCGATCGCGGCTGGCGTGACCCCAAACATCGCTGCGACGTCGGCGCGATCGAGCATGCCGCCCGCGCGGGCGGCCATGTCCTCGCGGAAGCGGACCGTCTTCTCGCGCGCTGCCATGATCGCTTCGAGATCGGCGGGCGATTCTGGGGCGATGTCGCGCGGCGCGATGGCCAGCGCATGGCGAAGATCAGACGTGCCCACGATATCGGCCAGCGTATCATCGCTCGCGGACTCGACCGCCTTGACGATGGCGAGCGTCAGCTTTTCGAGCGCCTTGCGCCGCAGCGTATCGTTCGTCAGGCTCGTGCTGCGACCGCCTGTTTTCCGACGCGCCGGAACGAGAGAAGCGTTGGTTGCCATCGGTGTCCTTTCTGTCTCCAATATGCCAATAGCGACAAAAAGGACAAGCGCTGATCGCCATTCCGCCGTGACAATCGCGATCCGAACTGCTATATGGCTATCGAAAGGATTTCGCGATGGAGCAGACCATCGAAACCAAAGATGCCGCAAACAAAGCACCCTGGCCCGGTCTCTCGGCCTGGCTGTGGAAGCCTTGGTATGCAAAGCTCTGGTGGCTGATGGCGGTGACGACTTGGCTCGTCGCCCTTTTCGCTCCCAAGACCCTCGTTCCTCCCGACGGAACCTTTGCGTTGGTTCTCACGCTGATCTTTCATCCATTCGCGCTCTTCTGGTACGTCGCTATCCGTGCACTTTGGGTTTGGCGGCAGCAAGTGGTTTTCCCTTGGGACCCCGGCTATACGGACGAAAGTGCCGACGGTGATCATACTGATGAACTCTATAGTGGCGACGGTATCGGCTTCCATCGCCCTATTCCGATGTCGTATATGTCCGATCCGACCGACATCCGTTCGCCTCTGAATCCCGCAAATCCGGCCTATATTGTCAGGCACCGTCACAACTGATGGCTATCTTTTCTTAAATTCAGCGTCGCCGTCTCGAGAGCTATGATCCAAATCATCAGAGAAGCGGCCCGTATCGAGAATGCTGCGCTGCTCTATACCTGTTAGCGGAGCAGACCAATCTCCTACGCCTCGGCCAGATGAGGATTGGGTTAGATATCGGTTTCTTAGACCTTGAGAGCCGAGGATTTGTCGGCTCAATTCGAGGGAGAAGGCCTTCTCAGGAGCCGCAGATTTTGTGGATGCACGTTCCGCATTGGCGATAGCTTCGCGCACGTCATAGTTTACGATGTCCATCGTTGCCATTGCGTCGATCGAGCCTGTGCCCGTATCGCTACTGCTTGCGCCGACCTGCACAGAAGCTCGCCCACTATACCCCGAAGACGTCGAATTCCCGTCCTTCGCTCCAGAACCGCGTCCTCCGCGCGAGGCCCCGCCTTCGATCTGGCCACCGACTATCGTCCCTTGTGATACCTGATGCATTGCGCTCCGCGAAATAGATCGGGTCCAACCAGTCTGCGTCATGATCGCCTGCACGTCGCGCTGGAGCGTGTCGGCAACTTGAGGCTTGAGCCGCCAATTCCCTTTGCGGTCCATCTCGAAGCCACCGCGCAGCCAATTCTCCATCGCGGCACGGCCTTCCTCACCACCGCCCATGAAATGCTCGATCGTATCGGGGCCGGCCTGCTTACCCGCCTCGAACCGCGTGCTGGTATCGTTGCGCGCTGAACGGCTGAAGTCGGTCCCGCTCGACACCAGCAGGTCATTATCAGCGAAGCTGAACCGTGCCCGCCCGCCATTGGCGATTGCGCCGAGCTGGCTCTCGTTGATGAGACCAGCCTTATACATCGCAGCGGCGGTCTGGGGCGTCAGGTTGAGGCTGAGATCACCATTCTGGTCCATGGCGATCTGTCGCTTGGTCAGGGTAACGCCGTTTTCGGCGAGCAGCCCCTGCATTCGGGTCAGACGCTCATTGTCGACGATGCGGGTCAGACGCTCGTTCCGCGCGCGATCGGCGATGCCTTCCGCGCCGCCTTCGGCCATGTCCACCTGATTGCCGGCCGTGCGGCTCAGCGCCTGGATGAAGCTGTCGAGACGCGCTGCCTCGCGCGTCGAGACACCGGCCGCAGCGGCGCCTTCGGCAAAGCCGAAATTCTCCGATTGCCGCCGCTGCTCGCCGATCCGGGCCGCATCGCGCGTGCCGCTGGTACCGACTTCGCGCTGCGCATCGAGCTTGCCCGAGCGTTCCGCGAAATCATAGCCAGCCGCCTCTAGCGTGCGGCCATAGACGCTGGTTCCCTCGCGCGCCGCCTCAGCGGTCGCACCATCAGCCGTGCCGACACTAACCGCGGCATTATAGCGCTCCAGCGCGCGCTCGACCTGACCCTCGTTCCGCCCGGTCGCGCGCGCGAGCTGGGTGATCGCGGTGCTTCGCGCTTCGCCGGAGAGCGCGTTGATGAAACCGATGCGGCGGGATGTCTCGTCCACGGGGAGGCCAAGCATCGCGGCGGCCTCGCGTTGGCCCTGGTTACTGCCAGAACGCCAAGCCTGTTCGGTCGCGACATTGGACCGCTCCACCCCGGCGACATTGTCGCCGGCATAATCGCGTCGGCCTTCCATCGCGCCGACCTGGGTCTGCGCCGCGGTGAGATCGTTCTCGAGCAAGCGCTCCTGGTCGAAGGTATTGGCGATCAGCTTCGCGAAGGTGGGATCGGACTGTGCCTCGGCAATGATCCCGGACGCCTTGAGTTCAGCATCCTTAGCGGAATAGCCGCCACGCTCGAAGTGCCGGGTCGCCGCCTGCATCATCATCCCGTAAGCCCGTTGATCGCCGAAGGCGCGCCACTGGACGAGATTCTGCGCGAAAGCGGCGAACGCCTTTTCACCGGTCTGACCTTCCCCGAAATAGGTGGTGCCGAGCGTGCGAAGCGCATCCTTTTCGGCGAACTGGTGAATAGCTGTCGTCGCAGCATTCGCCCGGACTGCCCGCGCGACCTGTGGATCCGCCAGATCGCGCCCGTTGAGGGCGGGGGCGAGCCTTCCCAGTTCCTCGGCGCCCTGAAGGCCGCCGAGAGCGAAAGCGGTGCCGCCGGATGTGCCTGGACGCTCGCCCAGGATGTGATCTGCCTGGCCGAACGCTCGGTTGGCCCCAAATGTCGATCTCTCGCCGAAATCCCCGAAGCTGGAGGATGCGGCTGCCCGCGCCCGCGTGCCGAGCGCGGAGGCCTGGGCTTCGAGTGCCGAGGCTTGTCCCTCGGTCGTCGCCATCGGAGCGGCCGCCGCCGTGCCCTGGCCGGCGACACCAAGCGCGCCCGAGGTGAAAGAGGTGAAGACATTGCCGCTGAAGCGGAACACGGTGAACACGAAGGCGCCTGCCAGGCCGGCTGCCGCTGTGCGGAAGCTGCCGAAGATCGCCAGCGCCTTCATCGCCGCCGAGGGTGCTAGCAACCACGCATTGGCGGCGAGCGCGTTCGATCGCAATTCCTCGAGCGCGGCATGGGCACGGCCCAGCGTGAGCTGATAGATGCCCGCGTCAATAACGCCCCAGAGAGCTACGAACACGAACAGGCCGAGCGCGAAGCTCGCGACCCGGAGATTGATCGGCGTCAGGATGAACAGCAGCGCGACAGGCACCATGAATAGCATGATCCCGAACACCGTCGCCCGGATCGTTGGCATCCATTCATTGGCGACCGACAGGGTCGCAAGACCGTTCGAGATCACTGCCCGGTTGGCCATGACGCGCGCCGCGCTGGCCGGCGAATCCTCGAACAGGACGTCACCAACCGTATTGCCGAGTAAGATGTGGGTCAGGAGCGCCTGAGTGGACAGCGGCTGACCGAGCATCATCTGACCCATCTCGCCCAACTGCTGGCGGCATCGGTTCATCTGTTGCGCGTCGTCGACGTTGAAGCCGGTGCGGGCGCAGATCTGCCGCGTATAGCCGTCGAACAAGGCAGGGTCGGACAGGCGATCCGAGATATGCGTCCAGGCATCGGTGCAGCTCATCGTCGTGCCGCCCTTGTCGCTCTCGGTATAGACGGTCGAGAAAGTGGCGGGTCCGGCCATCGCCGCGAAGGCGCCCGGCAGGTCCGTTGCCGTGCGGAACAGCTTGTCGTCATCGATCCCATAGGCAGCTGAAACGCGCGCCACCGGATAACATTGCCGGACATAGTCCTTGATGGTCGCGTCGAGGAAGGTGTCGGTCATGGGGCCGCGCGGGGAAACCGCGTTGAGGAAGAGATCGAAGCTGTGGCCACCCGCGCCGAACTCGATCTTCGCATCGGGGTCAATGGTATTGTCGTCGATGGTCTCGACCAGCGCCCGCTCGATCATGTTGGTCACACCCGCCACCAGCACAAGCAGATTGGGGACGCCGCCGACTGGCTGATAGGCGTTGCGGACTCGGTCATAGACATGGACCGTGCCCGTGGTGGCGATCAGCCCCACGAACAGCCCGACGCCGAACAGCATTTGGAACCCGAATGCGACCAGCCCCATTCCCGAGCCGCGCACGCTCGCCACTATCGCCCCAAGGCCGATCCCGACCGTCGCGACGATCAGCACCAGCGTCTCATATCGGGGATCAGCGAAGATCATCGAGACGAGCCGAAACGCCTCCACCGTCTCGGCGAAACCGTCATAGGTGTGGAAACTCGTATCGACGGCCAGCGCCGGCGTAGCGGCGAGCAGCGCGGGGAGGAGGGCAAGCAGTTTGGCGATGCGGCGCATGGACTTGCCTCCCGTTACTGGTTGCGCGCGGCCGCCGCGCCGGCGGCGTCGCGAGCATCGCGGTCGCGGTCGCGGATGAGGCCCGCATAGTTCGCCGACAGGTTCGCCGCCGAGAGCGCTGCCATATAGCTCTGCCGCATCTGCGCACGCTGGCGCAGCACCTCGTCGCGCAGATCCCGCAGCTGCTCGATGCCCTTGGAGAGGATGCGTGTCTGGCAGACATTGGCGTTGTTGCCATCGGCGGCACCGGCCGTGGTCGCGCCCCGCTCGGCATTACTCACCGTGAAATCGATCGTGCGGGTGAGGTCGTTGAGCATCTGATAGGCAAGCGTCAGCGCGACCAACTCGTCGGTATCGGAGATAACCGAGTCGACCACGCCCTGCCGCACGCCCCATTCGAGCATCCGGTAGATCGGCAGCGTCCGGACGTTGGCGACGAACTGGCGCTCCTCGGTGCTGAGCGCGGCGCGCGTCCTGATCTTGGTGGCGATCGATTCCATGCGCTCACGCGCAAGGATAAGCGCGCCGCGGCCGCCGCCATCCTGCGAGCAATCCGCCGCCGATGGCGGGATGTTCAGCGATCGACGCTGGACGCGCCCGGTCAGGAAATCCTGCGAGCTTTCGGTGTCCTGCGCGGGGCATTGTGGGATGGCGGTGAACAACGGAACCTTATCGGCCGGATCCCAGCGCATATAGACGTCGCCCACGCGGGCGCGCATCACGCTCGCCCAGTCGCCGGCGCCGACGCGCGAGGCAGCGTGGGATAGCAGCGACCCGGTACGGAAGATGTCCGTGACTTCCGCCGGGCAGTTGGCGAGCACATCCTTCAGATCCTCGGTCGGGTTGTTGTTGTTCGCCTGGATCTTCTCGCGGCTTTGTTGATAGCTCTTGGCAAAGCCCTCCTTGACCGACTTGTACCCCGTCATCTCCTCGATGATCCCGCCCATATTGTCGTCGCCCTTGGCGATCTGGACCATGCGGTTGGCGAGTCGGCAGTCGTTGACCTGGATACTGTTCAGGAAATTGGTGGCGGCTTCCATCTTCGAGATGATGTTCCCCATCTTCTCGTCCAAGGTTTCGAGGAGATATTGAAAGGCCACGGCGGGCGCCGCCTGAAGGATGCTCTCCAGTTTCTGGACGAGATAATCGGGGTCGAGGAAACTCATGCCGCCTAAAAACATATCGATGCCGCCGCAGCCGGCGCGCACCTTGGGAAGGCTGATCGACATCAGATAGTCGTTATGGACGTCGACCCGTCCGGACATACCGCCTGCCGTGACGTAGCCCCGGGTCTGATCCTCGAAACTGCCAGGCGAGGTATAGGTCACATTGTCGAACCAGCTTTCCGCCCAGCTCTGGGCGTGGGCCGGCGCAGCAGCGCACCAGCAGGCGAGCAGGGCGCACAACGCGGTAATCAGGCGGGGTCGAACCATGGCGGGAATCCTCTTCGCAGAAATGGTCGCGACAGCTCGCCCGCCAGCAGAGCTTGCCACGGAAAGAATGACGGGGTGTGATAATTATCCTTGTAAATTCGGAGTTGCGATCCGAATATACGAGGATGATTAAACGACGTATCAGGACGGAACTGGCCGCAAGGCTTGACGAGACGCCTGCTGTCGCCCTGCTCGGGCCGCGACAGGTTGGCAAGACCACCCTGGCTCAGGAAATCGCTGCGACGCGGCCATCTGTGTATCTCGACCTGGAATCCGAAGCCGATCGTGCGAAGATCGCCGACGCCGAGCAGTATCTCACGAGCCACCAAGACAAGCTGGTCGTTCTCGACGAGGTCCATCGCTTGCCCGGCCTCTTCCAGATCCTCCGTGGACTGATCGATCGCGGCCGACGCAAGGGGCTCAGGGCAGGGCGGTTCCTGCTGCTCGGATCGGCATCGATCGACCTCATGGCGCAATCTGGAGAAAGCCTCGCGGGCCGCATCAGCTATCTCGAAATGGGCCCGCTCGATGCGCTTGAGGTGCCGGAGCAGGATTTGCCGGGTCTGTGGATCCGGGGTGGGTTTCCCGACAGCTATCTCGCGCGAAGCGATCGCATCAGCCTTCGCTGGCGGCGCGACTTCATCCGCACCTATCTTGAGCGCGACATTCCCATGTTCGGCCCGCGTATTGCAGCGGAGACGTTGCGACGCTTTTGGACGATGCTGGCACACCATCAGTCCGGGCTGCTCAACGCCTCGGAATTCGCGCGCAGTCTTGGCGTGGATTCCAAGACCGTCGCCAGCTACCTCGACCTCCTCGTCGATCTGCTGCTGGTTCGCAGGCTTGAGCCTTGGCACAGCAATGCCGCCAAACGCCTGACGAAGTCGCCCCGCATCTATGTCCGCGACAGCGGCCTCGTCCATGCGCTGCTCAACCTGGGCGACCAGGAGGCGGTGCTGGGGCACCCCGTGGCGGGTGCGAGCTGGGAAGGCTTCGCGATCGAAAGCTTGATCGCCGCCGCGCCCGAAGGGACCGTCGCGAACTTCTATAGGACCCTGGCGGGTGCGGAAATCGATCTCGTGCTTACCCTGCCGCATGGCGCTCTCTGGGCCATCGAAATCAAGCGCAGCCTCGCCCCCAAAGTCGAGCGCGGATTCCACCATGCGGTTGAAGACCTTCAACCTGCCCGCAGGATCGTCATCTATCCCGGCGTCGAGCGCTTCCCGATGGGACACGCCATCGAAGCAGTGCCGCTCGCGCAGGCGAGCCGTGAACTTCTCGCGCTTCATGATTGAGGCGAGGGGAGAAGGCGAAGAGGACATTCAGCGTCTCCCTGCCGGGGAGCGACTGGGAACGCCAACGATGCCAGTGAACTTCGACATGGCCCGCACGCCCACCGCCGGCCGAACCCCGGTCAGCATTTTCGCCGCGAGGTAGAGATTGCGCGCCAGATTGGGCGCATGGTCTGTCCCGATCGCGATCGGGACGATCCGCGAGGCGTCATTGATCGGTCGGGCCCAGGCGACCGGATGCCCGACCCACGGAAGGCCAAGCCTCCCTGAGCGGATCATCGCCTCCTGCGCGCTGATTGTACGCACCTGCCAGCCGTAGCGCCGTCCAAGATCCGTCAGCTTTCGCCAGAGATCGCCGCAGGGAACGCAGCCTGGACTCGTCGTCATCTCGACCACGAAGGCTGAGCCCTGCCCGCCCAGGGTTGCCCCGAAATCGTCCGGGAAATCTCGGGTCACGGGAACACGCGACAGCCATGCCTGCATTGTCTGGCTATCGCTGACGGGATGGATCGCGGCGCGCATCGCCTGCTCGCGCGTGACGGTCTGCGCGGCGGCCGCCGAGCCGATCACGATCGCTATTCCGGGAAGACCGAGCAAAATCGCAAGCGAGCGCATCATGCCGTCCTTTCCTTGAAGGGAAGGAAGTTCTTCCTTACAATGGCCGATGAAAGGACTCGGCGGATGAACGCGATCACCATTACCTCCAAGGGGCAGATCACGCTGCGGAAGGAATTGCTGAGGCATCTTGGCGTCCACCCTGGGGAGAAGATCAGCATCGACAAGCTGCCGGGCGGTGAAGTCAGGATTCGGGCAGTTCGGCCTACTGGCAAAATTTCCGATGCGTTCGGCATGCTGAAGCGGGAGGGCCGCAAGTCGCTATCGATCGAGGAAATCAATGAGATTACTGCGAAGGGCTGGGCCGGCGAACTGTGAAGATCACGGCAGACGCCAATATTATTCTTCGAGCCCTCGTCGAAGATGACAAAATCCAGACCCCCATCGCAAAGAGAGTGTTGGAGGAAGCTGACTTGGTCGCGCTGACGCTTCCTGCCTTGTGCGAGTTCGTCTGGGTGATGTTGAAAGGCTATAAGGAAAGCCATGAGCGGATCGCTGCAGCCATTCGCACCTTGATCGCCGCCGGCAATACCGAAGCTGACGTGGCCGCAGTGGAGGCCGGGCTCGCATTTCTCGACGCCGGGGGCGACTTCGCCGATGGGGTCATCGCGCATGAAGGGCGATGGCTCGGGGGCGAAACCTTCGTGAGCTTCGACGAAAACGCCGTTAAGCTTGTGCAAGGAAACGGTGAAAAGGCCCGTGTCCCCGCCTGATCCGGCAGCCTGCTCGATCACAGGGCATCGCATGGTGATAACCACCTTCATGGCCGGGGCTCCGTGCCCGCATTGACGAGATCGCCACCCAGCGCGCGTGGATCGGTCGAGGAAACCGGCCCGTTTGACAAAGCATCGAAGAAGCCGTTGTCCTCGCCGGGGCCAGTCATGAACTGCTCGGGCCGGATATCGCCGAGCAGCAGCCGCACTGCCTGGTAAGCCATCTGGGCGAGGTTCGGATAGGCCTCGACGCCCGAGGCAATGATCATGCGCTGCTGGCTGCCCCGCCGGATCAGCATCGTGGTCGGCGTGATCTCGACACCGAACCGCTGTGTGACATCGGGGCGCCGGTCGACATCCATCAGCGTCACCTGCCAGCCCATTTCCTCCTGGAAACGCTGGACGATCGGCCACTGGACCCGGCAATAGCCGCAGGATGCGCGCGAGAACATGACCAGCGCGAATTCGTTCGCGTGCGAGCGCAGATAGGCCCGGCGGATGGCATCCTTCTCGGCGGTGAGTTCTGAGCGGGCATCCGTCACCATCGGATTGGCGGACTTCGAGTTGAGTTCGGGGTGCGTCAACATCGCCAGTTGCGTGACGCCGGCAAAGGCACGCGCCTTGCGGCGCGCGAAGTCCTGAAGCCGCCAGAAATCGGCGACCGCATCGACCGTCAGGACCGTCGCCGCATAGTCGCGCTGCTGCTCGATCAGCTTGCGGATCTTGGGCGGCGTCCAGGTCGCCAGCTCCGCCATCGGGGGGATCACCGGCTTCACCAGCGCATCGGGATCTTCTTTAGCGGGCGGGGCCGGCTTGGGAGCCTCATACCACCAATAACCCTGCTTGGGCCGTTCCCGGGCGCCCGGCTCCTGGGCCTCCGCCGCGGCGGAGGAAAGCAGGCCCGCCGCGGCTGCGACCGCGACCAATGGAATGGCCCCCTTCACAGCAGCTTCTCCATCCGCGTGAGGCGGCTGATCGGAACCAGCCCGAAATAGCGGCTGTCGAAACCGCGCGGGTGATGCGAGCCGACATAGACCATCCCCGGCGGGATCATGCCGCTCCACTGAAGATGCTGGAGCCGGAGCCCATGCAGCCCGTAAGGCAGGCTCACACCGAGCAGCTCGCCGTTGCAGAAATAGCGCCCATCCCACGCGTGCGGCGCCGAGACCGATGGGGTCTCGATATGGTCGAGATGATCGCCGGGCATACACAGCGCGTGCTTGGTCACGCTGACCGGATTCGGCCCTGCGATCGGATGCCGCAGCGTGAACTTCACATAGTCGCCCCTGACGATCGGCCCCGGCGCTTCACGAACGGCCCAGGCATCGATCGAAGGGCTCATCACCAGCGTAATCTTCGGCAGCACCAGTGCCGCGAACAGCGCGACCGGCAACACGATCGCGAACGCGCGCCATAGCCGCTCCGGCCGGGCGGGCTCGCCCATGCCCGCCGCGCCCAGCGCGACCGCCGCCTTGCCCGGCAACCGGCACAGCCGCGGCCAGAGGCCGCGCAGCGCCTCAACGAGAACCCAGAAGAGCCTGAGCATCGCGCACCTCCGCTTGTCCGCCCAATCGGGCATATTCCTCGAAGAGACCGGCAAGCGCGCTGTCGCCATAGACGACATGCGTCGCTCTCGGGCTCTCATCGTCCCGCTCGCAATAAGCCTCGGTCGGATCGCCTGGGATCATCGCCAGCGCGGGCACACGGCCCACCCCATGCTGGCGGAACACGATCGGATCGACGATGAGCTGCACATTGCGCATCGCGCAGGCCGGTCCCTCGCAGCCCGGATCGATCCGCAGGATCTGCGCCGAGAGCTTCGCCATCGGTCCGACCTTGTGCAGCCCTCCCAGCATACCGCGAAAGGCGAGCACGCCATGGACCCGTTCGAGTTGCGCGGCATAGGTCCTGAGCACGGGGATCGGCATGGACGACGAGACGAACAGGACCGGCACCCAGGCTTTGGCCGCCGGCGCTGGTGCTGCCTTGGCCAGCGCCTTCTCCTCGGAAGGTTCGAGTCCGAACGCCTGGCGCAGCCGCTTGGCCTGAGCCTCCCGCTCTGCCGCCATCCGTGCCTCGCTCGCTTCCAGCGCGGCTTTCGCGCGGGCGTCGATCACTGGCATCGCCTTCCGGGCGCGAAGCCCCTCGAAGGCGCGCCGGCGCTCCGCCTCAGTCGGCGCGGGGGGCAGATGCGGCGAGGGCACCTCGCTTGACTGCGCCTTCTGCCGTGAAACGGCGCCCTTCAGCCGCTCCATCACGACGTCGCCTTCCTTCTGCGCACGCTCGCGGGCGGAGTCCTGGGCGAGCGCCGCACTTGCAATGCTCACCGCCAGGAGCACCGCGGCGCTACGGCTTGACGGCGTTGAGATACGCATCGACGCGCTCCTTCATGTCGATCTGGATGTCGGACTGGGCGCGGGCTTCGATGTCCGCGTAATATTCGGAAAGATCCATTTTGGAGAAATCCAGCGCCTGAAACTCTTCCGGCGTGAAGCCGCGGCACATCGGTTTCTTGGCCGTCCCCCAGAGATTGCCGTTGAACGACTTGAGCTGGGGCCGCCCCTGCTCCTGGATGATGCGGCCGAGCTTGGTGTTGAAGCAGCAATGGCCTCGCGCCTTCTGGAGGCAGATGCCGAGGAAGCTCGACGTGCAATAGCTGCCGATCTCGTGGCAGAAGCCGGAGCTCCGCAGCATCGCGGTTTCCATGTCCTGCTGGTCACAGCCCGAGAACAGGAAGTCGATCATGAAGTTGATCGCAAGGCTGACTGCGATCGAGGTCGGATCGAACCCTACAACGAGAGCATTGAGGCCGGCGTTGGCCGCCTGGCTCGCGGTCGCACCCGCCTGGAACGCAGCATAGGCGGCCTTCATCCCGTTGAACACGCCTTTGGCGACGGCGATCTTGGTGCTGATCGATGACAGGGACGAGCCCATGCCATCCTTCACGATCTTGCCCTTGTCCTTGCAGCAATTGGAGAGCGTGGTGCTGAGACCCGGCGGGCGGCAGCGCATGCCGCGTCCGCTGAAGATCTCGATCGTGCCCATGCAATTGCCCTCGGCGTCCATCCCGCCGTCGGGTTCCGTGCCTGGATCGGCGATCGGCGGCTCATCCACGATCGGATTGGTCTTGATGTCGGCGCATTGGTTGGGCGAGCAGGCCGGAACACCGCCGGTGGTTTTCGCGATGCAGGCGAGCTGAGGCCCGAGGGGACAACTATATTGGCCGGCGGCATCCGCGACACAGTCCACTTCCTGGATCGGGCAAAGGAACTGTCCCGACGGTGTCGGCGTGCAATAGGCGGTCTCGCCTGGATCGGCGGCGTCGCCATTGCCGTTGAGATCGGCCGCGCACAATTGCAGGCTTTGGGGATCACTCGGCGTTTCGCCGCCGGGTGCCGGGTCAGGCTCGGGCTGCGGTTCGACGAGCCCGGCAGCCTGGATCTGTTGCTGGGGCAGGGGTTGCGCCAGCGCGGTGCCATGCCAGCTCAAGCCAATGCCGATACCGAGCGCCACCATGCACGCAGCCGCGCGTGGACCAAGATACCAGAGGCGCGTCATCGCACGGTCCCCGTGCAGACGAGGTCGGCGCCGGCGAGACGGACCGTTTGCATCATCACCACCGCTTCAGGAAAATCGTC
Organism: Sphingomonas pollutisoli; assembly: GCF_029167165.1. Lineage (NCBI taxonomy): Bacteria > Pseudomonadati > Pseudomonadota > Alphaproteobacteria > Sphingomonadales > Sphingomonadaceae > Sphingomonas > Sphingomonas pollutisoli. Next base: position 36,021 of record NZ_JARFNJ010000017.1, read on the forward strand.
GAGGCAGCCGCAGGCGGAAACGACCTCTTCGCCCGGCCCGGCCGGGCAGCGGTTGTCGCTGTCGCAGGCATGGTAGAAGGTGTCGTAGCCAGTCGGATTGTTTTGCTTGTTGCCGACCACGCCATCGAGCGCGGCATCGTTGTTCGTCTTGGGCGCCCGCGTCTTGCAGATGGCCTCGCAAGCCGGAACCGAGCCGCGATCGGGCAGGCTGAAGGCGCGCGTCGATTCCACGAAGCTACCGTCGCTTTGCCGGGCCCGGTCGGCGAGCATCGTTTCGGTGGAATGATCGATGATATAGGTGCCGCGGCTCGTGTCGGGCTGCGCGATGTCGTCGATCTTGCAGCGATAGGTGCGATCCTTGAGAAAGAAGTCTCGGGTCAACTCGGTGGGGCAGGAGACACCGCCCATGATCCGGGTCTGCGCCAGCGGCCGCAGTCCCGTCGCGACCCCGTTGATGAAGGTCTGCACGCCATCGACCAGCTCGCGGTCGATCCGGCACTGCGGATCGGCCGCAATGGTCCCGCATCGATCGACCACCTGTTCGAGCGTCCGGCAACTGCCGTCTACGTCGACATGGACCTGGGCGAAGCCCTCTCCGCCCTCCGCGACCGCTACCCGCAGCCAGATCTCATGATCGCCGGGCGTGAGCCAAGGCTTCAGGTCGAGATTGGGATAGCGATAGAAGGTCTTCTTCTGCTCGCATTTGCCGGGCGGCACACCCATCGAGGGCCAGTTCTCCGGTCCCGACGCGACCAGCGTGCCGTCGATGCGAACCTGTCCCCAGTCGTCCGCGAAATATTGGCTGAGCCTCGCATCGACGATGCTGTTGGCGTCGCCCACATGCAGCGTCATGCGAAAATCGATGAGACTGCAATTACCGCCGAGGCTGTTGTCCGCAGGAGAGCCCATCAGAAAGTCGAACGAGGACCCGTTCTGGATTGTCGAATACCCGCCCGACACCCGGCTGATGATATCCTCGGCGCGGGGTTTAAGCACCGTGACCTGCCGTTCGATGGTGCAATGGCGGTATTGCAGCGCGGTGCCGACGCCGACCTGCGAAGCCGCCAGCGCCTGGAAGACCGGGCTGCCGGTCGAGGCCGAATAGGCGTCCGCAGCGATGGCGGTCGGGGTCGCACGATAGGCCGTCTGCGGCAGCGACGGATTGGCGGTGCAGGCCGTCGATTGGGCACCGACGTAGCGGATCATCGGCCCGTCGATCACCGCTTCCGCGACGCCATAGCGCGGATCGGCGGTGGTGAGCGCCCCGATCATGCCCCCGCCAAGATCGCGAAGGACCGAGGCCATATTGCCCCAGGCGAGATTCGTGCCGCAACTGTTGTTGATGCAGTAGCACCCCGATAGCTGCGGCATATCGACCTGGGTGAGCTTCAGGTTGCGTGCGCCATCGACATCCCAGCGGAAGAAATTGCATTGATTCCAGGTGCCGGGCTGACAGGAAATGACGCCGTTGGCGCAGATGCCCGAAACCGCGACGGGCAGGCTGGTCCGGCTGTCGATCGCGCCATCGAGATCGGTGTCGCGGGCGATGCTGATGGTGGAGAGATCGCCGCCCGACCCGGGCTGCACCAGCACCTCCATCATCGTCGCCGTCTTCTGGCACGCGATATTCGGCGAGAAGGTCTTGCTGTCGTCGACGGTAGCGATCGTCTGGCCCGCAAGTCCCGGCGTCACATAGTTGTTGAGCAGTGTGTCGCTGTCGCTGGTCTTTGCGCGCGACGCTGCAGCGGCGGCGCGGGCGCGCTCCTCGGCGGTCTGGGCGGCGGCGGGTACGGCAACCAGCGCCGCGAGGCAGGCGAAGGGAATGACGCGCCTCATGGCCATGTCCCTCTCGGCTCATGTGTGCGGGAGCCGGGCCGGAAGCGCAGCATCGCGCGAAGCGGCAGGCGGGCCTCATCCGAGGCGGTCACGCGATAGACGGCCTGCCCGTCGAAGATGGTCAGCACGGCCACCGCGGCGCGGAGTGGCTGGGGGGCGCCCTCCCGTGCCGTGGAGGGACCGGTGGCCGTGCTGACCGGGGGTGGAGCGGCGCCGAGGGGGCTGTTCGACGCCGCTCCCATCCCACGCAGCCAACCCAGGCCCTCCAGGCCTTGGCGGGCAGGCCTCCGAAGATGGCCGGCAGCGTGCGCAGGATGTTGGGGAAGCGATCTGCTCATGGCACCGCAATCCCGGCGCAGCAGATCACTTTTTCAAAAAGCATGAACTGGGCGTTGTCCTTGCCCGGAGCGTGCTTGGCCGAGGACCATAGCGCGCCAGGGCGCCCGATATTGACGCACTTGCCGCCCTTCACGGGCTCCATGATCTGGAGCTTGTAGCGCGATTTGGTCCAGATAGGCTGGGGGATGAACGAACAGCCGTCGGCCGAACTGATCGTAAGCGCGCCCAGGCGTCCCATCATGAAGGTGCCGCGCGCGGCGAGCCCGGCCCAAGCCTCGACGCTGTCGTCGAAATGGATGTCGCCGGCGATCGGATAGGTCGCCCCCCACGAACCCATGCACCAGAAGAGAGGATCGATGACCTTCCCGGCTGCGGCAGCGGCGCTGTCGCCCATGCACGCGAGGCCGGCGGCGGGATTGCCGAACAATATGCCCTCGGGCTGGATAATCGCGCCCAAAGTGCCCGATTGCCAAGTCGGCAGTACCTCGGTGATCATGGCGACATCGAAGCCGTCATTCTCGAGGCACGGCAGGTCCGTGAACATATCGAGCATCGCCCAGACGGGGCTGATGTAATAGTGCATCTGTGCGAACATCTTGCGCGTGTTGGTGCCGTCGGAGATCGACGATTGGCTACCCTGCAGCTTGCCGCCGGTCGGCATGAGATCGGCGCCTAACGCCATCATGCAGCCCGGTTCGGTCACCACATCGATCATCCGGTTGGGCGACCAGTACGAGACCTTGACCCCGAACCAGAACTGTAGGCCTTTCCGGCAGGCGCAGAGGGGCTTGGACGCCGACTGCGCGTCGAGCGCCTTGTCGAGTTTGTCGTAGCTGCCGATACGGATGCCGCCGACCGTGATGGGAAAAATGCACGTCCAACGGACTTTGGTAATCGGATTGAAGACCGTTCCAGCCTCGCACATGGAGGCATGGGCCTGGTTCGGCCAGCCAATCGTTGCCACAAGGCCGATCAGGACACCGATAAAGAAGACGTTCCAGCGACGCATCATTGATCCCTCTGGACGCGCATGATCGGACGGGCGCGTGTTATTCTTGAAATGTGCGTCTTTGCGACGTACATGATGGGCCACTGTGTAATGGAAAGGAAAAGGTCATGCAGGCGTTCGACGACTTCACCGGCTCGGTGAGCGAGCGCAGCACGGTGCGAATGAATTTTCGCACGAAGCCGCATATCAAGCGGACCATTCAGCGTGCCGCGGCGCTTTCGGGCGTGGATGACTCGGTCTTCACCATCAACGCCGCATACAAGGCTGCGCTTGAGACTATCTCGACGCACGAACGCACCGTGCTCAGACCCGTGGATCATGAGGCGTTCTTCAACGCCCTCGATAATCCGCCGGCGCCCACCGAGCGGCTGCGCGAAGCCTTCGCGCGTCACGACCGGATGATCGAAAACCGCTAAGAGCGAAACTGCGTGCCAGAAGAAGAAATGAACATCGAGCCGCTCGACCCCAAGCGGCACGACCGAACGAGTTTCGCTTCCGGCGTTGGACCGGTTGACAACTATCTGCGCAAGACGGCGAACAAGCTGGCCCAGGCCGACAATGTGCGCGCCTTCGTTCTCGTCTCTAGGGAAGGCAGGATCGTCGGCTATTACACGCTGAACGCGCACGACATTCATTATTCCGATCTGCCGGGGTCCTTCGCCCGCAATCGGCCAAGTCATGGCCGGATTCCCGCTGCCTTCATCTCGATGATTGGGGTTGATGCCCGCTATCAGGGCCAAGGCTATGGTGGCCTCCTGCTCGCCGATGCTCTCAAGCGCATCTATCGGGCATCCCGTGACCTCGGAATCGCTGTTGTGCTTCTCGATGTTCTCGACTGCGGCGATCCGGTGCAAGTCGAGAGGCGCAAGCAGCTCTATCTGCGTTACGGCTTCCGAGCCCTGTCGGAGGCTCCGCTTCGCCTCTATCTGCCCGTCGCGACGATAGGCCAGCTGATAGAAGCGCCATAGAGCGCAATCCTCTCCGCACAAAGAGCGCATCATTGGCTGGCTCCTTTCGGCATGGGCCGACTCTTGGGGCCATATTCGGTGAGGACGAGCTTGGTGCCGGATTGCGCGACGATCACCGGCGCGACCGTGAGCCCGAGACGATCCTTCACGCGCTCTTCGAGAATGTAGATGGCGCGTCCGGTCTTCTCGCTGAGGTCGATCGCGTCGCCGTTCTGACCTCCGAGCGCAGTCAACAGGATAAAATCGCTCGGCCGCGCGACCTTCAGCGCCCAGCCAAGATCGCGCGGATGCACGACCACCAGTCGCTGCGGCAGCCGCACATAGGTCAGCGGATTGAAGGTGAAGCCCTTGGGATAGAGGACCCGCCCGTCGGGCAGTTGGATATCGAAGTCGAGGGTGTAGAAGGGAACAAGCGTCCGCACCCGGTCGGCGCCCGCGACGGCCAAGGGAGCCGCCTTGAGCGCGCTCCAATGCTCGCGCGGCCCGAAGGCCTTGCTCATATCCTTGGGCAGCGTCGCCACTTTGGCTTCGATCTCGGCGAGCGCATCGGGCTCGGCGATCGGCCATGTCCGGCCGATTTGGGCGGTGGATGCGTAGGCCGCACCGGCAAGCGTAGCGCCGGCCAGCAGCAGGGCCGCCAACGCGCGGGCAGCGCAGAAGTTAGTGCGGTCAGTCATCGCCGTCCTCCGGGTAGAAGGCGGCGAAGCCCTGCAGGCGCAGGCGCGCGCGTTCCGCCATCGCGGGGTCGATCTCGCAACCGAGATAGCGCCGGCCCGTCCTGAGGCAGGCTTCGCCCACGGCACCCGATCCGGCAAACCAGTCGCCGACAAGGCCGCCGGGCGGGCAGGACGTCTCGATCAGGGTTTCGAGCAGCTCGACCGGCTTTTCGGTCGGGTGGATGGCCCGGCCATGGCAATTCCGCACGACCAGGACCGAGCGCATCAGGCGAGGGCCGCCGTCCAGGCTGCGATAGTGGCCGACGCCGATATCGCCCATATGCGGGGGACGCGTCTTGCGCCGCACCGTTCTGGCTGTTGCGTCGGGCGTCGTGCGGACCGCATTATGGACCAGTCGCCACGGCGTGTCGGTCCGATAGAACTGCGCGACGATCTCATGGACCCGCCGGAAGCGATCGGCGTGGAAGCTGGTGCCGTTCTGCTTCTGCCAGATTACGTCCTGCGCCAGGCGCAACCGGGCCTTGTGAAGCGCCGGCGCGATCCGCAGGAAAGAGCGCAGCGAGCCGAAGATCCAGATCGATCCAGTCGGCCGCAGTGCCGCGCGCGCCAGCATCAGCCAGCCCTCGACCTGTCGATCCCAGCTCAGCGACGTGTCGCCATAGGGCGGATCGGCGATGATGAGGTCGAAAGGCCCTCTCGCCGGCATTTGCTCGCGACAGTCGCCCGTGAGCAGGATCGCAGAGCGGATGGCTGTGCCGGGGCTGTCGCCGGTGTTCAGGGGCGGGAGGCGAAACTTAGCGGCCATGGCGCCGCCTCCAATGCTCCGCCGGTGGATCGGGGAGGCCGACCAACGCCGCGACGAAGGCGACCAGGGCGATTGGGGTGAGCACCCAGACCAGCAAGCGGACGCTGCCATCCAGCCCCGGCACAAGCAGGAGCAGCAGGCTCTGCACCAGCAGCAGCAGGAAACCGCCAAATGCGAGGCGGATCGCCGTTTGCGACGGCTTGGCGGAGATGAGCCCGTTCACGAGCGCGGACCTTTTCGCAGGCGCGTCATCAGTTTGGCGGTGGACGCCGACAGGAACAGCAGCAGGAGGCCGGTCGCGAAACAGGACGCCGCCACCAGCGCCGTGGCCCGCAGCACAAGCATGGTGGGCTGGTGGAGCAGCAGGCCAGCGATCAGCACCAGCGACCCCATCATGACGGTTTCGATGCCGACCAGTCGAAAGCGCCAACGGAAGGATTCTGCCTCGAACCGTTCCTCGACCCGTTCTTCGACCATCTTTTCGATCAGGTCTTCATCGGGCCATTCCAGCTTCAGCTGGTCGGGATGAGGGGTGAAGAGACGCCGCATGACGATCAGACCTCCCCGCCCAGAATTTTGGCCGGATCGACGCCTGCCAACCGGCAGACCGCCTCGAGCGGCGACAGGCCCTGACGCAGCAATCCCTCGAAGGCGGCAACTTCGTCGGGCGCGGACGTGTTGATCCAGTAGGAGAAGGGATCGACCACGAGCCGCGCGATGCCCAGGCCCAGCGGTGAGTCGATGAAGACTTCCGAATAATTGGGCTTGGAGTTGCGGACCGATTTCAGGAGGTCGAGGACGAACCCCGAATAGTCGAGGATCTTGTTGTCGACCGCCCGGTCATAGGTCGAGCCCTGGAGCAGAAAGCGCGTCGCCGCATTTTCGAGGATGACCTGGCCGGTGCCCCCGAACAGCAGCAGGTCGTTCATGCTCTGGAGCACGATGCCGAACGACCCGCGATATTTCCGCGCGCGGCGATAGCCCTGGCCGAAGGCCTCGGCGAGCCGCGACAAATCCTGGCCATCGCCTCCGGTCATGAACTGGGCGGATTCGTCGCAGAGCACGAAGCGGGGACGGTCACGGGCGGACAGGTAAAGTTCCTGGGTGACCGCGTTGACCACCACCATCACGATCACGTTGAACAGGTCGGGCATCGCCTTCAGGCGTTCGAGTTCGAGCACCACGAATTCATCGGCGCGAATGTCGAGCGTCGAGGCCCCGTTGAAATAGTGACCATAGGCTCCGTCCGATCCGAAATCGCGCAGGTTGAAGGCCAGCTCGCGTGCCGTCGGAACCAGATGCTCGACGCGATCAAGATCGCTTTCGACGAGCGCGGGATAGGTGCCGAGCCATTCGCGCACCGCATCGATGCCGTGATCGGCGCGTCCGGTGTCGATCGTCCATTGGACCGCCGACTTGAGCAGGTTCCATTCGGAGGTGGTGACACCCTTGCGGGTCGAGGCATTGGCCATCTCGGCGACGATCGCGACCGCCATCGTGATCGCCGACTGCTTGTCGTCGCCGTCGAGCGCCAGCCCCATGTCGAAGGGGTTGAGGACCAGATGCTCCTCGCCGATGTCGATATAGCGGCCCGAGCACAGCGTGCAGAGCTTCCGGTACGACCCGCCGATATCGATGATGCGGATCAGCGCGCCATTGGCGTAATATTGCTGGCAGAGGTTGTTAAGCAAAAAGCTCTTGCCCGCGCCGCTCTCAGCCGAAACGATGAAATTGTAGTTGTTGATGCGCGGGTCGAAGAGGTCGAGCGTGATGAGCTGCCCCTTGCGGCCCGTGTAGAGCAGCGCAGGGCGACCGCCGCCGCGGAAATCGGTCTGGATCGGCGCCATCAGCACCGCAGCCTTCACCGGCATGCGGAAGTCGCGCTCCAGCATCCTGAGCGTCGACCGGTCGGGGTAAAGGCCGAACGGCAGGCTCATCACCAGCAGGGTCGGGTTGAGATAGCTCTCCTCCTGCATCGAGAAGGGCAGCGGCTCGCTTTCCCATAGCCGCTTGGCGCGCGCCGCCAGTTCGCGGGCGTGTGCCCGGTCTCGGCCGAACACCCAGACCGTCGGAATCACGCGCACGAACTTGGAGTTACCGGCTTCGTCGAGAATCCAGCCGATTTCATCGATCTGCTTGCCGACCTCGACGGCGAAGGAGCCCGCAGCCTTTTGCGCGGACAAGATCTGGGCGCGCTTGTGGATCTCGAATTGCGAATGATCGAACAGGATGTTCAGCGTGTAGAGGAATGGCCCGCCGATCTGGTCGCTGTCCTCCGAGGAGCCGCGCATGCCGCCCATCAGCCGGTTGGCGCGCTCTGCTGTGATCCTGCGCGCGGGTGCCTTTGGGGTCAGGCAGCGGGCTACCTGGTTGCCGAGAAACACCTCGGCACCTTCGAAAACGAGATCGGGGCCGGCGTCTATGATCTGCTTGGCGATCGGCGGGGCCCCGACCGTTGTGCCATCGGCGAACACGCCGGGGGCAGGAGCCGTCACGCCGTTGAACACGCGTCGGTAAAACGCGACCATCTCTTCGGGCTCGAGGCGGCGGATGCCGAGCTTGGAAAGCTGCTCCTCGACCTGGCGACGCAGATCGTCGCCGAGCGGGCGCCGCGTCTTGATCGACAGCAAGGTGCGGAAGTTCCGCACCGGGATTCCATGCAGCGCCTTTAGCCCGTGGCGGCCGCGGCTCAGATAGTCATGTGTCCGACGTGCCGAAGCCTGGATCAGCGGATCGTCGCGGGTCTTGAGATCGAGAAAAGCGTCGAGCGCATCGTCGATCAGCGGATCGGCGAAGGTGTGAAGCTGGAGGACCGTACCGTCCGGGAAATGGATGTTGAGCAGGCCCTGAAGCGCACCCTGAACGTGCGCGAACATATAGGCTGTCGGCACGATCTCCCACGCATGGCCCCAGGTATCGTCGAGGCACAGGAACGCTTCCGTGTCGCCGTCCCAGGCTATCAGCGGGAGATAGTCGGAAAAGCTGTCGCGGCGGACGGCGTTGCGCAGCCGCGCATAGCTAAGCCCTCCGCGGGATGTCGCCGCGCTCATGGCCGGGGTTCCGGCAGAGCGGGCTGGGGCGCGTCGGGCGTATCGCCCGGCGCGGCTGCCTGTTCCTTGACTTGGCCGAGCACGGGCGCCTTCGATGCCTGGCTGGGTGAGGACACCAAGGTTCCGCCCACGACCCATACCGGCTTGTCCACCACCGAATAGACGTAGCGCGGCATATAGAGGCGATCTGGCCGCTGCCGGTCGGCATAGGGAAGGATCAGCGTCCGCACCGTGCGCGCGGGCTTGAGCATCGGTGTCACCGGCGCATCGATCAGCCCCTTCAACTCGCGATAGACGCTGTCCTTATAGCTGCCATAAGCAGAGCCGCCCGCGACGACCTTGCCCGATTTGGCGGGCTTGCCGCCATTTTCCGCTGCCGTGCCGCGCAGCATTTTCTTGTCATTGGTGACTGCCGGATCGGACTTGGATACCACCCCGGCGACAGCATCCTCATAGGCCTTTTCCGGGTGGATGCACTGGCCGTGATCCTTGTTCTTGCAATCGAACTTCTCGGAATAGGGTGACATCATCGAGCCGACCGTGGCGCAGCCCGAGAGTCCGACGATCGCGGAAAGGGCGAGCATGACGCGCAGCGGAGGGCGCAAACCGGAGATCGGCATGGGGGGCGTTCCTTGGCTGGAGACAATCGGGCGCATCAGAACTTGCTCCCGACCGTTGGCTTGATTTCGAGGGCGAGGCCCTCCTGCACGACGACGACCACATCCTTGGCGGCGCCGACTTCGACGACGGGCCCCGCCTGGCGGGCTAGGTCCAGATAGAAATCGGTCAGCTTATCCGAGGACTTGGACAGGCCCCCGGCAATGCCGGACTTGGCCGCATCTCCGGCGTCGAGCGTGCGGACGCTGCCGAGCGCGGAGGTCGAGACGTCGCCGAAGGTGTTCTCGACCGATTGGGCGATGCCGGAAATGGTGCCTGCGATGAACGATCGAGCGAGCGTCGCGCCGGCCCGGGTCACCACTTTGCCCGACAGGCCTTTCTTGCCATCGGCATCGACGAAGAAGCCTTTGATCGCCTGATCGACAACGGCATGTTCGTCGAAATCGACGCACGAGATCGAGACGAGCTGGATCTCGACTCGCTCCTTGGCGAGGCTGCCCGTCGCGTTGCCGATGACGAAGCAACCCGCAAGGTTCGCCTTCACGTCGTTCGGGAGCACCGCTGGCGCCTGGACCCGCGCGATGATCGGTTCGGGGTTACTGGTCGCGTCCCGGCTCGCGAGCGCGTCGATGCCGGTCAGCAGTCGCGCTTTCATGAAACCAGGTGGCAAATAGATTGTCCTGGTCGCTTTTTTTGATCGCGCCCCGCCGGCCGCGCCTCCTTCCGCCGCGACTGCCGTGGTGGCCGCACCGATCGCGCCGACCTGCCGTTCGGTTGGAGGCGCAGGCGGGGCGGGGGGTGCCGTCGGCGCGGCGGGCGGCGCTGGCACTTTGTCCGCCTCGGCCTTCGCTTCGGGCGGCGACGGCGGATAGGCCGGCGCATCCCCCGGCAATGCCGGCGGGAGTCCGTCCTCGGCGGTCGGCGCCGGGCCATGAACGGCGCCTGCGGTGCCGGGAACGACCTTGCCCTCCTCGATCGCCGTGACACGGTCGCCGAGCAGCGTCTGCCCATCGAGGATCTTCTGCAGATCGCCGCGCAGCTTTACTTCAAGGCTGTCGCCACGCAGCCCCGCGCCCATGTCGAGCTTGGAGGCTTCGGGCGGCTTGGGCGGTTCCTTGCCGCCATGCGAAGACGCCGTGTAGAGACCGATGCCGAGCAGCGCGATCGTCGAGACCACGCCGAGCTGCTTGGCGCGCAGTTTCTGGTCAGACGTCAGCCGCTCCCATTGCGCGCGCAGATCGAAAAGTGCGGGACGGAGAGAAACGTCGTCATGGACGTCGCGCGGATCGGCCGGGGGCAAAGGGGCGCCCTTATCGGGGCCGGAGGCGTTTTCGGGGCTCATTGCTGGATACTCCGCCGCACGACGATCAGCCGCGCGGTCTCAGCCGGAGCCAGGCTCAGGCGATCGAGCGTGATCGAGAAGATGTCCGACCCCAGCGCGCCATCGAGAAAGTCGCGTTCGTCGAGCGTCACCGCGGTATTTGCCCTGACCAGATATTCGCTGACCGACAGCCCCGCGCCCTCGATCTCAAGGCGTCGGCGCTCGGTGAGCGAGACCGTTGGCACGTCGGCGATCATCAGCGGGGCGCTCGCCGGCGCAACCTCCGAAAAGGACGCAGGCACCCGGTCCTGCAGAATGGCCAGCGCGATTCCGACCGCGCGCTCCTCCTCGACCAGCGGCCCCAGCAGCGCGTCGTTCGCCCGAGCCCGCTGCGCGGTGCCCGGCATCAGCGTGACAGTCTGCGCCGGAATGTCGGCCGGTTCGGCGTAGAGCGGGTAGATGGCGCCATTGCAGGAGACGAAAAACTCCGAAGGCGTCGTCACATAGCTGCGGGTCTTCGCGCCGGCATCGTCGGTTTCGAGCACCAGGAACTTGATCCAGGCGTCCGACCCGCCGCGCTCGACCGCCAGGCCCTTTTCGGCCGAGAATCTGACGTCGTCGATCTCGCCGCCGACGCACACGACATGGTTCACGTCCCGGTTCGACAGCCGGATCCGGCTGGTCTGGTCAGGCAGCGCCGCGATCGATTGGGCGAGGGTGGTGGAGGACGCCGAAAGCAGCGTCATGAAGCAGGCAAGCCACAACGGGCCGACACGGCTTCGCTTACCGGACATCGGCATTGAAATTCTCCTCCTGAAGGGCGGTCAGCCAGAAGCGGCCGTTCTCGAGCGCGTATCGGATGTGCAGATCGCCCCGGAACTTGCGGATCACGCCGCCGATCACGCGCACCTTCTCGACGGGCACGACGATCTCGCTGCTCGTATAGGTGACGGGCTGATCGCCGCGGATGTAGGTCGCGATCGACAGCGTGGGATTGTTGCTGAGTTCATCCAGCAGCCGGCTGAGGCTGTCGCGCAGGCCGTTATAGCTGCTCGGATGGACGATCGTCAGCAGCTCCTGGAACTGGCGATCAGCGGAATAGGCAGAATAGGTGCCGGACAGGCTGACGATGTTGAACGTGATCGTGCGCAGATACGCCTGTGACGGCTTGTTCCCGGTCACATAGAGATCGCCGCCCGAACCGAAGGGCACGATCACCGTGCGACTGTTTTGGTTCGAGGTATAGAGGACGGTCCCCAGCACCGCGGTAATGCCGAACAGGCCGATGATCGCAAACTTGAGCAGCCGGTTCTCCTCGAACAGGTTCGCGGAGCCTTGGAGATAGCGGTGCAGATGCCAGCTCGGGCGCGTGTCGCCGATCATGTCGGTCGCGGCTTTACGTCGGAAAGGATGCCCCATGCGCTCTACTCGAAAAAGCGGGTCTGGGTCGGACCCGGATAGTGACGGAAGCGCGTGAGGCCCCAGCGCCAGGCCAGATGCGGGATGAATCCGCGCGGCTTGGTGCGCTTCCAGGGAATGAAGAGGAGAAGAACGCCAATGAGCGCCCAGCCGATGATCCCGCCGACGATGACCGCGACGAAGATCGTGCTCATCACGACGATGAACTCCTGACTGTCGAACCAGAGGATCTGGACCGGCCGGTGCAGGAACTGCGGAAGACGTTCATCCAACGTCCTTCTCCCTTGCTTCATCACGCATCAGCGTGATTTCCGAGAGGCGACCACCGCCCCCCGTCTCGAAAGGCGCGCCTGGCCGGAGGCCCGGCGCGGCGCGCCGAGGCTCAGATCACCATGCCGAAGGTCTGGAGGATCGAGTCCGCCTTGATCAGGCAGACCGCCGCCACGATCGTCGGGATGCCGATCATGATGTTGGAGAAGAGCCGCGAGACCCCGAACAGGAAGGCGGCGACGCCGCCCACGAAGCCGAGCGGACCCTTGACGCCCTGGTTGACCACGATGTCGTAGATGTCATAGCCGAGGTCGCCCGCCGCCGGCGCCGCGAAGGCGTGGGCGACGCCCGTGCCGGCGAGCGCCGCCACCAGCAGCAGAAGGGCGGCGTCGAGGGTGGTGAGCGTCCGGCTCCGCAGCCGTTCGAGAAAGGACCCCCTCCCGGCCAGATAGGCCGAGCCGAAGCCCTGCAGGCGAAGCAGTTTGAGCATTGATGGTCTCCTCAAGAAAGGAGCCGTCCGAAGACATGCCTGCCGGCTGCGATCGAAATCGTGTCCGGCCGACGGCAGTTCTGGACGGCTCCACAAGAGCACGGCCGCCGGCATCTCGGCCCTCGAACCGCCGGGCGCGCGCTCCTTCGAGCGGCTGCCGCGAGCGGTCGTGAGGCCCGCCAGATGGAAAGGGCGCGAGCGGACGATGCCCGCTGCCACGCGAGGCTCAGGGGCGCACACCGGCGCTTCCCTTCTGATCGACAAAGGCCTGGAGTTCCGCCTGCTGGAAGCCCGAGACCAGCTTGCCGTCGACGAACAGGGTCGGCGTGCCGCTGATCCCCATCTTGCGAACGGTGGCCGCATCCTTGGCGACCTTGTCATGCCCGGTCGCACATTTGAGAAGCGTCGCCGGCCTCGCGCCCGCATAGATGGCCTTGAAGGTCGCCTCCTTGTCGGGCGAGCAGAGGATATGCTCCGCTTTCGCCGCGGCTTCGGGATGGATGCCGCTCACGAAGTAGATGAGGCGCTGCACCGGCTTGCCCTCGGCGGCCTTGGCCAGCCAGAAGCGTTCGAGCGCCTGGCAATAGGGGCAGTCGGGGTCCGTGAACTCGATCACCTTGGGCGCACCGGCCGGGCCGATCAGCAGCGCATCGGCCGGGTCGATCGCGGCGAGTCGTTTGCGGGCATTGGCATCCTGCGCGAGGGCGGTGACGTTGAGCCCGTTGCGGTCATAGACCGCGGCGAAAAGCAGGTGCCCGCTTTCCGGCGCGAAATAGATGATGCGTCCGCCCGCGCTCGCCTGATAGATTGGCCCCTTCACGGGCGCAGGACCGAAATCCTCGAAGGTGAGGTTGGTGAAGGTCTGGCGCAGCTCGCGCTCGGCATCTGCCGCGGCGGCGGCGAGCGGCTCACTGGTCGCGGGGCCCGCCGGCGCATCTTGGGCAAATGCCGGCGTCGCCAGCACCAGCATCGCCGCGCCAAGCAGCTCAGCGGCGCGGCGCATGGGAAGCCTCCTTCACGAGACCGCCGGCTTGCGCGAAAATACGCGAGTCGACCTTGAGGGCGGTTCCGATGGAGATCGCGGTCGCCGTGGTGTTGGTGGGCGAGGGGGCCTGCGCCACGACCAGTCGGGGACGGATCGAATAGCTCGGACCATCCTGGACGACCGTCAGGTCGCCGCGCTGATCGCAGGGATAGGCCTCCGCGTCGCGGGGATTGTCCTGGGCCTGGGCGGGTGCGGCCAGCAGGGCCAGCGGCAGCATCACGGCAAGCCCGGAATGGGGGCGCATGTTCATAGGACAAGTCTCCTCGTGGCGCGGGACGGCGCTTGAATTTCGGGTTGGCTGGTGCGGACCGACTGTATTCGGGCTTCAGCCGGGGCTGCCGATGACCGTCGATCCGGTGCGGCACGAGAAATGACGGCGCCTCGAAAGGTCCGCAATAGGGAGGGCATTGAAGTGCCGATCCGGCGAAAGAAAGCTGAAAAGTCCGCAATTTGAATGCAAACGGCGGTCAGGCGCAGAATAGGCACGAAATGGCGTTGATCGGCACTTCAGTGCCGATTTGTTCAAAATTGGCGTAAAAATGGACCGATTTTCGCACTCAAAGAGGCGGCAGATACCGAAAGAGAGGAGGTGGAACGCAGATGGGCCGAGCAACACGCAGCTTCAAACTCCGGCTGTCCCCGGCCGGCATGGATGTCTTTATCGACTCGCATTGCCATCTTATTCGCACGACTCGCTGCCTCATCGCGTGGGGGACCACGCTGCATGTCGCGGTGAACTATCTCGACACCGTTCCGGCGAGCGCCATCGTCGAGCGCCTTGGCGAGTTGGGGGAAGCGCGGCTGAGCGGCAATGAAGAGCACCATGTCGGCGCGCCGCAGCGGCTATGGGACATCGCCTCGCGCATCGTCGATCGGATCCAGCGTGCCACGCCTGACCGCGAACCGCCGACTCTGGGCATGATCTATCTCCTCGCGCTCCAGCAGCTGCCCAACGCGAGAGGGGCCGATCTCATGGATGCGTTTGAGCGCACTCAGACCGCGCTGCGACGCCCGCAGGTCAATAACCGCACTATTCCATAGACCTGACCGCTCCAGTTCCGACAATTTGGCTGGGGTTCTTCTTGACCATGGTGGTATGTCCACCTAGCTATAAAAGCTCGATTGGCCTTGGCGGGCGGAATCTCCCGTAAGGAGACACGGAAATGTCGCACGAATGCGCGGCTTCCGTTGCTGAAAGTCCGCTCTCGCACGTCAAGTTGCAGTCCGGGCGACAGATAGAAGAGGCACGGAAGAAACTCGGTCTCACGCAGCGCCAATTAGCGCGGGAACTTGGTATGGGCGAGCGTTGGCTGCGGGAAATTGAGTCTGGCAACCCGAAATCTACTCTCGATGATCATTTGATCTGCGCCTATCGTCTCGGTCTGTCGACCGGACATATCCTGATACCGCTCCTCTTTGCCGGCCAACGCATGTCCTATCCATTGCAGCTCGCTGCCGGCGACCTCTGCGATCTCGAACGGCTTTGCATCGAGGTGATCGCGGAGCGCAAGCTCAACCAACTGACCAGAGCGCTGACGCCTATATGGCATGGCCCGACCCTTGCGATCGGACCGGCCTGATGATGTCGGCGTTCGATCCGATCATGCAGGAGCGCGTCTATCAGGCGCTGAGAGCGGACTATCTCGCTGGGCATTTCTCGGCCGGTGAAAAGCTCGATGTGCCCGAACTTGCCGATCGCTATCGGTCGAGCAAGACTCCGGTCAGGGAAGCAGCCTGCCGGTTGATGGGGGAAGGACTGATCGATCCCCATCCCGACGGTGGGTTCAGGATTGCGTTCGATGGACCGGACGATCTCATCGACCTTTACGCCTGGAATATGCATCTGATCCTGAGCCTGGTCCATGGCGTCCGGGAATCGATGCTCCGGGAAACCCTCGACCGCCTCGCCGGCGCTTCGATCGGTACCACGGCGATTGACCTTGCGACCCACACCGGCGCCATCTTCCTGGCGTTTGCGCAAGCCACCGGCAATCCGAGGGCCATCGCTACAATTCGCAATATGAACGAGCGGCTTTACTATCCGAGGATCTTGGAAATCACAGACACGAAGGAGGCCGCCAGGGAGTTGCGAACCCTCACCAACTCCGCCGTAACGGATGTCCAAAAGAACATTCGCCGGCGGATCGAAGCCTATCACGACCGGCGAATCCACCGTCAAAAAGCTGTTAGGGACTATCGCCACCAACGGCCAACATAAGAAAAACTGGCAGAATACATTGGCTTCGCTGTCTCGGGAGGCATTCCCGATGAATGTTGAGTTGGCGCGCACGGATACCGCGCCATTTTGTCGGGATATATTCCGACCATTCCCCGATTTGCTTCGGTTACCGTTGGACTGCCGCGAATTCTCGCGGCGGATCAAGAGGAGCGTGTCATGGAGCGCAATGACGAACAGCAACACGGCGACGTGATCGATCTCGGCGCGATCGTCGAGGAGACCAAGGGTCCCTCCGGCGACCGCGACGACTTCGTCGGTGGCCTTCGCCAAACCATCGGCCTGACGGACGAGTAACCGGCGCGGCTGCGGTTGCAGTCGCCCGGCGATCCATAAACCTATCTGGAGATATTTCGATGGAAACGGATACCAAAACATTGCCCGAGGACGTCCTGGATCTCGGTGATGTTTCCGAGCTGACCCGCGGGCCGGACGGGAACAAGGACGACCTCATGGGCGGACTCCGCACCAGTATCGGTATCGCCGAGGATTGAGCGATCGCCGCGTGCGGGTGCTTGCCGGCCGGATCCAGCAAGCGCCCGCATTTTTGAATGGGGCATGCTGGATGTTGTCCGTCCGCGAAAATCTACACCATTGTTTTTGCGGCGGCCGAGCGATCTTCCTCGATGCGGCAGCAGGACGCTATTTCTGCTTGCCTCCGGCAGGCGAGACCGCGTTCGAGGCATTTGTTAGGGGGGCGGCGAATCCCGAGCAGATCGACTGGCTCCGGTGCCGGAATATCCTGACGATCCAGCCAGCGGCCGTCACGTCTGCCACTCCATCTCATCCGAACGCGTTAGACACCTCCGCGCCCGTGGCACTACCGTTTGACGCCAACGCAGGCCTTATCGCCTTGGCTACGGTTGAAAGACTGTCGGCGCTGTTGATCCTGAAGATCAACGGATTTCCACGGATCTATCGGCATCTCGCTCGGAAACGACGCGCTACCCGATTGTCCGGAGGCACGGGGACCAGCTCAAACGTCGATGCCGTTGTCGGCGCTTTTGCCGCAACCGATTTTCTCTTTGGCCGCACGAACACTTGCCTGCCAAGATCGCTTGCCTTTCTCTCCATGTGCAATCGCCGGGGATATTATCCGCAGCTGGTTATCGGGGTTCGGGTGAACCCCTTTACCGCGCATTGCTGGATTCAGGACCAATCGCGAATCCTCACGGATTCGGTTGACCAGGTCCGTATCTTTACACCCATCCTGGCGCTCTGATGGCTCCCCGATACCTCATTGTGGAATCGCGTCGCGCAGAAATTCTGGATCTGTTCGCGACGCGCGTGCCCCCGCAGATCGGTCTCTCTATCGTTTATCGGGCGCGCCATGCCGTTCTTCTTGCCTCTGATCCGCAGTTGGTGACGGTGTTGCCGAATGGATGCGGGGCCATCTTCGGCTCACTGTTTTATCGACACGGACCCGGTCGCCGGATCGAAGCAATCGAGCCCGCTGAGGCTGAGCGCATCCTTGCCACTGGGGGTGCCTCGCTCATCGATCGCTACTGGGGTGGATATGTTGCACTTGTCGATGACCAACGCGGTCCTCGAATTATCCGCGATCCTTCGGGTGCATTACCATGCTATTTCGCCGGGCGACCTGATTGCCGCGTAATCGGCTCCGACCCAGCGATCCTGGCTGAGAGCGGGTTGTATCGCCCCCAGGTGGATTGGGGCTTCGTCAGTCGATACTTTTATTCTGGCGGCCAGCCCAGCGGCCGTACCGGCCTGGTTGGTCTGCACGAGGTCCAGAGAGGAACCGCTTTTCAACTACTGCAAGACGGTATCAGCACCGATACTCTCTGGACACCGTGGGATCATGTCCGTCGCGGAGAGCAACAGTCCGAACACGCCAATGCGGAGAACTTGGCAAGGGTTCTGCAATCCACTGTCGGTGCCCTATCTTCCCAGTTCGACCGGATCGTGCTTGGCGTGTCTGGAGGCCTCGACTCTTCCATTGTCGCTGCCGCTTTGCGCGCTGCGAACCGCAAGCTCTCCTGCATCACGCTCTCGACTGACGACCCGGATGGTGACGAGCGATACTATGCACGCACGCTATGCGAAAAACTCGACACGCATCTGGACGAGCGAAAACACGATCTGGATAAGATCGATCTCGGCGTGTCCAGCGTCGCACATCTCCCGCGGCCAATAGGCCGGCTTCAGGCTCAGGCCTATGATGCGGCTATCCTGGAGATCGCGCGGTATTACCAAGCAGACGCCATATTCACGGGCAATGGCGGCGACAATGTATTCGCATTCTCCTATTCGGCGTCACCGGTCGTCGATCGTTACGCAACCGAGGGGCTGGCTTTTGGTTCGGTTAAAACCCTTTTGGACATTTGCAAACTTTCGGGAGCCAGTTTTTGGCAAGCGCTCCTGACAGCGCACCGCATCTGGCGACGCCCGAGCTATGCCTATAGCTGGCGCACCGATCCAGAGTTTCTACATCCTGCCATTGCCGCGGTTCTCGATGGAGCAGACGATCAGCACCCTTGGCTCATCGCGCCGCGAGACGCGCTGCCGGGAAAATCAGGGCACATCGCGTTGCTGCTTCGCATCCAGCAGCAGTTGGACGGAATGGACCCAACAGCAGCGCCGCCTATCGTCAATCCCTTGATGAGTCAGCCTGTCATCGAATGCTGCCTTGGCATTCCGTCCTGGCAATGGGTGGCAAACGGTGAAAACAGGTCGATTGCGCGGCAGGCATTTTCCAATCGGCTTCCTCAGGCAATCGTGTCGAGGCAGTCGAAAGGAGGGCCGGATGCATTCTGCCAGGCAATCATATCCCGACACCGCGCTGCCATACGGGACCGTCTCCTCGGTGGTCATCTGGTCGAACGCGAAATCGCCGACCCCGCGGCTCTCGACGCGGCGCTCTCGGATGATCGCCCGGATCTCGGCGGAGCCCATGTTCGCATCATGGCGTTTCTCGATACCGAAGCCTGGATTGATCATTGGCTGGCCAAGTCAAACGCCCCGATTGATCGTGAAATCAACCTACCGGCGTGCCTCTCGTAGGCGATCCCATCCGGGAACTTCCGTCGCTGCGCGGCTATACGAAGGTCGGATATCCTTCAGCCAATAATCAAACCAGGCGATGCTGCGCTCATAGATCGATAGCCGATGCGCCGGTTGCCATTTGATGTGGTGCTCATCCGGATAGACATAAAGCTCCACCGGACCGTTGGCTTGCCTGAGCGCAGTGTAGCTTTCCAGCGCGGTGAGATATTCGTCGTCAGACAGTTGCATGAGGATCGGCGTTCTGACGGCCTCGGCGTTGCGCGCAAGAGAGATACGCTTCCAAAAGTCGTCGGCCGTCGCGGTCGGCGCTGGATATCCCTCCTCGACGAAATGGCGCGTTGCGGTCGGTCCCACGAGCAGCATCGAGGTCGGATCGAAGCAACAATTGCTTATCGCCGCAGCCGCGAACATCGGATCGTTGATCAAGCCGAACAAGACGGTCGAGGCTCCATCACTTAGTCCGGTGATTCCTATCTTGTCTCTATCGATCAGCCCGCGATCAGCGAGAATTTGGATCGCTTCCCTGAGGGAGGACTGAACACTTTTCCTGTCCGCGAAATCCTCCGTATCAGCCTTGCTGACCCCCGCTTCGTCCTTTGCACGAAAATAGCCGATGTCGCGAGGGCGGGCGAAGCTGAGAACCATGTATCCACGGTTGGCAAATGCCTGGATCGGATACTCGTCTCCGGTCCCGCCTCTCAGAAAGCCCCGTGTCTCATACTGCACGATGACAAGAGGATATTTCTTACCGGGCTCGTACCCGACAGGAAACACCAGGTCAGCATAGCTCTCTATTCCAAAATCATTCTTGAAACGAAGGCGTTCGGTAGCACCAAGCCTGATGTTTAGAAACTCAGGGTTCGGATCGAACAACTCCGTGGCCTCTCCTCTATCTAGATCGATAGCGACCAACCGCCTGGGATTGATCGAACTTTCCTGCAGGCAGATCAGCCGGCCTTTCCAAGGCTCGCACTGCACCAAGAGATCTTCAGTGCGATAGAGCCGGCGCAGCCGGCCAGTAGCCGGCGTCCATTCATAGATTGCGGTCACGCTCTCGGCCCAACCCTCCCGCCGAAAAAAGCGCACATGACGGCCATCTGTTGTCCACCACGGTTTGCTGACCCAGGACGAACACGGGGTCGCTCGGCAGACCTGCGTTTCGCCACTGCCGTCCTGGAAAGCCAACCTCCGATTCCAGAAGAAGTCGTCGCCTTGCGGCGGAATTACCCAAGCTGCTTTGCCGTTAGTGGAAAGGGCGACCTCGACTGCATCTGGAATGCTGCCGGAAGGCTGGAGGAACGCTCGACTTTCGGCTGCGTCGGCCTGCCGAACCACCCCGCTCGCGATGTCTAGGACAAACAACTCCTCGTCCATCGGACCCACTGCAAAAGGCCGGCTCCGGGTCATTGGCGAATAGCGGTCATCGAACTGAAACCCGTACCATGCTTCCTGATCGATCTTCGCAGAGGCTGCGACGAGGCCGGGCCGGGTTGCAAAAATGATCCCGCGACCATCTGCGGCGAACCCCAGATCGACGACATCGGTGGACGCCTTCGTAATTGCTGAACTCCCGCTACCATCCGTCCGCGCAAGCCAGGCTTGGGTCGTCGATCCAACTTTCTTTAGAAATGCGATCCATCGCCCATCAGGTGACCAATGTGGCGTGACGGTGACCGGTAGACCAGATGGGAACCCCGCTTTTCCACGGAACTCAAAGCTCCAGCGGATATAATCGCCACCGCTGTCAACGATCTTAGGCAGCGACCCGTGCCGCAAATCCACGACAACCATGGTGAGGCAATAACCGTTCGAGCCAGGGTCTGCTTGACGGATCTGAAAGGCGACGCGCTTGCCGTCGGGCGATATTGAGAATGCTTTTGCACTCGACGGGACCGTGTAGCTTGCTCCTATGTCGCGCAGCCGGACAAGGTCGATCGGCTCCAACGGCCGCTGAAGCTTATCCGGCGCGCTGGGGCCGGGCAAAATTCCCGCGCAACGCTCGCTGGCGTTTGCTGGAAACGCCAAGCCAAGCAACGCGGCCATGCCTATGCCGAGACCGGCCGGAACCGCCGCCATTACCAGCTCTTTGTGATCGTGAAGCTAATGACCCGGCCCGTTACTGACGTGTTCGTGCTGTCATAGGGGATGGCGATCGGATCGCTGGTACGGATCGGCGATGGTTTCTCGTTGAAGATATTCGTCGCGCTCAACGCCAATTCGAGCCCGTGCAAAACGCCTTGTGCTCCTTTGGGCGCATACCGGATGGTAGCATCGACCGTAGTAAATGAGCCGACATCTTCCGCTGGAAGGATCACATCATCGTTCGTTCCGCCCGTATAGTTTGCATAACCTGCGAATGTGACGTCGCGCTGCGTCCAGTTCACGCCGCCTCGGGCTCGCCAATGCGGCGGATTGAATATCCGCCCCACCAACTTCGTGGTTGGTTGTCCTGGACTGAGTTGCCGATTGCCCTCGAGGTAGCTGACCGACCCCATGAGATTGAGATGCTCGCCCGGTCCGAATTCGCGGTCGTAGGACGCCGACAGGTCGACGCCCCGCGTATGCTGCCGGGAGATGTTCTGGAGCCGATCATCGAAGATCGCGCTGATGTTTGCCGCGTTCAGCGGTTGGCCACTCGCATTGAGGAGCGGCGTATCGAGCGTGGCCAGCGCCGCGAGAACCTGCTGCTCGGATGGATTGTAGAGAATGAGGCCATCGAACATCGGATTGCCGAACGCGCGGTTCGTGTCGCCGATCGCTTCGACGATCCGTTGGCGAAATCGCACGTCAAAATAGCTGGCCTCGATGCGCAATCCGGGAAGGGGTTTGACTTCCACGGAGGTCGTCCAGGTTGTCGCTTTCTCCGGGCCGAGATCGCGACCGCCACCATAGAGTAGAAGCGCTGGCCGTCCGCCGAGGTTGTTCTGGAACCCGGTTCCCCGGATCAGTGTACCTTGGGTCGCCTGATACTGCTCGAACAACGTCGGCGCCTTGAAGGATTTGCCCCACGTCGCCTTGATTGCGATCGCGCGATGTGGCTCGTAGATCACGCCCAATTTCGGCGTGGCGAGATCGCCGACGCCGCGATAGTTCTCGTACCGCGAGGCAGCCGTAAGCCGGAGCCGATTTAGCAGCGGCCTGCTGTTTTCGGGGCCGACCAGCGGAATCGAGAGTTCGCCGTAAGCATAGTAATTCTCGCGGATCGGCGAGATATCCAGGGTCGTCGTGGTCGTACCGAAAAGCGTCCGGCGCGACGACGCATCGAGACCTACCGAACGATAGCCAGTCCCTACGGCAAAGCGAAGCTCGCCTCCGGGCAATTGAGCGAGGGGACCTTCACCGCTTATCTCCCCAGAATCGATCCGCCCATCGTATTGAATTCCAATAAGCGCAAGCTCCTCACCGCCCGAATAGATATGAGAGAGCAGATGAGACTTGCTCTGACCATGTGTGCCGGAGAGGGAGAGTTGCCAACGTGCAGGGAGCGAGATCCGAAGAGTGGGTGTGATCGAATAAGACTCGACAGTAGGCTGTGAACGCAATCCTTCAACCGTCACGTCCTTGTCGGGGAGATAAGGGAAATTCACCTCGGACGTCCGATGGCTATATTGCCCGTCGATCTCGAGCGTAACGCCCGGCGCGATTGCCTGATGGCCCGCCAAAACCGCCGAATATTGCTTGAGCTTGGGATAAAGGGTGGTGCTTCCATCAATCTGCCGCGTATACGACCTGTCGCTGGCGTTGATCGCGGTACTGCGCGAGAAGTCGAGCGCGACCAGAGCGCCGCCAGATCCCCAGCGTTTGCCGCCCACCAGATCGTATTGTTGTTGGAAATTGCCCCCCTCGGTAGATCCGCCGATACGTGCGGATGTTGTCAGACCGTTGAAATCACGCCGCAGCAGGACATTTGCCACGCCGGCAACAGCATCCGAGCCGTATATCGCCGATGCGCCATCTGCGACGATTTCGATACGGTCGACTGCGGCCAACGGGATTGCACTAATATCTACACCGGCGCCGACGGCGTCATAGGCGACGCGGTGGCCGTTTATCAATGTCAGCGTCGCATCGGCACCCAGACCACGAAGATTTAGATTGGATGATCCATTGACATTGTTGTTGCTGCCGCCCTGGTTCCCGCCACCGGCGACGCTCGGATTCTGTCCGCCATTGTAATTCTGTGGGATGCTCCGAATATAGTCGCCGAGGCCTGACTGTCCACTCAACAACACTTGCTCGCGTGTGGCACTTATGACCGGGCTTGTCCCTTGGCTGCCGCGAATTCGAGAGCCAGTCACCAGGATGTCTTGAACTTCCGTCGGACGATCGCTTGTCTCGCCCGACGCCTCGGATCGCCCCCGAATGATGACGACATCCTTTCGGAACTCAGCGATCAGGCCGGTGCCGGCGAGCAACGCCCTGACCGCCTCGTCCGCGCTGAAGGAGCCGTGGAGGCGCGGGGCTCTCATGCCGGCGACGGCCTTCCCGCTGAAAATTATCTCGCGGCCCGACTGGCGACTGACCGTGCGTAGGGCGTCTCCCAGATCGCCGGCCTCAACATTATAGTCCTGCCGACGACCATCGTCCGCCATGGCCGGCGTGGCGATGACCATCGCCCCCATCGCCGCCGCCACGAGCAGTCGCCCCCGAATGCCGATCGCCTTTACCCCCATTGATGATCCCCTTGGTCAATTCCGCCAATTTGACGGGACTTTCAGGGAGCATCGCCACAAAACTGCAATCTACGGGGTGGCTCCGATAAATTTCTTGCTATTTAGCCCGGAGGACGATTTCATCCTGTCGCGTGTGGTCGACTTTCAGGTCGAAAAGGCTCGCAAGCCGTTCGGCGACCTGCTCGGGGTCATCGACGCGGAACCGGCCTGAGACCGCCAGCGAGCCCACTCCAGAGTCGCCCGCGCGGATCGCGATGCCCGAACTGCGACTCGCTTCCGCAATCACCTCGGACAAGGGCGCCCGGTCGAATTCCTTGAGGATCGGGGTGGACAGCGGCGTGGCGAAAGACGTCTCGGCTCGAATGCGCGGGGCCGCGGTCAGATCAGGGATCGCGGCCAGGCCAAAGCTCAATTCCTCGCCGGGAGCCAGCCGCGTTACCGCCGGCTGACTCGCCTTGCCCGCACTGCCCGGCCCCGATGGACGCTCCACGTCGACCGCTCCACGCAGCAGGCGCACCGTCACCAGATTATCCTGGCCGACAATCACGTCGAAGATCGTTCCACGCGCCGTGACGCTGCCGTCGCCGGCAAATACGATGAATGGACGCGACTCATGCGCGACCTCGAAGCGGGCACGCCCTGTCTGTAAGCGCAGCTCGCGCCTATGGCTGTCGAACAGCGCGACGAGCGCGCTGCCACCCTCGAGCGTTACCGTCGAGCCATCGGCCAGCCTCACCATGTCCCTTTTACCACTCCGGGTCGAAAACACTTTGCGATCAGCAGCCGCCACCGCTGACGTATTCGGGACCGTCGCTAACTGCTCTTTCGGGAGAATGAAGGACGACAAGATACCCTGGCTGAACCATGCGCCCAGGCCGACAACCACGAACAGGCAGGCCACCATCGCTGCGTAGCGCCAGCGCGACGGCGCATCGTCATTGGCCGCCGGCTGCTCCTCGGCCCCGTTCGCCGATGAGCCCTTGGCTTCTTCGGCAAGAAACTTTCCGACCGCAAAAATCTCCCCGGCACGGTTATAGGCACCGCGATGCGCCGCTCCGAGCTTCAGCCAATGCTCAAAGGCCGCACGGTGCTGTTCCGCATCGGGCGCGCGCATGCGGGCGAACCAGAAGGACGCCTCTTCCAGCAACTGGTCTCGCCGAGGCGGACCTTCGGGCAATTCACCTTCAACCATCCTTGCCGACGCTTTTACTGATCCGAATGATCGCCTGGGCCACATGCCATTCGACGGTGCGAATGCTGATGCCGAGCCGGGCGGCTATCAGCTTATATTCCATGTCCTCGACTCGGTGTAGCAAATAGACCTCGCGTGTCTTGGGAGGGAGGGACTCGACGGCCGCCCGATACCGTTCCTGCATCTGGCTTATCTCTGCGGCCGCGTCAGGACCAAGCGGCTCGCGACCAAGTGCGAGATCCGCCTCGCCGAGTGACCTGGTCTTCGACCAGCGCCGGACGCGATCGGCAAGCAGATGCCGCAATATGCCCTGAAGATAGGCGCCGGGATTTTCCTGCGCTGCTGAGGATCGCGAGGCGGCAAGGCGCGCAAAGGCTTCCTGCACGAGGTCGGCGCGTTCGTCCTCGAGCCAGACCTTCGCCCGGAGCAGGGCTCGCAGCTTTGGCGCCTCGACCCGATAGATTGAATCGAGCTGATCGCGCCCGATGGCGCGGCCTTCGGCGTGGCGACAACGGCCGCCGTCGTTTGGGTGAAGCATGGTCTCAAACCACGCCTCGAGTGGGCGCATGACGACGCGCACCGCGAAGTTCATGTGAGTAAAATACCACGAGACGGCCACCCAGGGGCGGCGGGTTTCAAAGTAAGACGTGCAATCCCAACCGTCATGGATGGGCGCCAATGATGTCCCGCCAGGTCAATCCTACAGGCGGCCCCCGGCCTGATGATCCGCGCTGCTCTCGAAATCTGCATTAGATCCGTGTCGGATGCAAGCCACGGCGAGAGGCGCAATCCATTTCGCGTCCCGGCTCTCCGCTCACCGTCGAGACTCCAGGAGTTCCGGTCTCCCGAGCAAGCTGACCAATCCATCAAAATAGCTGTCCAGCATTTGAATCCCTTGCGATGAGAGTTCCACATTCATCCGGCGCGCGTCTTGAGGATCGGGTGCGAGCGATAGCAATCCGCCCTTGACCATCCTGTGAATGATTCTGAGCGCTGTACGCTCGCTTGCATTCGTCGCCGTGCAAAGACCCGTCAAGGAACGCGGCTTGCGATCCTTGCCTACATAGAGATCGAAAAGCATCTCAAGCGCGGGAAGCGCAAATAGGTCTCGACCGAATTGTTGCCCCATCAAGCGGTGTGCGTGTGCTGCCAAGCTGATCATGGCGCACCGGTCAATTGCCGCGAAGACGCTGGGGAGCATGCATGACATAGATCACCTGTTCGCCCGCGCTGGAGCGGACAGATCCGGTCGCGCAGGATGCCGATGCTCATTGACACACGCAGAAATAATCACTGGGCGATAGCACCATCGCCTGAACAAAGGTGCAGAGGCCATATGTTGCCCACGAATCGGACGGGTTATCTTCTGACTAAATATCGCCCGTGACATCAGAGACCTGAACAAACAAACGGTAAGCCTGCGACAGTACCGTATCGCGGGCTTCCAATTCCAGGCTGCGATCATGGTCTCGCCTGATGACTGTCGCGTGATCATGTCCATGCTCCGCTCGTGGAATGCCCAGCATGACAGTTCGTAGTCGGCGTTCTTGTAACATTTTGTCCTTAATCGATCTGTCGGGGCCGGTCCCGTCGTTTTCGAGCTACGCCGGGACTGATCGAGCCTTATCCGCGCGAGATGCTGGACGCTCCAACCATAAGGATCGGAGAGGGGAGTGGGATCAAGGGGCGGGGCCCTTGATCGGGTCCGTTCAATGGACACTATCCATGACCCAGATCTCAAACCTCCATCTTGAAACGGCCGCCGCTGAACTCGTCCGAAAACTCGGCGGAACCTGGACCGCCTCGGGCGGTATGTGCCATTGCCCAGCTCATGATGACCGGAGCCCGAGCCTGTCGGTGCGGGTCGGTGATCGCAGTCTGCTCTTCAAATGCTTTGCCGGATGCAGCGGTCTTGAGGTCATGCGCGCAATCCGCCGCCTGCACCTCGATGTTCCTGTGGACAAGGACGCCATTGTCCGCCCCCCTTCGCCCGCTGACACGATCAACCTGGAGCGGGCGCTCGCCGTCTGGGGCGAAACCCGGACGCCGCAGCAAACGCTAGTGGCGACCTATCTGGCGTCGCGAGGGATCACCCACCTGCCTGCGGCCCTGCGTTACCATCCGCGCACCCCGCTGGGGAAGAAACACTGCGTTTCCTTCAGGCCAGCGCTGATCGCCGCGGTTCGCGATGATGCCGGCATTACGGCGATCCAACGCTGCTTCTTCGATCGCGCAGGACCCTGGCTCGCCACCGATCTGCGCAAAGCGAAGCTAACCCTCGGTCGCCCTCTTACCGGGGCGGTGCGCCTCTATCGACCGACGCGATGCCTTGGTCTCGCAGAGGGGATCGAAACCGCTCTGTCGGCTGCGATCCTCCTCGATATTCCCGTCTGGGCAACACTTGGGAATGAACGGCTGGCGCGCGTCGCCATTCCCGATTTTGTCGATCAACTGATCCTCTTGCCCGACAACGATCAGGGCGGTCGCCTGGCAGCGAAACGGGCCCTCGACACCTATGCGCGTCCGGGTCGATTAATCAGAACCCTCTGGCCCTGGCGAGGCCTGAATGATTGGAACGATGTGCTGATGGAGGAACTGGGGTTGCGGGCGCGACGGCGAGCGGAGCGTATCGCCGCTTGACCACTGCACCGGGGAGCACAGTGCCCTTCCAGACTGATCGGACTGTCCATGCTGTCCAACCCTCGGCCGGAGACTGTGTCCCGCCGGGCGGGAAGAAGGGAAGGGGGAGGGGATCCGGTGCGGTTAGCGGTCTGGTGGTCAGGTCGCTCCGCACTGGAGAACTGCAATGACACAGCATGAAATCATCTATGTGCGTGCGCTCGACTGCTACAAGTCGCCGAACAACGTCCGCACCCAGAGTGATGCCGAGGCCGATGCCGAACTTGCGGCCAATATCGGCGAAACCAAGATCATCCTTGAGAACCTGATCGGCGTCCGAGCCCCGCGCAACAGCAAGAAGGGCAAGTACGAGATCTATGGCGGCGGCCGGCGGCTCGACGGCACCCACACCAATATCGCCGCGAGCACGCTCGACGAGGACTTCATGGTTCCCGTCCTGCTCGCCAAGACCGCCAAGGACGCGATCGAGATGAGCCTGATGGAGAATTACTTCCAGCTCCCCATGAATCCGGCCGATGAGTGCCGCGCGTTCCAATCCATCATCGAGCGCGAGAAGAAGAAGCCCATCGATGTCGCCAAGCGGTTCGGCAAGACCGAGCGCTTCGTCGATGGCCGCCTGCGTCTCGCCAATCTGGCCGCGCCGGTCTTCGAGGCGCTGCGGAAGGGCGAGATCACCATCGATGTCGCGATGGCTTATGCCCACACCTCGGACAGCGACCGGCAGGCCAAGGTGTTCGCTCAGATGGGCGCCAGCTATTACGGCCACAATGCGAACGAGATCCGCCGCGCCGTCGCCGTCGGCACCTACAAAGGCGGCGATCCCAAAGCCCTCCTCGTGGGCCGCGATACCTATCTCGACGCAGGCGGACGAATCGCGGCCGACCTCTACACCGACGAGCTGACCGAACTCTGGCTCGACGGCGGACTGGTCGAGAAGCTCGCCGACGAAGCCCTCGCTACGGCTGCGTCCGCTATCCGTGAACGGGAAGGCTTCGCCGAGGTGCGCGTCGTCACGGCGACCACCATCCCCTACACGGACACCTACCAGCTCACGCGCATTGTCGGCGAAAGGACGGCTCTGACACCGGAGGCCGAAGCGCGCCGGACGGAAATCGCCGCCGAACTCACCGAACTCGAAGAACTCGGCGAGGAAGCCGACGGCTACACCGAGGAGCAGGCGGAGCGGGTCGAGGCGCTCGAGGAAGAGATCGGCGAGATCCTCAACACGCCGGTGATCGTCTCGGCCAAGCAGAAGGCTTCCGCGATCGCCTATGTCATGATCGGCAAGGACGGCCAGCCCATCATTCATGAGCAGCTCTACGTGGCTCCCGTGGAAGATCCCGATGCGGCTGCCGGCGGCGAGGACGAGGACTCGGCGGATGAAGCCGGGGGTGCCGTCGAGGAGCCGGTCTCCGAGGCCGACGATGCGGTGGAGGCTCCGAGCGAGAGCTACAGCCAGAAGCTCAAGGATGAACTGGCGATGATGAAGACCGAACTGCTCGCGCTTCATGTCGCCAACGATCCGCACTTCGCTCTCGACCTCGGCACCTTCATCATGGTCGACAAGGCCTCCCGGCTCGGTTTCGGCAGCATGCCGAGCGACCTGAGCGCCAACGCACCGTCCCCCCGCGTCGCCGGCTTCAAGAGCGAAACCCCGGCGGCCGAAGCCTGGGGCCGGCTCGATGAAGCCCTCGACCGGAGCTGGATCAACCACAAGGAGATCCACGAGCGCTACGATGCCTTCTGCGCGCTCGACGATAGCGCCCGGGCCAGCTGGCTCGGTTGGGCGATCGCCCGGACGCTTCACGCCGTCCCGGACGGCCAGAGCGGGACCAGCTTTATCAACCATCTGGGTGCCAAGCTCCGCATCGATGTCGCGGCCTGGTGGCGGCCGACCGCGCGCAACTTCTTCAACCGCATCAATAAGGCTGTGGTGCTGAAGCTGTTCGAGACGGTCGGTGGGATCGAACTGAGGAACCGTTATGCGGCCTCGCGCAAGTTCGACCTGGAAGCGTCGGCCGAGAAGCTGTTCGCCGGCCAGATCATCGGCGAAGCCGAGATCAAGGACCGGGCGCTTGCCTGGCTTCCCGGGCCGATGCGGTTCGTCCCCGAAGGCTTCGACGACGAACCGGAGCTGTTCGGGGACGACCTGCCGCCGGCCGCCAACGACACGTCCGCCGACGTGTCTGAACCGGACGACGGCGAGGCTGAACCGCTGCCCGAAGCGGCCTGACGCTTCGAAACTCGGGGCCGCGGCTGCCGCTGCGGCCCCATCTTTCAACTTAGCGAGGACCAGCGCGATGAAACGTGTCGAGCGCGACCCTGAGGGCGGCTGGATCGCCCGCCGGGCGGACGGCACCCTCATTCCAGACGACGATTTCCGCTGGAACAGCCGTTCTGCGGCCCGGGGAGCCGTGCACGAAGCCGAGCTGCTCGACCCTTTCGATCCCAATCACGTGCGCGCCGCTTTGGGTGCAAACCACCCGAAATCCTGACGTATTGCGTTCGCTAGGCAAGCTGTCCCCGGCTTGCTCGCCCCCGCTCGACAACGGAACGGTCGGTCCCGAACGCCTCGGCTCCGTGACGGCGCCCGATCGCGCCTGCCTCTGCCTCCTTCATGATCGAGGCCTTCATGCCCATCGAGATCGTCATCGGGCTGCCCCACCTGAACGAGGGACCCATCCTTGCCAGGGCCCGCCGCTTGCAACTTCCCACCCTGATCTCCGCCAACGCCCTTTCTTCCTGGTCCAGTCGACGAGGATGGCGAGAATGGACCGGATGGCGATTGGCCCAGCTCGCCAACGCAGAGGGATTGGCCTCGCTCGACCTCGACAGCGCCGGCTTCGTGGCGATGGCCAGATACCGGGGATTTCCGTGGAGCATCGACGACTATTTCCGTCTTGCTCAGGCATTCCCGTTTCGCCGCATCGCAAGCCTCGATTATTGCACCGAGCATGAGATCGCCTCGGACAGGGAAGAGGTGCTTGACCGGATCTCGCGAACGATCCGTGCCAACCGGGATTGTCGCGACCGTGCCGCCGATCTCGGACTGCTCAGTCGCTTCATGCCGGTCCTTCAAGGCCGGCGCCCGGACGATTATGAACGGTGCGTCGACGCGCTCTGGCTCTCGATCCGTCCCGGCGCCATATTGGGTGTCGGATCGATGTGCCGCCGGGAGATCGGCGGACCGGAAGGGTTGGTCGCGGTCGTAGAACATCTGGACCGCATCCTCCCAGCCGCCGTCAGGCTCCACGCCTTCGGAGTGAAAGGTTCCGCGCTTCAATACCTGTCCGCGTTTGAGGGGCGGATCGCCTCGATCGACAGTCAGGCCTATGGCATCGCAGCCCGCAGAGACGCTTACCGACGCTGCGTGTCGAAATCCGATACGCTGGTGGCCGAGCACATGGAGGTCTGGACACGCCAGCAGCTCATGCGCCTGTCCGAACCCGTTCGGCACCTGCCCGCCGAGAATGCATCACCCATCCCGGTTCGATCATATGACTCCTGGGAGGCCGCGATTGCTCAGGCGCGTTCCCAAATTCGCGGTCTGATCGAGAGCGGCGACCTGGACCACGACGCAATGACGACCGGATGGATCGAGCAATGGGCAGCCGACATCTATAACGCTGCACGGCGACGATCCACGCCGAAGTCATAGCCTTGATCGCCGACCAAATACCCGATGGCGGCTCGTCAGGCTCGAGACGTTCGTGCCGGGAAACGATCGGCTGCCCGGCAGAAATCCTGATATTCATCCATGTCCGCTAGAGTGGGCTTCTTTCCATTGTTCCCGCTCTTCGAGCCGGAAGAAAGCTCGATAGCCAGAAGCATCATACGCTTCGTCTCGTCATGGTCCGAAACGACACTTGGCTGATACTTGGTAGGGAGATTCATCCCGCGGGTTCCAATCAGAGCGCTTCGATCCATCTTTCCCGGAAGTCGCGCGATACAGTGACCGCGTCGCCTCCAAGTCCGAGGGCGTCAAAATACGCGCGAGCACCCATGAAGCGCAAGTTTTCACGCGTGCGGGAATGGCCCTGCGACGCAGTCTCCGAAATCCCGGATCACGCAACAAGCCGATATCGCGCGGCGAACAGCCTTAGGAGGGAAGGGGGAGGGAATCCGGCGAGGCGAGGGCGGTTGGCTCTCGCCGCATCGCCGGAGATCCTCATGACACTCTCGCTTTTCGCCGCACCCGATGCGGCCGATCGTCCCTGCGCCAAAGCCACGGCGCTTTTCGATATCGCCCGCATTCTCGCCGACCGCCTCGCCAAGGGCGGCAGCATTTCGCGCCAGATGCTCAAGAGCCTGATGCAAAAACGCGTCGGCGGCTCCGACGCCTGGGGTGACTGGTCGATGCGCGACGCTTATGATGCGCTCGAAACGGCGCAGGTGCTGCTCGCCCTCGATCAGGCGGCAGGGCTCATCGATTATGCGGATCCTGCTGCGGCCGCCGCCGCGCGAGACCGCCTGATATCCGGGCTACCGACCCAGACCTATCGCAGCGAAAAGCAGGTCGAGCTTCAGCAATTCTCGACCCCGCTGCAACTCGCCTGGCTCGCGGCGCAGGCCGCGCGCTTGACCGATACCGACACGGTCCTCGAACCCTCCGCGGGCACCGGCATGCTCGCGGTCCATGCCCGCCAGATCGGAGCCAGCCTCCTGCTCAACGAGCGCGACCCGCTACGCGCCGATCTCCTGTCGCTCGCGCTCGACCAGTGCGTCACCCGGCACGATGCCGAATTCATTCACGACCTGCTCGACCCGACCATTCGTCCGAGCGTCGTCCTCATCAACCCTCCCTTCTCGCGCAGTGAAGGCCGGGGGCAGGACCGCCATGCCGGCGCGCGTCACCTCCGGTCCGCGCTGTTGCGCCTTTCCCCACAAGGACGCTGCGTCGCGATCATGTCGCCCGCTTTCGCTCGGGGCGGCACCGGCAGCAAAGGCTATGAGACGGTCAGCGCCCTGGTCCCGCCGCGCTTCGAGATCTCGATCAACGGCCAGCCTTATGCGAAGCATGGCACGTCCATCTCGATCCGCCTGCTCGTCTTCGACAAGGGGTGGACCGGCGAATCCGAGTGCCATGTCGCCGACGATATCCGCCAGGCCCTCGCGATCGCTCGCGACGTGCCGCCCCGCCTCGACGATATACCCACGCCACCCGAGCCGGTCGAACCGGCGCAGTCTGCGAGTCCGAGGCTGGCACTTCCTGCCCGGGTGGGCGGACTGTTTGCCAGGGTCGAACCGACACGCCAGATAGCGCCGCCCGTGCGCCCGATCGTCTCGGGCGAGCCCGAACTGCTCACCTACGAGGTGCTGGAGACCCCGCCGCCCGCCGGCGAGCAGATCGGTGTTTACATACCTTGGCGGCTCTCCCGCATGGTCTTCGAGCAGGCCAATCCGCACCCGGACCAACTGGTCGAGTCCGTCGCGATGGCGTCGATCCTGCCACCGGTGCCGACCTATCGCCCGATGTTGCCGCCGCGCGCCGTCGCGGCCCTCTCGGACGCCCAGCTCGAAACCGTCATCTATGCGGGCCAAGCCTTCGAGCGCGACCTGCCTGGCCGCTACGTCCCCAATGATGCGGGCACGCTGCTGACGCCCAATGCCGCCGGCCATGTCTACCGCATGGGCTATATGGTCGGCGACGGCACCGGCGTCGGCAAGGGGCAGCAGATCGCTGCGTGCATCATGGACCGTTGGTGCCGTGGGCAACGTCGTGCCGTCTGGATTTCCAAGAGCGCCGCCTTGCTCGAAGACGCCCGTCGCGATTGGACCGCGCTCGGTGGCATGGCCATCGATGTCCAGCCGCTCGACGCCTTTCTCTTCGGCACGTCGATCACGATGGACAGCGGCATCCTCTATCTCACCTTCGCGACCCTGCGATCCCAGCGCGACGATGCGCTCTCCCGCCTGCAGCAGGTGCTCGCCTGGCTGGGCCCCGATTTCGATGGCGTCATCGCCTTCGATGAAGCTCATGAGATGGCGAACGCGGCGGGCACCGAGACCAAATTCGGTACCCAGAAGGGCTCGGAGCAGGGATTGGCCGGCGTCCGCCTCCAAAATCTTCTATCGCGCGCCTGCATCCTCTATAACAGCGCGACGGGCGCAACCGACCCCGCCAACCTCTGCTATGCGAGCCGCCTTGGGCTGTGGGGAGAGGGATCATCCTTCGAAACCCGCGAAGCCTTTATGACCGCGCTTGGCAGCGGCGGCATCGCGGCAATGGAGATCGTTGCCCGCGATCTGAAAGCGCTTGGCCTCTACACCGCCCGCGCGCTCACGTTCCGCGGTGTCGAATATGACCCGCTCGAACATGAACTCACGCCCACGCAGATCCGCATTTATGACGAATATGCCGACGCTTGGGAGATCTTATGGCGAGCTGCGCATAAGATCGCTTATCGCGAGGAAGCGGTAATGCGGAGGAGCGCGGCGTAGTCCTGCAAAGCTGCGGAACATTTCGCCACGTCCTTC
>NZ_JARFNJ010000018.1:0-66208 GCF_029167165.1 Sphingomonas pollutisoli
ACCATTTCGCAGCAGCCGCCTGATCGGCGCAGAGCGACAGCCTACCTCTGACTGCCGCCAATCTTTGCAACAGAGCCCTATCGGTCACGCCCTGGCGCACGCCCCATTCCAGGAGCCGATAGACCGGCAGCGTCCGCACATTGGCGACGAACTGCTTTTCATCCGCCGTCAGCGCCGAGCGCGTCCGGATCTTCGTCGCGATCGAGTCCATCCGCTCGCGCGCCAGTACCAGCGCGCCCCGGCCACCGCCATTCACCGAGCAGTCGGCGGCTGTGGCGGGAATATTGAGCGCGCGCGTCGGCACGCGGCCTGTCAGGAAATCGTCCGCGCTCTCCGTATCCTGGTGCGGACAGGACGGGATCGCCGAGAAGAGCGGCACCTTGTCGTTTGCGTCCCACCGCATGTAGACGTCGCCCACTCGGGCGCGCATGACCCCGGCCCAGTCGCTGGCGCCAACTCTGGCCGCGGCGTGCTCGAGCAGCGATCCGGTTCTGAAGATATCGGTCACCTCTGTCGGGCAGTTGGCGAGGGCGTCCTTCAAATCCTCTGTCGGGTTACCCTTGTTCTGCTGGATCTTCTCCCGGGAATTCTGCCAGCTCTTGGCGAAGCCTTCGCGAACCGACTTGTAGCCCGTCATCTCCTCGACAATGCCGGACATGTTGTCGTCGCCTTTGGCGATCTGCACCATGCGATTGGCGAGGCGGCAGTCATTGACTTGTATCGAATTCAGGAAGTTGGTGGCAGCTTCCATCTTGCTGATAATATTACCCATTTTTTCATCGAGGGTTTCCAGCAGATATTGGAATGCGACCGCCGGCGCCGCCTGCAGGATCGTCTCCAGCTTCTGGACAAGATAGTCCGGATCAAGGAACGACATGCCGCCGAGGAACATGTCGATGCCGCCACAGCCGGCCTTCACCTTCGGCAGCGTCAGCGACATGAGGTAATCGTCATGGACATCGACCCGTCCCGACATGCCGCCGGCCGTCACATAGCCCCTGGTCTGATCCTCGAAGCTGCCCGGCGAGGTGTAGGTGACGTTGTCGAACCAGCTCTCCGCCCAGGACTGGGCGTGCGCGGGCGCGGCGATGGTGTTGACGGCGAGGACGGCGAGCGAAGCGCCGATCAGGCGACGGGTGACAGAGACCATGGCGGGTATCCTTTTTCACGATGGAGAGGACGCTGACCCGCCATGCTCAGCGCCTCGGATTGGAAGGACGAGCCGGCGCCCCCGCGCCGACCAGCCCGGTGAATTTCGACATGCCGCGGACCGCGACTGCAACCCGCACGCCCGTGAGCATCTTGGCAGCAAGATAGGCGTTGCGCGCGACGTTGGCCGTGTGATCCGTCCCAATCGCGACCGGAACCATGCGGTTCGGATCGGCATTCGGCCGCGCCCAGACCACCGGGTTGCCGACCCAGGGCAGGCCGAGCCTGCCCGAACGAAGCATCGCCTCATTGGTGCTGATTGTGCGGACCTGCCAGCCATAGCGCGCGCGGAAGGAAAGAAGCTTGCCCCAAAGATCCGCACACGGTGCGCAACCCGGCGCTGTGCTCATTTCGAGGGCGAACAGCGGCGCCTGGCCGCGCAGCGTTTCGTCGAAGTCCGTGGGGAAGTCGCGGGTTGCCGGCACTCGAGCCAGCAAGCTCCGCATCTCGGCCACGGAGGCGACCGGATGGATCGCCGCTCGCGCCGCCTGCTCTCGCGTCACGGTCTGGGCGGGAAGCTGCGAGGCGCAGGCAAGGGCGATCGCCGCCATTGCGAGCCCAAGGGCGAATGGGACTGAGGTGCCGGTTCTCCTGTCGCCAAGGAAACGACGCATCCCGGCCACAAGCATTGCGCGGGTCACCGCTTCGGCTCCCCGGGGCCGACGAGATCGCCACCGATCACGCGCGGATCGCTCGGCGAGAGTGGCCCATTCGCGAGCGCGTCGAAGAACCCATCCTCTTCGCCCGCGCCGGTGAGCCACTGCTCGGGCCGGATGTCCCCCGACAACAGCTTGACCGCCTGGTAGGCCATTTGCGCGATATTGGGGTAGGTCTCGACGCCAGCCGCGATCACCATGCGCTGGGCGCTATTGCGCCGGATCACCATCGTAGTCGGCGTCACCTCGACCCCATAGCGTGCGGCTAGATCCGGACGCCGGTCGAGGTCCATCATGGTCACTTGCCAGCCCATCTCGTCCTGAAAGCGCTGAACGATCGGCCATTGGACGCGACAATATCCGCACGAGCTCCGCGCGAACATGACCAGCGCGAAATCCGAGGAATGGGCGCGAAGATATTGGCGCCGGATGCCTTCCTTCTGGGCGCTCATCGCATCTCGCGCTTCGCCGATCATCGGGTTTGCAGCCTTCGCGTTCAACTCCGGGTGCGCGAGCAGCGCGAGCTGGGTCACGCCGGCAAACGCCCGGGCCTTGCGCCGTGCGAAATCCTGAAGCCGCCAGAAGTCCGCCACCGCATCGATCGTCAGTACGGTCGCGGCATAGTCGCGCTGCTCGACGATGAGCTTCGCGATGCGCGGCGGCGACCATTTCACCAGGTCGGTCATCGGCGGGATGTCGGGCTTCGCGACAACCTCCTCATCGGCGTGCTCCGGATCGGGCATCTTGGGCGCCGGCGCGTACCACCAATAGCCGCGAGTCTCGCTCGTGCCGATCACCTGGCCTAGCGCCGGCGGCGCACCGAGAAGCGCGGCTGCGGCGAGCGCGCAGGCGACACGACGCCGGCTCACAGCAGCTTCTCCATGCGGGTGAGACGGTCGATCTCGACCGGACCATAATAGCGGCTGTCGAACCCGTCCTTGTAGCTCGAGCCGACGAAGATCGCGTCGGCCGGCATGATGACAGTCTCCGGCTGCCAATGCGTCAGCAGCTTGCCCGACCGCGAGCGAGGTTTGCTCACCCCGAGCAGCTTCCCGTTGCAGAAATAAGAGGCGTCGAAGAATCCCTTCGTTTTTGACGGCCCCTCAAGGACGTCGATCCGATCACCCGGCAGGCAAAGGGCGTATTTCGTGACGTTGACGGGCTTCGGGCCGGCCAGCGGATTGACCAGTGTGAAGGAGACGAGATCGCCGCGATGGATCGGTCCCGGCGCCCGCCGCACGGCCCAGGCATCGATGCTGGGCGTCATAACCAGATGGACCTGAGGCACCGCCCACCATGCGAACAGGCCGATTGGCAGGACGATGCAATAAGCCTTGAAGAGCTGCATCGGCCGGGCCGGCTGGCCCAGACCGCTGGCACCGAGGGCGACGGCGGCGCGCAACGTGATATCACCGGCAGATTGATAGGCACGGCTACCGACGTGCCAGGCGAGCTTGAGCATCGCGCACCTCCTCTCTTCCGCCCAGGCGGGCATATTCATCAAGCAAGCCGGAGAGCGCCGAGTCCCCATAGACGACATGGGCGCTGCGCGGACTGGACTCCTCCCGTTCGCAGTAAGGCTGCGTGGGATCGCCCGGGATCATCGCCAGCGCCGGTACGCGGGCCACGGCGTGCTGGCGAAACAGGATCGGGTCGACGATCACCTGCACGTCGCGCATGGCGCAGGCCGGGCCGTCGCAGCCCGGATCGATCCGCAGGATCTGCGCGGCCAGCCGCGCCATCGGCGCGACCTTGGTCATGCCGCCCGGCATCCCCCGGAACGCGAGCACGCCGCCGGCCTTTTCGAGCTGCGCGGCATAGGTCCGCAGCACAGCCACCGGCATGGAGGACGACACCATCAGCACCGGTACCCAGCCGGTCGGTGCCGGTGTCGGCGCGGCGCCGGCAAGAGCCGCTGCGTCCGGCGCTTCGAGGCCGAGAGCTTGGGCGATCCGCGCGCTCGCGCGCTCGCGCTCGGCCGCGACATCGGCGCGAGCCTTCGCAACATCGTCAGCAGCGCGCTTTGCTAGCGCCGGATCCGCTTTTCGCCCGTTGAGGCCCTCAAATGCCCGGCGTCTGGACCCTTCGTCGGCAGGCGCGGGGAGGGTGGGTGAAGGGACGGTGGTCTGTTTCGCGTTGCTGACAGCGCGCTTCACCCTCTCCATCGCCGCATCGCCCTCGGCCTGCGCCTTCTCGCGCGCGCCGGGCGATGGCCGGTCCTGAGCAAGGCTCGCCATCGGCAGCGCGACGATCGCCACGAGCATGAGGGCGCGCCTATTGTTTGATCGTCTGCTGATACGCATCGATCTTCCCCTGCATGTCGACCTGGATTTGGGACTGGGCGCGCGCCTCGATGTCCATGTAATATTCGGACAGATCCATCTTGCTGAAATCGAGCGCCTGGAACTCCTCCGACGTGAATCCGCGGCAGTAGGGCTTCTTGGCAGTGCCCCAGCCGACGGCGTCGAACGACTTGAGCTGCGGGCGCCCCTGTTCCTGGATAATCCTGCCAAGTTTCGTATTGAAACAGCAGTTTCCATGGGCCTTCTGAAGGCAGATGCCGAGCACGCTGGTCGTGCAATAGCTGCCGACGAAATGGCACATGCCCGACCCGGACAGCATGCCGACTTCCATGTCCTGCTGGTCGCAGCCCTGGAGGAGGACTTCGATCATGAAATTGATCGCGATGCTGACGGCGATCGAGGTCGGGTCGATGCCGATGATCGCGCCGAGGCCCGCATTGGCCGCCTGGCCCGCGCTCGCGCCAGCCCGGAATGCGGTGAACGCCGCCGACATGCCGCTAAAGACACCGCGCGCGACCGCGATCTTGGTCGAGATCGACGTGAGCGAGCCGCCCATCCCGTCCTTGACGATCTTGCCTTTGTCCTTGCAGCAATTCGAGAAGGTGGTGAGCAGGCCGGCGGGCCGGCATCGTGCCGCGCGTCCTGAGAATATCTCGATCGTGCCGAGGCAATTACCCTCCGCATCGACCGGACCATCCGGAAGCGCGCCTGGATCATCCGGCACCGGCTCCTCGACGATCGGATTGGAACGCGTGTCGATGCAGCTGTTCGGAGAACAGGTCGGCACGCCGCCGGCCGCCGGGACCGCGCAGCCAAATTGAGGGCCGAGCGGACATTCCGGGGCTCCTGTCGAGCCAGTGACACAGGCCGTTTCGCCGATCGGACACATCCAGCCGCCAGCGGCCGTCAGATGGCAGTTCGCTGTCTCGCCTTCATCGGCTGCATCACCATTGCCATTCAAATCGACCGCACAGAGCTGTTGGGCGCTGGCCGATGTCGGGACGAATGTGAGGCCGCCGACCACAAAGGCCGCGGTCGCAAGCAGGAGGCGCGCGCGGATCATCGCGTCGTCCCCGTGCAGACGAGATCCGTACCGCCTAGGCGAACCGTCTGCATCATGACGACCGCCTCGGGGAAATCGTCGATACAGCCGCAGCCCTCGACCAGCTCCTCGCCGTCGCCGGCGGGGCAGACATTATTATCCTGGCATGCATGGTAGATATAATCCCAGCCTATCGGGTTGTTCTGCTGCGCGCCGACCACGCCCGACAGGGCGGCGGCGCTGTTCACCTGGGGACGCCTCGTCTTGCAGACGGACTCGCATGCATTGACCGAGCCGCGATCGGGCAGGTTGAAGTTGCGCGTCGTCGTCGAGTAGCTGCCGTCGCGGTTCTGCACGCGATCGGAGAGCAGCGTCTCGGTCGAATGATCGATGATGTAGGCGGCGCGGCTGAGATCAGGCTCGGGCGTCCCATTGTCGAACGTGCAGCGATAGGCGCGTTGTTTCTCGAAGAAGTCGCGGGTGAGGGTGAGCGGGCAACTAGCCGTGCCGACGACGCGGGTCTGCTGGACCGGCGTGAGACCGGTGCGGATGCCGTTCAGGACCGTCTGAACGCCATCGACCACTTCGCCGTCGAGCTGGCATTGCGGATTGGCGGCGAGCGTCGTGCATCGGTCAACGACCTGCTCGCTGGCACTGCAGCTCGTGTCGAGGTCGACATGGACCTGCGCGAACGCCTCGCCATGATCGCCGACCGCGACGCGAAGCCAAATTTCATGATCGCCCTTGGTAAGGAACGGCTTCAGGTCGAGATTGGGATAGGCATAGGTGGTCTTGGATTGCTCGCACCGACCCGGCGGCAGGCCGGTCGTGTTCCAAGTCGTGGGTGTCGAGCCCACCCAGGTTCCGTCGATCCGGACCTGCGCCCAATCGTCGGCGTAGAACGTGACGAGCCGGGCATTGGCGATGCGCTCGGGCCGCTCGACATGCAGCACGAGGCGATAGTCGAAGACGCTACAGGATCCACCGCTCAGATTGTTGTGGCCCGGCGAGCCCATTAGATAGTCGAT
This sequence comes from Sphingomonas pollutisoli, assembly GCF_029167165.1. Lineage (NCBI taxonomy): Bacteria > Pseudomonadati > Pseudomonadota > Alphaproteobacteria > Sphingomonadales > Sphingomonadaceae > Sphingomonas > Sphingomonas pollutisoli. The sequence continues at coordinate 6,239 of NZ_JARFNJ010000018.1, forward strand.
CGAGCTCCCGTTCTGGACCGTCGAATAGCCGCCCGAGTTCCGGCTGATGATCTGCTCGGATGTGGGCGAGTCCGTGCTGATCTGACGCGTGACCGTGCAATTCTGGACGACCTGCGATTTGGACGTGCCGGCGGGCGAGCCCTGCAGCATCTGGAAGACCGGATTGCTTGACGCCGCTGCGGTCGCGTCGCCCGCCATCGCGGTCGGGTTGGCCCGATAGGCAGTCTGGCCGATCGTCGGGTTGGAGGTGCAGGCTGTGCTCTGCGCGCCGACATAGGTAATGGACGGGCCATCGACTTGCGCCTGTGCCACGCCATAGCGCGGATCGGCTGTCGTCAGCGCTGCCACCACGCCCCCGCCCAAATCCTTGAGGACGGTAGGCAGATTGGAAAATGCGAGATTGCCGCCGCAGCTATTGTTGATGCAGTAGCACCCGGCGAGGTCGGTCATCCCGGCGCTCTCGAGCCGCGGTGCCTGGTTCGGATCGACCGCCCAGCGATAGCTGTGACAGTTGTTCCAGCTTCCCGCGTCGCACGCGATGACGCCGTTCGCGCAAATCCCCGAAATCGGGAAGGGCAGGGTGGCGCTCGCGTCAAACGACCCATTGAGATCGGTGTCGCGGCTGATACGGACCATCGCGAGATCGCCGCTAGGACCCGGTTGGACGAGCACCTGAAGAAGCGCCGCGGTTTTCTGGCACGCCAGGTTCGGCGTGAACTGTTTGCTGGAATCGACGGTCGCGATCGGCTGCCCGCTGAGACCCGGTGTGACATAGTTGTTGAGGAGCGTGTCGCTGTCGGACGTCTTGGCGCGCGAAGCCGCCGCTGCGGCGCGCGCGCGGTCCTCCGCGGTCTGCGCCATTGCTTGCACCGGCAGAGCGAGGACGAGCAAGAAGGCGATCCGCATCCGGTTCATGGCTCGACCTGCCTGGACGCAATTGTGCGAGAGCCGCGCCTGAAACGCAGCAGGAACACGCGATCCGCAGCGCCGCGCACGATTGCTCGAAACACGGCCTGGCCTTCGAAAACGGTCAGCGCGGCCGCGATCGCGGGCGGCGGGGGGCATTGCCGCGCCGCGACAGGGGCTGTGGCGGCCGCGCCGACCGTCGGAGCGACACCCCTGGGGGAATAGGGTGCCGCTCCTGCTCCGCGCGCACGCTTCGGTTCCGTGGCCCGGCGGGCAGGCCCGGGGTCCGTGAAGAATGCGGGAGCGGAGCTTCTGGGAGACGATCTGCTCATGGCACCGCTACTCCGGCGCAGCAGATCGTCTTTTCGAAGAGCATAAACTGAGCATTGTCTTTACCGGGCGCGTGCTTGGCGCTGGTCCAGAGCGCACCGGGACGGCCGATATTGACGCACTGGCCGCCTTTGACCGGCTCCATGAGCTGCAGCTTGTACCGGCTCTTGGTCCAGATTGGCTGCGGGATGAACGAGCAGCCGTCGGACGAACTGATGGTGAGTGCGCCTAGCCGGCCCATCATGAACACGCCCCGTGCCGCAAGGCCGGCCCAGGCCTCGACGCTGTCGTCGAAATGGATGTCGCCGGCGATGGGGTACGTGCTCCCCCAGCTCCCCATGCACCAGAAGAGCGGATCGACCACCTTGCCGGCCGCCGCCGCGGCGCTGTCGCCCATGCAGGCGAGGCCCGCTGCCGGATTGCCGAACAGGATCGCCTCGGGTTGGATGATGGCTCCCAGCGTCGCCGACTGCCAGGTCGGTAACACCTCGGTGATCATCGCAACATCGAACCCGTCATCTTCCAGGCATGGAAGATCCGTGAACATGTCGAGCATCTTCCAGACCGGCGAGATGTAATAGTGCATCTGGGCGAACATCTTCCGCGTGTTCGTGCCATCGGAAATGCTCGACTGGCTCCCCTGGAGCTTTCCGTGAGTGGGGAGGATGTCTGCCCCAAGCGCCATCATGCAGCCGGGCTCAGTGACGACGTCGACCATGCGGTTGGGCGACCAGAAACTGACCTTGACGCCAAACCAGAAGGTCACGCCCTTGCGGCAAGCACAGAGCGGCTTTGACGCGGATTGCGCGTCGAGCGCGCCGCCGAGCGGATCATGCGGCCCGACCCGAACGCCTCCGATGGTGATCGGAAAGATGCAGGTCCAACGGACCTTCGTGATGGGATTGAACACGGAGCTGTCGCACGACGAGGCATGCGCCTTGGCCGGCCAGAAGGTGACTGCGGCGAAGCCGATCGCCAGGCCGATGAGGAAGGTGAGCCTGCGCCCGATCATCGTGCCGGTCCCTTCAACGCCTGCCGGCTTGACGGCCCATATTCACTCAGAACCAGCTTTTGCCCGGTCTGGGTGACGACGACCGGCGCCACCGTCAGGCCCAGCCGCTCCTTGACCCGCTCCTCGAGGATGAAGATCGACCGGCCATGCCGCTCGCTCAGGGTGATCGCGTCGGCATCGCCGGGCTTGCCGGCGGCCATCAGGATGAAGTCCGATGAGCGCGCCGTCCGAAGTGCCCAGGCCAGGTCCGCGGGGCGAGCGATCACGAGACGCTGCCGCAGCTTCACAAACGCCAGCGGATTGAAGGTGAAGCCTTTGGGATAGCCGATCCTGCCGTCCGGCAGCTTGATCTCCTGATCGAGCGTGAAGAACGGCACGACCGTCCGCTGCCGGTCCTCGCGCGCGTCGCCGAGCGCGGCTGCCTTCATCGCCGACCAACCAGAGCGCGGGCCATAAGCCTGGCGCATGTCGGGGACACGCGCCGACCGGCTCTCGATCTCGCTCAGCGCATCGGTCTCCGCGATAGGCCAGGTCCGCCCGATCGTGCTGGTCGCAGCCTGCGCCGCGACCGTGAGGACACCGGCCGAGATGCCAAAGCCAAGAATCAGGGCCCGGCGATCGGCCCACGCGACGCGCTTACCGAACATGGCGTCGCCTCCGCCAATAGGGCACGTCATCGTCCGCCGGGAAACCGAATGCGGCGGCTGCGAACCCGCTTAGGGCGAGCGCGAGCATGAGGGCGACCATGATGCGGAAACTGTCGGCGATCTCCGGCGCCATCAGCGCCAGCGTCGATTGAGCTATGAGCAGCCCATGGGTGCCGACAAGCAAGCGGATCGGCCCCGTCCCGGGCGTCGAGGAGAAGATCCCGTTCATCGCGCCCACCACCGGCGGAACCTGCGCAATCCGAGCGCGGTGGCCGCGGTCAGGCCGATCAGCAGCATGCCGCTCGCGAAGCAGGCGGCCGCAACGAGGAACCCGGACCGGATCACCATGCCGGTGGGCTGATTGAGTGCGGTGCCGGCCGCGATGACCAGGCTCCCCATCATCACGGACTCGATGACCATCAGCTGAAACCGCCAGCGGAAAGATTGCGCCTCCGCACGCGCTGCGACGAGCGCCTCGATCCGGGCCTGGATGGCGGGATCGCTCTCCCAGTCGAGCATCAACTGGTCCGGATGCGCGGCGTGGCGGGTCATATACGCGCTCCCGTGATCAACGGCTCGACGTTGGGACCCAGCACCTCGGCCGGATCGACGCCGGCCAGTTCGCACACCGCCACCAAAGGGGAGCGGCCGGCGCGCAGCTTTGCCTCGAATGCTGCCACCTCGTTGGGCGCGCTCGTGTTGATCCAATAGGAGAAGGGGTCGACAACCAGCCGGGCGATGCCGAGCCCCAGGGGGCTGTCGATGAACACCTCGGAATAGTTCGGCTTGGCGTTGCGAACCGACTTTAAGAGTTCGAGCACAAAGCCTGAATAATCGAGGATTTTGTTGTCTACTGCCTTGTCGTAGGTCGAGCCCTGCAACAAAAAGCGGGTCGCTGCATTTTCGAGAATGACCTGGCCCGTGCCGCCGAAGAGCAGCAGGTCGTTCATGCTCTGCAGCACGATGCCGAAACTGCCCTGGTATTTTCTGGCGCGACGATATCCCTGCCCGAACGCTTCTGCCAGTCGCGAGAGATCCTGGCCGTCGGTCCGGGTCATGAACTGCGCGGCCTCGTCGCAAAGCACGAACCGCGGACGATCGCGCGCCGAGAGGTAGAGCTCCTGCGTAACGGCGTTGACGACCGTCATGATCACGACATTGAAGAGGTCGGGAACCGACTTCAGTCGTTCCAGCTCGAGCACGACGAACTCGTCGCGCGAAATGTCGAGGGTCGAGCGGCCGTTGAAGAAATGGCCGTAAGCACCGTCGCTGCCGAAGTCGCGCAGGTTGAACGCCAGCTCGCGCGCGACCGGGATCAGATGCTCGACCCGGTCGAGGTCGCTCGACGCATTGGCCGGATAGCGGCCGAGCCATTCGCGCACCGCGTCGATGCCCGCCTCACCGCGACCGCGGTCGACGGTCCACTGTGAGGCCGATTTCAGCAAATTCCATTCGCTCGTTGTCACCGGCTTGCGGGTCGATGCGTTCGCCATCTCGGCGACGATCGTGACTGCCATGGCGATAGCCGACTGCCGATCGTCACCGTCGAGGGCCAGTCCCATGTCGAACGGATTGAGAACCAGCCGCTCCTCGCCGATGTCGATATACCGGCCCGAGCAGAGCGTGCAGAGTTTGCGGTAGCTGCCGCCGATATCGATGATGCGGATCAGCGCGCCCTGCGCGTAATATTGCTGGCACAGGTTGTTGAGCAGGAAGCTTTTGCCCGCGCCGGATTCGGCCGAGACGATGAAGTTGTAGTTGTTGATGCGCGGGTCGAAGAGATCGAGCGTGACGAGCTGGCCCTTCCTTCCCACGTAAAGCAGTGCAGGCCGCCCACCTCCGCGGAAATCCGTCTGGACCGGGGAGAGCAACGCGGCCGCCTTCGCCGGCATCCGGAAATCGCGCTCCAGCAGCTTCATCGTGCGCTTCTCGGGGTAGAGCCCGAATGGCAGGCTCGCGGCGAGCAGGACCGGGAGAAGATAGCTCTCCTCCTGCACCATGAAGGGCAGGGGCTCGGACTCCCAAAGTCGCTTGGCGCGCGCCGCCATCTCGCGGGCCTGGGCGCGGTCGCGTCCGAACATCCAGACAGTCGGGATTACCGAGACGAAGCGGCTGTTGGCGGCCTCGTCGAGGATCCAACCGATCTCCTCCAGTTGCTTGCCGACCTCGATCGCGAAGCTACCCGCTGCCTTCTGGGCCGAGAGGATCTGGGCGCGCTTGTGGACCTCGAATTGCGAGACGTCGAACAACACTGTCAGGCAGTACAGGAACGGCCCGCCGATCTGATCACTGTCCTCGGCGGACCCGCGCATGCCGCCCAATAGTCGGTTGGTCCGCTCGGCGGTGATCCGGCGGGCAGGCGCCTTCGGTGTCAGGCAGCGGGCGACCTGGTTGCCGATGAAAAGCTCCGGTCCATCGAAAAACAGGTCGGGGCCAGCGTCGATAATCTGCTTGCGAATGGCGAGCGCTGGCGAGCCGGGCTCACCCGCTTCCGAGAACACGCCTGGTGCGGGCTCGAAGACCCCGTTGAAGATCCGACGGTAGAAGCTGACCAGTTCCTCGGGCGGCAATCGCCGGATTCCCATCTTCGCCAATTGTTCTTCGACCTGCCGGCGCAAATCCGCGCCGAGCCGTCCCCGCGTCTTGATCGCGAGGAACAGTCGAAAATCGCGCACCGGGATGCCGTGAAGCGCTGCGAGCCCGTCCGTTCCCGCGCGAAGATACTCGGCGGTTCGGCGTGCCGAAGCCTGAACGAGCGGGTCCGGACGGGACTTGAGATCGAGATAGGCATCGAGCGCGGGATCGATCAGCGGATCGGCAAAGGTGATCAGTTGAAGGGTCGTGCCCTCCGGGAACTGAATGTTGAGCAGACCCAGTAATGCCTGCTGGACATGGGCGAACATATAAGCCGCTGGCACAAGCTCCCAGGCCTGGCCCCAGCCATCGTCGATACAGAGAAAAGCCTCTTCCTCCTCGACCCAGGCGACCATCGGCAGAAAGTCCGAATAGGCGTCGCGTTGGACGGCCGCCTGGAGCCGGTTTCGCGTCAGGCCGCGATCGGCGCCGATCGTGCGCGCGCTCACGGACGCGGCTCCGGCGACGACGGAACGCCCGCGCCGGCCTCGGTGCCGGCGTCGCGTACTGAGCGCAGAACAGGCGGATTCGGTGCCTTTCCGGCCGGCTCGACGAGATAGCTGCCAACCACCCAGACAGGTTGGCCGAGCATCGAATAGACGAAACGTGACATGTACAGCCGATCCGGCCGCTGCCGGTCGGCATAAGGAAGGATGAGCGTGCGCACTGTGCGCGACGGACGCAGCATCGGCGTGCCGGCGTCCGAGACGCTCGACGCGAGATCCGCATAGGATCTGTCCGGCGCCGCCGGCGCAACCGATGCTGCTTTCGAAGCGCGGGCGCTCGCCTTGCGATCCCTGGCCTTCTCCTTCGCGGTGGCGCGGTCTTCGGCCGCCAGGAGCTTCTTGTCGTTGGTCACCGCCGGGTCCGATTTGGACTTCCTGCCCGCGACCGCATCCTCATAGGCCTTCTCGGGATGGATGCATTGGCCGTGATCGCTGTTCTTGCAGCTGAATTTCTCGCTGTACGGCGAAAGCGCCGAGCCCAAGGTCGCGCAGCCGGATAGGAATAGCAGGGGCAGGCAGAGCATGGGCGCGAGCATGGCGCGCCGCGTGCGGGCGGCTTTGAGCATCGGACGATCTCCGTTGAGCGCGCGCATCAGAATTTGATCCCGGCGCTGGGTTTGATCTCGAGGGACACGCCCTCCTGGATGACGACGACCACGTCCTTGGCGGCGCCAACTTCGACGATCGGACCGGCCTGCCGGGCGAGGTCGAGGTAGAAATCCGTCAACTTGTCGGATGACCGGGACAGGCCGCCTGCGACGCCGTTCTTGACCGCGTCGCCCGCATCGAGCGTGCGAACCGTACCGAGCGCCGACGTCGACGTTTCGCCGAACGTGTCTTCGACCGCCCGCGAAATGCCGCTGATCGTGCCGGCGAGGAACGCACGCGCCAGCGTCGCTCCGGCTCGGGTCACGACCTTGCCCGAAAGGCCCTTCTTCCCATCCTCGTCGACGAAAAAGCCCTTCACCGGCTGGTCGACCACCGAGCGATCGTCGAAGTCGACGCAAGACAGCGACACGAGCTGAATCTCCACGCGCTCCTTCGCCAAGCTGCCGGTCGCGTTGCCGATGACGAAGCAGCCCGCGAGGTTCGCCTTCACCTCATTGGGCAGGACTGCGGGAGCCTGGACTCTCGCGATGATCGGCTCGGGATTGCTGGTCGCGTCGCGGCTCGCCAGGGCGTCGATACCCGTCAGCAGGCGCGCCTTCATGAAACCAGGCGCCAAATAGATCGTCCGATTCTTTTTTTTGGTAGCGGCCGATCCGTCGGCGGCGGCGCCTTGCGGCACGACCTGACTGGTCGCGGAGCCGATCGCACCGACATTCTTCTCCACCGGCGGCGCCGGAGGCGCCGGCGGACCAGCAGTTGGCGCGGGAGGGGCAGGAAGCCGGTCGGCGTCAGGGCCGACATCGCCGGTATTGGGCGGGGCAGGGAAGCTCGGCGGATTTCCTGGCGGGGCGCCGGGCAGAGCGGGCGGGAGATCGCCATCAGCCCCCGCGCCCTCCGGTTTGCTGCCGGGGATGATCTTTCCTTCCTCGATCGCGGAAACCCGGTCGCCGAGAAGCTGCTGACCATCGAGCACCTTCTTCAGGTCGCCGCGAATCTTCACTTCGAGGCTATCGCCGCGCAGGCCAGCACCCATGTTGAGATTGGCCGTGTCGCTGGCCGGCTTGGGTGCTTCGTGATTGCCGGTCGCGCTGTAGAGGCCGATGCCGAGCACACCGACCGCCATCGCCACGCCCGCTTGCTTGGCGCGCAGCTTCTGCTTGGCGGTCAGCTTCTCCCACTGCGCCTTGAGATCGAGCAGCGCCGGCCTCGAGCCCATCGCGATGCCAGGACGATCGCCGTCACGCGCCGCCTCTTCGGAGAGATGGGCCTGATAGGGGGAAGCCCGGCCCGCGCCGTCCGGAAGATCCTCGCCGCTCATTGTGCCGCTCCCCGCCGAATGATCACCACCCGCGCGGTGTCGCCGGCGGCGAGCTGCGCGCGATCGAACGTGACTGCGAAAATCCCTACGCCGAGCGTCGGATCGAGGAACATCCGCTCATCGAGCGTCATCGGCGCGCTTGCGCGAACGAGATATTCCGAGCCTGTGAGGCCTGAACCCTCGATATCGAGATGGCGATGTTCGACCAAAGTCGCGGTCGGTAGGCCGGTAAGCCGGATCGTGCCGGCGGCCGGCGCCACCTCTGCGAACGAGGCCGGCACCCGATCGTCGAGGATGGCGAGCGTGATGGAGACGGCGCGCTCCTCTTCTACGAGCGGCCCCAGGAGATCATTGTTGGCGCGCGCCCGCTGGGCCGTTCCGGCGACCAGCACCACGGTCTGCGCGGGGACGTCGGCGGGCTCGGCATAGAGCGGATAGTTGGCGCCGTTGCAGGCAATGAAGAATTCCGACGGCGCGGTCACGTAGGAGCGCGTCACCTGGCCGGCGTCGTCGGTCTCCTTGACCAAAAACTTGATCCAGGCGTCCGATCCGCCTTTTTCGACGGCGATGCCCTTCTCCGCAGAGAACTTGACGTCCTCGATATCGCCGCCCTCACAGACGACGTGATTGATGTCGTGGTTCGAGAACCGGACGCGGCTCGTCTGGTCGGGCAACGCCCGGATCGTCTGGGCAGCCGCCGGGTTGGCAGCGGCCAGCGCGACAACAAGCGCCAGCGCTACCCTATTGACGGGTTTCAGCATCGAATTGCTCCTCGGAGAGGCGCGTCAGCCAGAAGCGACCGTTCTCGATCGCGTAGCCAATGCGTATGTTGCCGCGGAATTTGCGGATGACGCCGCCGATGACCCGAACCTTTTCCACCGGCACGACGATCTCGCGCTCGTTCCAGGTCACGGGTTGATCGTTGCGAATATAGGTCGCGATGCTGAGCGTCGGGTTTTGCGAGAGATCGTCGAGGATCGCGTTCAAGGAGTCCCGCATCGCGTTGTAGACGGATGGATGGACAAGCCCGAGCAGCTCCTGGAACTGGCGGTCCGCCGAGTAGGCGGAGTAGGTGCCTGCAAGCCCCACGATGTTGCGGACCATGGTCCGCAAATAGGCCTCGGACGGCTTGCTCCCGGTCACATAAAGGTCGCCGCTCGCGCCGAAGGGGACAACAACCGTTCGGGCGTTCTGATTGGTCGTATAGACAACCAACCCCAGGACCGCCGTCACGCCGAACAGGCCGGCGATCGCAGCCTTCAGGAGGCGATTCTCCTCGAAGAGGTTCGAGGAGCCCTGCAGGTAGCGGTGGATTCCGTAGCTTGCCGGCTTGCCGATCAGCGGATCGCTCGGCGCTTCGCGACGTGAGAAGAGGCCCATCGCCGTTACTCGCAGAACCGGGTCTGCGTCGGACCCGGATAGTGATTGAAACTGACCAGGCCCCAGCGCCACGCGAGGTGGGCGAGAAAACCCCTGGGTTTGCTACGCTTCCACGGGATGAAAAGGAGAAGGGCGACGATCAGAGCCCAACCGATGATCCCGCCCACGATCGCCGCGACGAACACGGTCGAGGTCGCCAGCATGAACTCGTCCGAGCCAAACCAGAGGATCTGAACCGGACGGTGCAGATACTGGGGCAAGCGCTCATCCATCGCTCTTCTCCTCCTGCTTCATGACCGCTCCGAGGAGCGCCATTTCCAGAGGCCGACCATCGGCCCCCAGCTCGTGCGGACGAGGCGAACGCCGGTCAGCACCGGCGTCGCCGCGGCCGATGCGTCAGATGACCATCCCGAAGGTCTGGAGGATGCTGTCCGCCTTGATGAGGCAGACGGCAGCCACGATCGTCGGAATGCCGATCATGATGTTGCTGAACAGGCGGGACACGCCGAACAGGAAGGCCGCCACGCCGCCGACGAAGCCGAGCGGGCCCTTCACGCCCTTGTTCACCACGATATCGTAGATGTCGTAGCCGAGATCGCCCGTGGCGGGCGGCGCGAAGGCGTGAGCCGTGCCGCTCGTGAGGGCGAGGACTCCCAAAGGGAGGCCAACATTGGCGATGGCAAGCGCCTTACTTCCGATTTTCCGCATCATTGTAGTGCTCCACTGATCCGAAGCCGTCCGGGGATATGCCTGCCGGCATCGATGGAGATCGAGGTCGGCCGGGGCGTCGGTGGACGGCTCCGAAGGACCGCCGCCGCCGGCATCCTGGTTCGTCTGCCCAGCGCTCGGCGCCGGGCAGACGCCCGCCAGAAAGGGACTGCAGGCCGACAGGCGATCAGCGCTGCGCACCGGACACCGCCTTGGGTTGTGCCTGTCGATCGAGGAATGCCTCGAGCTCGGCCTGCTGGAAGCCGGTGAGAACCTTGCCGTCGACGATGACGGTGGGCGTTCCGGAGATGCCGACCGAGGAGACGGTCTTTGCGTCCTCCTCGACCTTCTTGCGGCCTTCCGTGCACTGCCGAAGCGTCGCCGGCACCCGGCCCGAATAGACCGCCTTGAGTTCGGCCTGGGGATCAGGCGAACAGAGGATATGTTCTGCCTTGGATGCGGCGTCCGGGTGGATGACGCTGACGAAATAGACGAGACGCCGGACGGGCTTCCCCTCCGCGGCCTTCGCCTCCCAGAACCGCTCAAGCGCCATGCAATACGGGCAGCTTGGGTCGGTGAACTCGATGACCGTCGGCGCATTCGCCGGTCCGATCGCAAAGGCCTTCGCAGGATCGATCACCTTGAGCTTGCGCTGCGCGCCCTGCTCCTGGGCGAGCGCGGTCAGGTTGATGCCATCCTTGTTGTAAACGGCCGCGAAGATGAGGTGCTGGCTCTTGGGAGCGTAATAGATGATGCGCCCGCCTGCAGTGGCCTGATAAATCGGACCCGTGATCGGCGAGGGGCCGAAATCCTCGAACTGCAGGTTGGTGAACGTCTGTTGGAGCTGCTGCTCAGCCTCCGCGGCCGCTGCCGCAAGGGTCGCATCGTCGCTCTTTTGCTGCGCGAGCGCGGTGCTCGATGCGAAGAGCGCCGGGAGCCCCAAAAGGGCTATGGCGAGACGTCGGGTGCGCCGGGTCATTTCACCTCACCTCCCATTGCAACTCGCGAAGTCGCGGGCTGAAGGGACGAGCTGACGGGCATCGATTGCGGCGCCGTGGGGTGGGCCGGCTTGAAATCCGGTCCGTGGCAGCAGGTAATGTCCACCGAAGGACGGAGATTGCCCGCCGCGGCGCACGGAATACCGTTGGACGGTTGCCGGGCGGACTCGGGCGTGCTGGCTTGCGCAGTTGGCGCCGTGCTGACGACAACAGCCGTCAGCAGCCAACCACAAAATGGCTGTCTCATGATACGATCCTCGACATTGATCTGTGCGGAGAGTTCGGGCGGGAGCTTTGAACTGGTGTCGGAGTCGCCCGTCTGACCGCGTTGAAGACCTGTTGCAGGACCAAACAGGAGGCCGACAATAGCTAGGGCACTGAAGTGCGGTACTAGGGCACGACACTACCGCGAGGGGGCATTTATTTGCCGCTTTTGCGCCTCAATTGGCTCGAATCCCGCCGATTGTCGTCAATCCAGGAATGGGAAAGCGCAGATTACCGAGGGAAGAACGGCTGGTGAAAACCAGGACCTATAGGATTCGCCTGTCAGAGCTTGGATGCGAGGCATTCCTGTCTTGCAACTTCAAGCTGGGCAGAGTCTCACATTCGTTCGTGCCGCACGGGCACACGCAGTTCGTCGCCCTGCTTCTTGCCGACCGCGTACATCCCGCGACCCTCGCAGATGTGCTCGACCATTCGCGGACACGCAGCTTCAGCGGTCCCACCTGTTATTATGTCGGGATGGCCGACATCTCCGAGGACGTGACCTATCGAATGATCAAGAAACTGGAGAGGAACAGGACAATCTACAAAACCCCAGGCGCCGGGGAACTCTATGTAGCCGGCATCGCGATCATGCTGGACGCAACCGATGACGATGTCCGGGCAGCCTATAAGCTAATGCATGAACTGGTCTCGGCTGCTGTCTGAGCGCGTCTCAACAGTGATCGATAAAATCGTCAAAATCCTTTCATTTTGAAAACTTCTCCGTTTGGTGGCCTGCGTGAAATACGCTAATTTTTTTCAGTCGGAGCGTGCAAGGGAGCTTTGAGCTACACTCAGGGAGACCCTGATGTCGCATCAGAGCATCGCTCACGAAGAAGAACGTGCGTCTGTTTTAGCCGAGGTGAAGCGGATTTCCGGCCGCCGAATCGAGGTTCGTCGCCGTTCTCAGCGTAAATCCCAACGGCGCCTCGCTGCAGAGGTGGGTATTGGCGTGCGGTGGCTCCGCGAGATCGAATCGGGGAGCCCCAAATCGCGGATCGACGAGCATATCCGGTGCGCGCATGTGCTCGGACTCTCCTCGGCATTCCTGATGATACCCATGCTCCTTCTCGAGCACCGGTTGAACCTGCCTCGGCAGTTTCTTGGCGAGGACATGGATGAAGCAGAGATCCATGCCTACAAGATCCTCGCCGCGATCGACATGATCCCCTTGGCGCACCATCATCCGATCCAGCGCGTCCACTTCGTCGAAACGATGGAACCGAACGAGCAGACCGGCTCGCCGCGCTGAGCGAACGAAATTTCCTACACGGTCATCGACCGTCGCATTGCAGGCCGAACGAAGATCGTCCGGTCCTTGATCTCGAAGTCGAGGTGCAACCCTTCGATGACGATCTCGATCGCCTGATCCACCGTGAAATCGCCACTGATCGGATTCGACCGCTTTCCTCTGATCGAAGCGCTGTCGGCGATCAGCTGATGATCGGTCCTGCGCGCTATCGCCCGTAATGCAACACTGAGATCCATCGCCGGCATTTCATAATGAAGACGGCTTGGTTCCTGGGCAACCGCGCCCGGCGTCCAACTCGAAACGATTACGGCCGGGGCGAAGAAAATCCCGAAGCTGTTGGCTCTCATTCCGCTGTGCCTCTCGCACCATAGCGGCCTCCCGAAACAACCGAGGCCCTATCTGGAAAGACGACAGACGCAGAATTTCAGGCCGGTCCCGGCGAACTAATTCACCGCGGTCAGAATTAGCTTTCCCGGCCGAGTGCGATCGATGTCCAGTCTCAAGAAGCCGGCGACAGCCTTCGCAACCGCCTCCACATCGCGGATATGAAGCTCCGCCGTGATGAGCTTCGCACCCAGTGAGGGATCCGCGAGCACGATCTTCGTCTCGCTGTAGGTATTCGCCTCGGCAAGCACCTCGCCGATAGAGACTTCACTGAACGATTTCACGCCACCAATCCATTGCGCGTCGGAGGGCCGCGCAGCGATGGCCGCCGGAGCGGCTTGTTGTCCACTGGTAAAGACCAGTTTCTGTCCGGCGCCCAGATTGATCGATCGGTTTGCGCCTGCGATGAAGACCGCTGGCCGGAGACGAACCTCCGCGGAGCCTTCAACGACGAGCGCGCTGAGATTGCCGCGGTCGCTGACATCGAAGGTGCCTGCGCTCGCTACGACGCTATTCTCGCCGTTCAGGACGGTAAGCGGCCTGTCCATGGTCGTTGGCGTCACAACAAACCGCGCACGGCCGCGCCGAAGGACGACGGTACGGACTCCCTGCGCGATCTTCACATCAATCGCCGTTCCGGTGTCGAGCGTGACCACCGTCCCATCGTCCAGGCGCTCGGGACGAACTTCTCCCACGCGCGTCGAAAGTAGAACGGTCCGGAGTTTGCCGTCAGGAATGTCGTTGCGATAGCCTGCGAGGCCATGGAGACCGGCGACGAGCAAGATGGCAAAGGCCAATCCTGTCGCCGCTACGGGACCCCAGACGTACCGGCGCGACGGCGTTTGAGGGGCGGTGCGGACAGTCTGCTGTCCCGGCTGCATGCCGCTCAGTTCCGCGCCGGCCGTCGCGCGGCTCATTTTGCCGTGAAGCGAAAGATAGAAGTCTCGCCGGTCGGGTCTGCCTTCGAGCCAGGCGTGAAGCCCCTCTTCATGCAGGTCCGGGCGATCCATCATCTTGATCAGCCATTTGCGGGCGTCCCGCTGGTCCTTGGCTGATAGATCAGACATCGTCGCGATCCGCGTGAGCTTCGATGTGGCGCAGCGCTTTCTGCATCTGCTTTTGGACCCGCCAGACCGAGATGTCCAAGCGAGCCGCCACTTCGGCGTAGGTGTGCCCCTCGATACGGTTGAGGAGAAAGACGTCAAGCGAGAGCGGCGGGAGGAGAGACAATATTGCCCGCCAGCGCTCGGCTTCGTGCCGAAGTTCGGTCTGGCGATGCAGGTCCATATCGGACGCTGCATCGAGCGCTTCGTCTAGCGGTAGGGAGATGTCGGCCAGTTTGGTCGAACCGCGTTTCGCGCGATCGAGGACCAGGTTGCTGGCAATGCGCGTGAGGTAGCCGCCCGGAGAGGTAATCTTCGCCGGTCTGGCTACGGCAAGGAAACGAGTGAGCGCTTCATGCGCCATGTCGAAGGCATCTTCGGGGTTTCGGATCTTCCTCCGGAAGAATCTTCGAAGTCGGGGAATCTCGCTACGATAAAAGTCGGCGAAATCGGGATGCCCGCCGTGCTCCTCTTCACTCGGTTCTTCGAGTTCCCGCCTCGCGGCCCATGCCGGTCTGATACTCATCGGAGAGGCAATTCGCGTCGAGCCATCGGCGCGCCGGCCGCGCGCCAATCACCATCTCTCGGTCCCGTTCGTCCGGGCTCTCCCTCAATATTGTGTCGCCTCATTCGTCGCACCTATGTCCCCTCGGAGCGACGGCCTGAGCCGGATGTTGGAAACCTGCCTCACGGATCAGGCGCATGCGCCTTTACCGTTGCCGGCTGGACATACGCGCATGCCACCCGGCCGCAGAAGCTGTGACCGAGCCCATGAGGAAAGGGGTTTCCACGCCCCACTTCCGTTCTTGTTCCGGAAGCGGGGGTAGGTTGCGCGTTCTACGCAAAGAGGCAAGGCTGAAATTGGAGCGGCTTGCATATTTCATGCAGGTGCGGCCGATCGGCGAAGGCCCCGGAGGTGGAGGTTAGATTTGTTGCGCCGCGCAGGTATCGAACACGCGCGTTGTCATCCGATCGAGAATCGTATCCATGAGTTCCGCGCCCTGGTCGGTCATGAGAACATTGGCGCGACGCCGATCCCGCCCCGGATTTCCCCGGATCACGAAACCACGCTTCTCCATGAATCGGACTTTCCGATGTCCCGTCGATAGCGGGCAATGTGCCGCGATGCAGAGCGGCCAGAGATAGACCTCGCGATGCTCATGGCGCGCGAGATAGAGATCCAGAAGCATATCGAGAATGGGATTGGGACAGACCGATACGTCCAGCACATCGCCGACAATCGTCCGCTGTGATACCAGCAGGCGGGCCATCTCGACCCGCCGGGACATTTTCCCGTCGTACATCACGTGGGCACTCCCGAAGGCCCCGCCTCGTGAACCACGGCTGTTTCGGGGACGAAGCCAGGGCCGATATCGCCCCGGCGATAAGCGGCGATAAGCTCTTCCTGGGCAGGGAGAAGGGCATCGATCGCGCCGATCTCGAACTCCCTTTCCCGCTCAAGCAGGAAGGAAGGGCATCGGCCTTCGTGCGTGCCGAGATTGGAACGATGAGCCCGGTAGCCAGCGAGCGCGGCCACCTCAGGAGAGAAGCCCCGGGCAATATCGGGCGGGTAGGCGAGCCATGACAGCTCATAGGGTTTCAGCCAGCCAAGGCTATAGCTGATGATCATTCCCCTACGCGGATCGACTGTAAGGTTTGCTCCGCCGGCGTGCAGGGTGGAGCCCAGAAAGAGGAGCACGTCGCCCGGCTCCATCTCGGCCGCAACCGCTTCCTCGGGCGGCAGAAGCATCTCGTCCTGACGACGATGGCTGTCGGGCCATATCAGGGTCGCGCCGTTGGCCTCGGTGTAGGAGCTGAACGGCCACATGACGTTGACCAGATACTCGACGCCAGAATGCCGAAGCGGCCACATGTCCTGGTCCCGATGCGGAGGCTGCGCCTCGCCCCCTTGGACGATCTCGATCGCCTGGGTGAGATTGAGCTGGATATGGTCGCAATTCGGACCCAACACGTCGTTGACGATCGTCAGTACCAGATCGTGCGCCACGAAATCTGCGATGCGTGGCGACCGCGCCAGCAGACCGTGGAATCGTCTGGTATTGCTCCCATAGAAGGGGCCGACCGATAGCGCTGTCCGAGCGAAGCTCTCCGCGAGATCCCGGCTCGTCTCAGTCACAAGCGATTTCGCGACGGCGCCGCGGATGATGCAATAGCCTTGGTCGACCAGCTCGGCCGTCCAGTGCGCCGCGTTGCGTTCGAGGGTCACGAGCATTTCCGCCTCCTCACGCGTGCGCGACGACTGTGTCGTCGAGCGAGACGAGCTTGCAGCGCACAAAGGTGCCCGCCTGCTCGAGAAGGGTCGGCGTTGCCGGCGTGATCTCGATTTCCAGCGCTCCGGTCATCGAGCGTCCGATGAGCTGCGGGAGACCGAGCGGACGACAGTTCCAGCCTAGCGCCAACACCTGGCTCATCCAGTGCCCGTCGGCGATGCAGGTATAGGCTTTTATCCCGCGAAACAGCGCATACTCCACGACAGCGGTGGTCAGCGCATTTCTGATGTGCTCCCGCTCACCACGGGCGAGCTCCGGTGAGAGGCAGGCCCGAGTGAGTTCCCAGATATCCGGTCCGATCGGGACGCCGTTGCTGCAGAGATCCGGGAAAAGGTCGCCCAGAATATGCGGGCCCCTGCTCGGCAGCAGCCGGATCGATCCGTGGTGCAGGCCGCGTTCGTCCCTCGCGATGCAATAGACGGTGCGCAGTCCGTCGAACTGGTCGACCTCAAATTCTCCATCGATGACGGGGACGTCCCACTTCCTAAGGTCGACAAAGACCCGTTTGCGGTCCCGGTACATCGCGTCGAAGAGGGGATTTGCGCCGGGTCTCTCGGCGCCTTCGAAGATTCGGATCATTGGATTCGCCTCCCGTGGTGACGGGAAGCAACATCATGCGTGAACCACGCACGCACCCATTGGCTAGCTCGACACTTGACTTATCGGCGCAAGATGTCTGCGAAGGTGACGACTCCATCGAAAACCGCACGAATCACCATCAACGTGCGTTGAGCATTGCCATAGGCTCTACGGCCGGATTCGACATGTTCATGGGCCATTCGTCGCGAGACGCCCATGAGATCGGCGATCTCGCCGTCTGTCTTGCCTCGCCCGACGAGGATGAGCATCTCTCGTTGCTTGGTCGTGAAATCGGGCACGGGTTCCGCTCCTTTTCCGTCCATCTGGCGCATCAGTCGACGAGCACCCTCAAACGCGAATGTTGCCGCGGTGTGGCTAAGCGCCAACGCCAACGAATGCACCCTCGACAAGTCGCTTGTCGCAAAAGAGCAACTGCCCTCGAACTCACCGGTCAGCCGGACCGGCACCGTGAGACCGCCAATGAGACCGAAAGTGCGAGCACGGTCGAGAATCCGGTGGTGATGTTCCGTCATCTTGATGTGGTCGGAAAGTTCGTCCCACCGGAATGGGCGCATGAGGCGAGCGCTCACCGCGTGGACCGGATCGTCCGCAAAGAATCGCTGTTCCAATGATTCATTGATCCAACTTGGATCGTAATTGGTCAGGCGAATGGCATTGCTCGGCGGCCGAACGAGATCGACGTGGTGCCCAAGCGCGAACTGGTCGAAACCCAGCACGCGGGTGATTTCGTCCATCACGTCGTCAAGCACGCTGATGTCGCGTGCATCCCTCATCCTATCGATAAACTTATCGAAATCCTTGACGCGATCCATAGATCATCATCCTCTCCGCGCCGCACCCGATACCGGCGCGATCTTCTCAATTTTGGAATGCTCATATCCTTTCCTAAACACCTAGATTTGTCGAGAAAAATTGGGTCCGGATCGAGCTCGTAGCGAGATAATTTGACACCAGATTATGGTGCAAATTCTGGTGAGGATTGCCGGCGCGGCGGGCGCCGGTTGGCGCGTCTCGGCACGCCTCGTCCTGAACATTTATAGTAAGGAATGATCAGGGGTTTCACTCGATTATCGGATCTAAGATTTTTCTTCGCTGCAACCAAGATCGCGAAAATCCACATCATCTTCCCGCGAAGACTGGGGCCAGAATCCGAACCAATTGGGAGAAGGAGGGGGGTGGGGGATGGCGGCCTGAGGTGATCGGGAGGAGCCCGATCGCATCGACGGCCAAGCCATTCAGCGAGGCTCCCATGATTGACCAGCCCATACTCCAATTGTTGCGCGACTGCCGCCGACTACTTCGCGGCCCCGGACTCCGGTTCATGCAAAATCGCGCGACGGTCCAGCGCATCAGCTCCTATCTCGCCGCGGAACGAGCAACGCTCAAGTTCGGCGGCTCGGTGATCGCGCATGCCCGCGCGAACGCCAACACGATCCGTGGCGTGTCCGTGGATCCTTGCGAAGACGAGGTCCGTCCTCATCCCGGAGGTATTCAGGTCAAGGCCTGGATCCTGGTGCCCCACGAGGTGATCGCGCTTCTGCACACGACCGATCCTTCAATCGAAGTGGCGTTTGCCCGGCTGGACCGGCAAACCAGGGAAGTGCTTATCCTGAGCGCGAGACACGGCTTGAGCGTCGAGGCGATTGGGACGCGTATGAGAATTTCGCGACGGCGCGTCCGCGATCACCTCCGTCGTGGCGTCGAGGCCATCTCCCACGCGATCGTCCCCGCGAGCGAGTGACGCACACGGCCGCTGATCCAACAAGAGATCGCCGGCACCGATCGCATCCCATGCGGAGGCACTTCCCCAGCATCGCCACTTGGGCTAAGGTCAACTCGCTTCATGGTCCACATCCGAGTCGCCGAAAGGCGTGTGGGATGTCGTACGTGCAAGCTTTTCTCCACAGCAATGTCCTCTCGACCGAGAGAACCCGTTTTCATCTGACCTCGCGCGAATGGCTCTCGCGCGGGGCCACGCTGCGTTCGACGATCGCGCAGTTTCTCTTCCTAGTTTGGGAGGAGGGGAGAGGGGGTTGGAGAGCGTGGCGTACGGCCGGCGGTTCCCTCGGGGAGCATCGCCATGGCTAGTGGACCATCCCGAGCCCCTCGGCGCCCGAACCTGCAAGAACTGGTTCGAATGGCGACCGAAAGCGGCCTTTCCGTCGTCCGGACTGAGATCTTCCCGGACGGAAGGATCGTGCTCTTCCACACGGAGCAGCAAGGCAGCTCTCCGACCAGCAACTCGTTCGATAATTGGAAAGCGAAACGCGATGCGCGTTAAACTCAATGGTGTCCTAAAAGTTCGAAAGAAGCTCGCAAGCGGCAGGACGACTACGTATTACTATGCTTGGCGCGGCGGCCCGCGCCTAGAAGGAAGCCCGGGCTCACGTGAGTTCCACAAGTCCTATTTCGCTGCCCATGAAAAGCCGATCGTGAAGCCTGCCGTCGAGGTGCTAAATTCCATCTTTGACGCGTTTCTTATCTCATCCGACTATACCCAACTCGCCGACCGGACGCAGAAGGATTATAAGAAGCACCTCGTCCATATCCGCGCGGAGTTCGGCGACCTTCCTGTCGCTGCTCTTGAGGATCGTCGGACGCGGGGGGAGTTTCTCGCCTGGCGCGATCGCGTCGGCCAAGCATCTCAGCGGACGGCTGATTATCGCTTCTCCATCCTCGCGAGAATCATAGCTTGGGCGCTCGACCGCGGACTTGTGACCGCGAATCCCTGCAAGCGGCCGGGCCGCCTCTACCGGGGCAGCCGCGCGGAGTTCATCTGGCGAGAGGCCGAAGAGGCGAGCTTCTATGCCAAGGCGCCCGAGCATCTACACCTCGCGCTCAAGCTCGCTATCTGGACGGGTCAGCGCCAGGGCGATCTCATTGAATTGCTATGGAGCGCCTATACCGGGACCCACATTCGGGTCGCCCAGAACAAGACCAAGAGTAAGTCCGGGAAGCGCACGCTGAAACGGGTGCTGATACCGGTCGGAGCGCCTCTGAAGGCCTCCCTGGACGCCCTGAAGGGCAAATACGAGGCCGAGGGCAAGCCGCTCCCCGAAACCATCCTGGTGACAATGCGGGGCACGGCTTGGACGAGCGATGGCTTCCGGACTTCCTGGCGGAAGGGGTGCGCCAAGGCGGGCGTCGCAGGTCTGACGTTCCATGATTTGCGAGGCACGGTGGTGACCCGTCTCGCTATTGCGGGGGCGTCCGTGCCGCAGATCGCGACGATCACGGGGCATAGCCTGAGGGACGTCGAGGCGATCCTCGATGCGCATTATCTGCTACGCGACGGGGCGATGGCGAACTCCGCGATCGCGCTTCTCGAGACGAAGGAACCCGCCTGAATGCGCGGTGCCGAGAACCCCAAATTGCAAACCAAAACTGCAAACCGGCGATTTTGGACCCCGAATCGGGGCGAAATCGGGAGGGATTCGGTTCCGAATCGCTCTCAGCGAATCACTCTAACCTCTTGGAATCCAATGATTCGGAAAATGGTGGACGCACTTGGGCTCGAACCAAGGACCCGCTGATTAAGAGTCAGCTGCTCTACCAACTGAGCTATGCGTCCATTCCTGTAGCGAGAGGTGCTTGGCAGCGCCACCGCGTCGGGAGGTGCGCTGTTACCATCCGCGCGGCGGGATGCAACCCCTTTTTCGCTACCATCGAACGGTTTTTCGATTTTGTCGGTCGATCGACATCAACACGCCGAGACACAGCATCACCGTCATCTGCGCGGAGCCGCCGAAGCTGATCAGCGGCAGCGGCACGCCGACGACGGGCGCGAGACCCATCACCATCGCCATGTTGATCGACACATAGAAGAACAAGGTCGTCGCCAGCCCCGCTGCGGTCAGCCGGGCGAAGCGGCTTTCGGCGTGCTGGGCGACGTTCATGCCCCAATAGATGATCGCGAAGAACGCGAGGATCAGCAACACGCCGCCGACCAGCCCCCATTCCTCCATCATCGTCGCGAGCGCGAAATCGGTATGGCCTTCGGGCAGATAATCCAGATGGCTCTGCGTACCGTTGAGGAAACCCTTGCCGAAGATGCCGCCCGATCCGATCGCGATCTTCGACTGGCTGATGTGATACCCGATGCCGAGCGGATCGCTTTCGGGATCAAGGAACACGAGGATGCGGTTGCGCTGATACCCATGCAACACGAAATTGACGGCGAACGGTACGGCGACGCCCACCGCCAGCGCGCCGCCGATGAACAGCCTCAGCGGCACGCCGGCGAGGAACATCACCGTGATGCCGCTCGCCATGATCATCAGCGCCGTGCCGAGATCGGGCTGCTTCATCACGAGCGCGGCCGGGAGCAGGATCAGCGCTGCGGCGGGCCAGATCGCGCTGAACCGACGCGTCTCGCTCGCTGGCAATCCGTCGTAGAATTTGGCGACCGCGAGTACGATCGCCAGCTTCATCAATTCCGAAGGCTGCAAGCGGATGATACCCAGGTCGAGCCAGCGCTGGCCGCCGCCGCGCACCGCGCCGATCAGCTCGACGAGCACCAGAAGCACGACCAGCACGCCATAAGCGGGCAGGGCGGCCTTGCCGAAGGCGGACGCGGGTACGCGCGAAAGTCCGATCGCGCCGAGCAGGAACACGAAGAAGCGGATGCCCTGCGATTTCGCCCAGGGAGACACGCTGCCGCCGGCCGCCGAATAGAGCACGAGCAGATCGAAACAGCCAATCGCGAGCGTCAGCAGGATGATGAGCCAGGGCAATTGCGAGATCGGCTTGGGGATATAGTCCCGTGCGCTCATTGATCGCGCTCCGTCGTGCCGTCGGCGGCGATGCTGTTGCCCGCGGCATTGGTGTGCGCGACCGATTCGGCGGTCGAGACGTCGGCGGCGGTCGCCGCGTTGACCGCGGGCGCTTCGGTGGGTGCCGTCGCGTTGAGTTCGGTCTGGACCGCGACCGCGGGGGGCGGCGCGTTGGCGGCGGCACGATACGCGGTCGCCTCGGCGGCCATGCGCGTCTGGATGTCTCCGCCCCAGGTCGGTTCGAGTTCGGCGAGCGTCGCCATCGCTTTGTCGCGGTCGAACAGATAGGTCATGATATCGCGGCCGATGCCGGGGGTATCGAGGTTGCGCACGGTATGTCCGCCATGTTCCAGCACGATGGCGGTGGCGTAACGCGGTTTATCCGCAGGCGCGAAGCCGATGAACAACGCATGGTCGCGTAGCTTGAACGGCAGCGAGGCGTTCTTGAGCACGCCCGAGCTCCGCTCCGCCATCGAGATGCGGCGGACCTGCGCGGTGCCGGTCTTGCCCGCGAGCGCCACACCGGGAATCTGCATGCGCGCCGCCCCGCCGGTACCCCCGCCATTGACCACGCCGAACATCGCGTCACGCACGACCGCGAAATGCTCGGCCGAGATCGGCAGGTCGTTAGGAGCCGGGGCGTGTCCAGCGAGGATGCTGGGGTGAAGGTTCTTGCCGGACGCGAGGCGCGACGCCATCACCGCGAGCTGGAGCGGGTTGGCGAGCACATAGCCCTGGCCGATCGACGCGTTCAGCGAATCGGCGACGGTCCATTGTTCCTTGTATTTGCGTAGCTTCCACGCCGGATCTGGTACCGTGCCATAACGCTGACTGGCGAAGGGCAGGTCGAACTTCTGGCCCAGCCCCATCGCGCGGGCGACCGGGGCGATCGCGTCATAGCCGACACGCCGCGCCATCTCGTAGAAATAGATGTCGCAACTCTGCATGATCGCGTTTTTGAGATCGAGTGGCCCGTGACCGCGCTTCTTGTGGCAGTGGAACACGCCGTTGCCGACGCGCAGCGCGCCCGAGCAATTGACCCGCATCCCCGGATCGACGCCGGCGGCAAGCAGCGCAAGGCCGTTCATCGGCTTGACCGTCGAGCCGGGCGGATAAAGCCCCTGCAAGACCTTGTTCATCAACGGAACATGGTCATTGTCCGACAGCATCTTCCATTCGAGATGGCTGATCCCGTCGGAGAAGCTGTTCGGATCATAGGCGGGCATCGACACCATCGCGAGCATCTCGCCGGTGAGGCAGTCGATCACCACGGCGGAGCCAGAGTTGGTGCCCAACCGCCGCGCGGTATATTCCTGTAATCCCGCGTCGATCGTCAATCGCGTCGTCTGGCCGGGCGTGTCGGGGCGGGTCGCGAGCTCGCGCACGAGCTTGCCGCGCGCGGTGACTTCGACACGCTTGGCGCCCGGGCGACCGCGCAACTGGCTTTCCAGCATCTTTTCAAGGCCATCCTTGCCGAGCTTGAAACCGGGTACGAGCAGCAACGGGTCTTTGGTCTTGAGATATTGCTCGGCCGAGGCCGCCCCGACATAGCCGGTAAGGTGTGCTACCGCCGCCCCGGCGGGGTAGCTGCGCGCGAACCCCCGGGTTGGCGCGACGCCCGGCAGTTCGGGCAGATGGACGCTGACCGCGGCGAACCGATCCCAATCGAGATTGTCCGCCACCTGGACCGGCTGGAAGCCGGCGGCGTGCTTCAGATCGGCGGCGATACGCGCCATCTCCTCGGGAGGAAGGCTCAGGAGGCGCTGCAACTCGCCAAGGATCTTTTCCTTGTCCTCGAGCAGATCGGGGATCAAATCGACGCGGAAATCGGTGCGATTGTTGGCGATGGGTGCGCCGTGGCGATCGACGATCCAGCCCCGGCGCGGCGGCACCAGGGTCATGTTCACCCGGTTGCTTTCGGACAGCAGACTGTAATGCGCGTTTTCAGCGATCGCCAGCCAGGTCATGCGACCGGCCAGCAGCAGCGCGACGCCACCCTGCGCCGCGCCCAGCATCAGCGCGCGGCGCGAAAAGCTGTAGGTTTGCGTAGCTTCGGTGACGATACGCGGGGGACGGCTCATGCCGGTTCGTAATCCCGATCGAGCCAGGCGCAAAGCAGCGAAATGACGGGGAACAACAGCACGGAGGTAAGCACCTGAAGCAACAGTACGGTATCGACATGGGTGCCGAAGGGGACCGCGACCAGGCGGCCACAGATCAGGTAAAAGGCGGTGCCGCCCGCCGCGATCAGCCAGTTCTGCCAGAAATCCCGGAAAACGAGGCGCTCGTCGATCAGGTCGATCATGAAGAAGCATAGCGCCCAGGTGGTGATGCCGAGCCCGAACGGCTGGCCGCTCAGCAGATCATCGAACAGACCGAGCGCGAGCGGCGCCCAGACGGGGATGGCATCACGCCGGATCAGTCGCCACGCGAGCAGCATCAGCAGCCCGACTGGAGGCAGAAACGGAAAGGACGCGATCGTCGGCCAGAGCGTGACGCAAGATCCCAGCATCACGGACAGCGCGGGCAGCAGCCGGCCGACGCGGGAGTCCGGGGCCTCGTCGAAAGGGCCACGGCGGCGCGGCTTTCTCACGGCTTCTTCGCCTTCGCGGCAGGCGTCGGCGTCGCAGTCGGCGCGGGCGCTGGCGGCGGCAGATAGGCACGCTGGACCAGCGCGAAATCGAGCGTGCTCGGCCGTACCGCCGTCTCCGCGAGCACGATGTCACGGCCGTGGCGCAGCACGCGGGCCACTGGGATATTGGGCGGGTAGACACCGCCGGCGCCCGAGGTGACGAACACCTCGCCCGGCGAGAAGGTGGCCGCCGCGTTGCTGACCGAGCGGATGTCGACCAGCCCGTCGCCGCGCCCCTGCGCCAGCGCGGGCAGGCCGTCGCGGGTGCGCCGGACCGGCACGGAACTTTCGGGATCGGTGAGCAACAGCACGCGCGCGGTGTTCGGGCCGGATTCGAGCACCTGGCCGATCAGTCCCTCCGGGCCGAGCACGGGCTGACCATGCTCGACGCCCTGCCACGCGCCCGCGTTGAGCGTGGCGAAGCGCCGCGTGCTCGCCGCCGACGAACTCACCAGCCGCGCGGTCGTGACCGGTACGCCGACCCGCTCGCGCAGCGCGAGCAGCGCCTTCAAACGGCGATTTTCATAGTTGATCGCCCGCGCGCGCATCGTGATCGCGCGCTCATCGGCGATCTGCTTGCGCAGGGCGGCATTCTGATCGTGGACCGCGACATAGCTGCCGAGCCCCGCCGGCACCGACCCAACCGAGCGCCCGACGAACGCCAGCGCCGAAGACACCGGCGCGCTCACTTCGGCGATCGCGGTGCGCGCCGCGCCGAACGTGTTGGGATCGAAATAGGACAAAGCGAGCAGGATCGCGCCGACCAGCGCACCCGCCACGGCGAACACATAGGTCGCGAAAACGCCATATTGCGCCCGGCGCGAAAACCCCGGACGCCGGTTATTCGACGGCGCCATCAATCCCTCGTTCGAAGCCCGCCCCGGGCAATTGGAAGCTCGACGCCCCGTACACTTGGCCGATGATGTTGGGTAGCGATATCGCGTGCCGCGACACCGCTACCCGCACATCATCATGCGCTGTGCAACACCCCGCGGAAGACCGGATCTTCAAGCGCGCGGCCGGTGCCGAGCGCGACGCAGATCAGCGGATCGTCGGCGACCGTGACGGGCAGCCCGGTCTCGTCGCGCAGCACCTCGTCGATGCCCTTGAGCAGCGCGCCGCCGCCGGTGAGGACGATACCCTGATCGACGATGTCCGCCGCCAGTTCGGGCGCGGTGTTTTCGAGCGCGATACGGACGCCCTCGACGATGGTGCCGACCGGTTCGCTCAGCGCCTCGGCGATCTGGCCCTGGTTGATCTGGATTTCCTTGGGCACGCCGTTGACCAGATCGCGGCCCTTGATGTGGATGGTCAGGCCGATGCCGTCCGCCGGCGGCTTGGCGACGCCGACTTCCTGTTTGATCCGCTCGGCGGTGGCGTCGCCGATCAGCAGATTGTGGTTGCGGCGGACGTAGGAGACGATCGCCTCATCCATCTTGTCGCCGCCGACCCGCACCGACGTCGTGTAGGCGAGGCCGCGCAGCGAGAGCACCGCGACTTCGGTGGTGCCGCCGCCGATATCGACGACCATCGAGCCGATCGGTTCGGTCACCGGCATGTCGGCGCCGATCGCGGCGGCCATCGGCTCTTCGATCAGCCACACCTGCGATGCGCCCGCGTTCGATGCCGCGTCGCGGATCGCGCGGCGCTCGACCGAGGTCGAACCCGACGGTACGCAGATCACGATCTGCGGCCAGCGCATGAAGCGCCGCTGCCCGCCATGAACCTTGTGGATGAAATGCTTGATCATCTGCTCGGCGACATCGATGTCGGCGATCACGCCATCGCGGAGCGGACGAATCGCCTGGATGCTGTCGGGCGTCTTGCCCATCATCAGTTTGGCGTCGTCGCCGACCGCCTTCACGCGTTTGACGCCGTTGAGCGTTTCGACGGCGACCACCGATGGTTCGTTGAGCACGATCCCGCGCCCGCGCAGATAGACGACGGTGTTCGCGGTCCCGAGATCGATCGCCATGTCATGCGACATGAATTTGAAGAAACGCGATAAGAAGGCCATTGATCGTTCCGTCCTGGGCCGCCCCTCGGGGAAGGTCGCGGCAATTCGCACTCCCCCGCGTCGTCTTCATGGCCGGTACGCCAGAGCAATCGCCCTGATCGCGTGAGATGAATGCGGGTCGCGGGATGGCTGCGCTTGGGCTAGAGCATGACTCATGTCAATACGGCGCCTGCCCGAACATCTGGTCAATCGAATCGCTGCCGGGGAGGTCGTCGAACGCCCCGCCAGCGCCCTCAAGGAACTGGTTGAAAACGCGATAGACGCCGATGCGTCGCGGATTTCCATTCGGCTCGCCGCAGGCGGGACCGACCTCATCGAAGTTACCGACGACGGTTGCGGTATGACGCCCGCCGACATGGCGCTCGCGCTGGAGCGACACGCGACCTCCAAGCTGCCGGACGAGGCGATCGAAGCGGTTGCGACGTTGGGTTTTCGCGGCGAGGCGTTGCCCTCGATCGCGAGCGTCGCGCGGCTTTCGCTCGAAAGCCGGATGCGCGGCGCGGAAGGCTGGTCGCGAATCGTCGATAACGGGATCGTGACGGGTGAGGGGCCGGCGGCGATTCCCCCCGGCACGCGTGTCCGCGTCGAGGCGCTGTTCGAGCGGGTGCCGGCGCGGCGCAAGTTCCTGCGATCGGCCCGATCCGAATATGCCGCCAGCCTCGACGTGGTGAAACGCCTTGCGATGGCTCGGCCCGACATCGCTTTCAGCCTCGAACATGACGGCCGCCGTGTGCTGACGGTCGCCGCCGGCGAGACCTTGCCCGACCGGGTCGCGGCGCTGACCGATCGCGGGCTGATCGAGAACGGCATCGGCGTCGATCTGGAGCGCGAGGGGGTGGCGCTCGGCGGCATCGCCGGGCTGCCGACCTTCAACCGTGGCATCGCCGATCATCAATATCTGTTCGTCAACGGGCGCCCGGTGAAGGACCGGCTCCTGACCGGCGCGGTGCGCGGTGCCTATGCCGAACTGCTCGCGCGCGACCGCCATGCGGTGGTGGCGCTGTTCCTCCAGGTGCCGGGCGATCTCGTCGATGTGAACGTCCACCCCGCTAAGACGGAGGTACGCTTTCGCGACCCGGCGCTGGTTCGCGGGCTGATCGTCAGCGGCTTGCGTCGCGCGCTGGACGAGGCCGGCCACCGCAGCGTGCAACGCCCCGATGCCGCGGCGCTGGAATTGTGGAAATCCGAGCCGACCGCGCAGGCTTCCGCTTCTCCTCATTTATGGGACTCGTCGCCGCAGGCCTTTTCTCCGCAACCGACCGGAAACGTCGATGCCGGCCGGTACGACACGCCATCCGTTGTACATCATGCCGTATTCGATCGCCGCCCGACCTTCGCCGCACCGCCGCCGCAGGCGCGCGCCGAACCCGCCTACCAGCCCCCGCCGGAGACCGAGCGCTATCCCTTGGGCGTCGCGCGCGGGCAAGTCGCGCGGACCTATATCGTCGCCGAAGCCGAGGACGGGCTCGTGCTGGTCGATCAGCATGCCGCGCATGAGCGGCTGGTGCTGGAGCGGATGCGCAAGGCGATGTCCGGCGGCGGTGTCGCATCGCAAGCGCTGCTGCTGGCGGAGGTGGTCGAACTCGATGAACCGGCCTGCGACCGGCTCGAGGCGCGCGCCGCCGAACTGGCTGAATTCGGGCTCGATCTCGATCGGTTCGGCCCGCGCGCCATGCTGGTGCGCGGCGTGCCGGCCTTGCTCGGTCAGGGTGATGTCGTCGGCCTCGTCACCGATATCGCCGATGAGCTTGCCGCGTTCGATGAGGCGCTCTCGCTCAAGGAACGGCTCGATCACGTCGCCGCGACGATGGCGTGCCACGGCTCGGTACGGGCCGGCCGGACGTTATCGGTCGCCGAAATGAATGCGTTGCTCCGCGAGATGGAGGTGACGCCGCACTCGGGCCAGTGCAACCACGGACGCCCGACCTGGATAAAGCTCGCCCACGGCGACATCGAGAAGCTGTTCGGGCGCAAATAGGCATTAGCCGCTTCGGTTAAGCCGCTCCAGATAGGTCTCGAACATGTCGGCCACGGCGTTCGAATAGGTTTCGATCTGATCGGCCAGCGTCGCATCTTCGGACAGGCGCTTGCCGACATCGGAAAGCGTCATCATCACCAGATTGCCCGCGATCTCGCGCCGCTGCTCGTCGCAGCCAGGCAGCGCCTCGGCCATGAACGCACGCATCACCGCGTGGCCACGGACCCTCGGTACGGCCGCCTCGGGCGCCTCGCGGTAATAGGGTGCGGCATCGTCCAACGCGATCCGCATCTCGGCCTCCTCGCACTCGGATCGCACGAAGGCATGGACGAGCCGCCGCAGGCGGTCGTGTGGCGGAACCGCGCGATCTTCGAGGATGCCCAGCATCATCGCGCTGGTCTCGACCCATTCGTCGCTCTGCAATCGGAACAGGATCGCCGCCTTGTTGGGGAAATATTGATAGAGCGAGCCGATGCTGACCCCCGCGCGCTCGGCGACTCGGGCGGTGGTGAAGCGGTGCGCGCCATCCTCCGCCAGAACGCGAGCGGCGGCTTCGAGAATGGTCGCCACCAACTGCGCCGACCGCGCCTGGCGCGGCGCTTTTCTCACGGAAATCCTCGGCTTCTCGTGCTCGGCCAACGCGCCCTCCGGGATGCGAATAGAGAATGCGACGAATTACTCGTATTTCTCGGCGGCCCGCAAGATCGCGGGCGATCCTCCCGGAGACTTCGATGACCACATTGACCAAGGCGCCCGTCGCGCCCCTGCTCGCCTCGCTGTTCGCCAGTGCCGAGCGCAGCGAGGGCATGTTGCCGCCGGCGCTTGCCAATCTGTCCGTGGCCGAACGCGGCGCAATGCTTCGCAGCAAAGCCGATTATCTCGAATTGTACAGCCGCATGAAGGACTCGCCGCTCGCGGTGTCGCCCGAGACGGGCAGGCTGCTCTACATGCTCGCGCGTGCGCTCGGCGCCAAAGCCATCGTCGAGTTCGGTACCTCGTTCGGCATCTCGACGCTCCATCTTGCGGCGGCGCTGCGCGACAATGGGGGAGGCCGGCTCATCACCACCGAGTTCGAACCCGCCAAGATCGCGCGCGCGACCGAGAACCTCGGTGCGGGCGGCGTCCTCGATCTGATCGATCTGCGCGCCGGCGACGCGCTCCACACGCTCGCGCATGACTTGCCGGAGACGATCGATCTCGTGCTGCTCGACGGCGCAAAGGCGCTGTACGGCGATATCCTCGATCTGCTTGAAAGCCGCCTGCGTCCGGGTGCGCTGCTGATCGCCGACAATGCCGATATGTGCCCGGAATATCTCACGCGGGTGCGAGACGCTGGTCGCGGCTACCTATCGGTACCTTTCGCCGACGATGTCGAAGTGTCGATGCGGATCGGCTGACGCGCAAGGGGCAGGGGTCAGCCTTCGCCCATGCGCACGCGCCTCAGTCTCGGCGCGCGGTCGAGATTGGCCGCTTCCTTGATCCCCTGACGCAATTCGTCGCGCTTCTCGTGGATCGAGGCGATCACCGGACCGACCGCCACCCCCAGGTCGGTCAGCACGGCTTCCGAGAGTTGCAGCGAACTTTCCAGCGTTTCCGGTACGGCATCGGTCACGCCCGCACGGTACAATTCGGCGGCGTGGCCGATGTCGCGCGCGCGCGCGATG
Organism: Sphingomonas pollutisoli; assembly: GCF_029167165.1. Lineage (NCBI taxonomy): Bacteria > Pseudomonadati > Pseudomonadota > Alphaproteobacteria > Sphingomonadales > Sphingomonadaceae > Sphingomonas > Sphingomonas pollutisoli. The sequence continues at coordinate 36,244 of NZ_JARFNJ010000018.1, forward strand.
ATGGTCAGATCGGGCACCCAACCGCGCACGCGACGGGTCATCTGCACCGTCAGCACCGGGTCGTCCATCGTCAGGATCAGCGCCTTCGCGCGGCCGAGGTTGAGCCGATCGACCAGTTCGGGGCGCGACACGTCGCCGAAGATGAGCGGATAGCCATCGCGCCGCGCGGCCGTGACCGTGTCGATATCGGCCTCGACCGCGACGTAGGGCTGGTTGTGGGTCGCGAGCATGTCGGCCACCATCCGCCCGACCCGGCCGAACCCGATGATGACCGTGCCCGGCCCTTCGCGCGGGATCATCAATTCGGGTGCATCGCCGCCACCGCTGCGGCGCTCGATCCGGGCCGCCACGCGCCGGCCGGCCCAGGCGAGCAACGGGGTGATCGTGAGGCCGATCGCCGTCACCGTCTGCCAATAGGCGGCGGTGGACGGTGCGATCAGGGCCGCCTGCGCGGCCGTGCCGAGTACGATCAACGTCGTCTCCGACGGGCTCGACATCAGCACACCGGTTTCGGCGGCAATGCCGGATTTCACCCCGCCGAGCTTGAGCAGCGCGAACGTCACCACGGTCTTGACGAGGATGACGCCGAGGATGCCGAGCAGCAAGGCCGCCCAATTGTCCGCGATCTGCCGCAGGTTGAGGCTCATGCCGACGGTAAGCAGGAACACGCCGAGCGCGAGCCCCTTGAAGGGCGCGGTCATCACTTCGACTTCGCTGTGATAATCGGTCTCGGCGATCAGCAACCCGGCGAGCAGCGCACCGACGATCGGCGAGAGACCGGCCGCCGCGGTGGCGAGGCTCGCCACGATCACGACCAGCAGCGACGCGGCGAGGAACAGTTCGGGGCTCTTGGTGCGCGCCGCCTGCGCGAACAGCCGCGGCAGGATCAACCGGCCGCCAACGAACATGATCGCCACCGTCATCAGCCCGCGCGCCAGCACGCCGACGAAGGCCCAGTCACCACCGTCCGCGTTGGGCGAGAAGGCCGCGAGCACGAAGATGATCGGGACGAGCGCCAGATCCTCGAACAGCAGCATCGCGAACGCCGAACGGCCGACCGCGCTCGCGGTCCCCGCGATCGGTAGGACGAGCGCGGTCGAGGAGAGGGTGAGCGCGAACCCGAGCCCCATCGCGCCGGGCCAATCCTGGCCCAACAAATGCAAGGCGGTGCCGATGAGGACGCCCGAGCCGATCAATTCGGCGGCACCGTTACCGAACACCTGCCCGCGCATCGCCCAAAGCCGCTTGAACGACAACTCCAGGCCGATTGAGAACAGCAGCAGGATGATGCCGAACTCGGCGAACGGCTCGATCGCATGCGCGTCGGAGATCGTGATGTAATAGAGCCACGGATACTGGCCGACCAACGCGCCCAATCCCGCCGGGCCGACCAAGACGCCGACCAGGATGAAGCCGATGACCGGGCTGATCCGGAACCGCGCGAACGTCGGGATGATGAGGCCGGCGGCCCCGAGGATGACGAGCGTGTCGCTCAGTCCGTTATTATCGAGCGCCAATGCCATGACCGGCATCTAGCCAGAGTAGATCCGGTTTGTCAGCCGGTGACTGAGATCACCATGACAATATCGTCAGAAGGCTGGCGGCACGGGGTGGCCGCTCGCCCACGGCGAGCGGCCACATACGGCATCAGGCGGCGAGGATGTCGCCCATCTTGGCTTCGAGGTTGACGCGGACCGCCTCGAAGAACTGCTCGGTGGTCATCCAGGCCTGGTTCGGGCCGATCAGCAGCGCCAGATCCTTCGTCATCTTGCCGCTCTCGACGGTCTCGATGCAGACCTTCTCCAGCGTCTCGGCGAACTTGGTGACTTCCGGCGTTCCGTCGAACTTGCCGCGGTAGATCAGGCCGCGCGTCCAGGCGAAGATCGACGCGATCGGATTGGTCGAGGTCGCCTTGCCCTGTTCGTGCATGCGGAAGTGGCGCGTGACGGTGCCGTGCGCCGCCTCGGCCTCGACGGTCTTGCCATCGGGCGTCAGCAGCACCGAGGTCATCAAGCCGAGCGAGCCGAAGCCTTGGGCGACCTGATCCGACTGGACGTCGCCGTCATAGTTCTTGCACGCCCAGACGAACTCGCCGCTCCACTTGAGCGCCGAGGCGACCATGTCGTCGATCAGGCGGTGCTCATAGGTGATGCCGGCTTCCTGGAACTTGTCCTTGAACTCGGTCTCATACACCTCGGCGAACAGATCCTTGAAGCGGCCGTCATAGGCCTTGAGGATGGTGTTCTTGGTCGACAGGTACACCGGCCACTTGAGGTTGAGGCCGTAGTGCATTGAGGCGCGCGCGAAATCGCGGATCGAATCGTCGAGGTTGTACATCGCGAGCGCGACGCCGGGCGACGGGAAATCGAACACTTCGCGGTCGATCTTGGTGCCGTCGGCACCGTCGAACACGAGGCGCAGCTTGCCGGGGCCGGGGACGAGGAAATCGGTCGCGCGATACTGATCGCCGAACGCGTGGCGGCCGACGACGATCGGTTTGGTCCAGCCCGGGATCAGGCGCGGGACGTTGGAGATGACGATCGGCTCGCGGAAGATCGTGCCGCCGAGGATGTTGCGGATCGTGCCGTTGGGCGACTTCCACATCTGCTTGAGGCCGAATTCCTCGACGCGCGCTTCATCCGGGGTGATCGTCGCGCACTTCACGCCGACACCATATTTCTGGATCGCCTTGGCGCTATCGATCGTGATCTGATCGTTCGTCTCGTCGCGCTTCTGTACGCCGAGGTCGTAATATTCGAGATCGATGTCGAGATAGGGGAGGATGAGCCGCTCGCGGATCCACTGCCAGATAATCCGCGTCATCTCGTCGCCGTCGATTTCCACGACGGGCGTCTTCACCTTGATCTTCGCCATTTTGTCTCTCTTGTGCAGGAGGAGTTTGGCGATGCGTCTAGGAGCAAGCCCGCGCGGGATCAACCACCGCCGACGGTCGCGGCGGTGATTGTGTTGGCCGGCGCGGCGGCGTAGGTCTGCGGCCATGCCTTCGCTCGAAAAACCCGAAATCGCCACCTCTACCGTCAAATGGCGGTTCGCCGACATGCACCCGGAGGGGCGCAAATATGTGCTGATTGCCGCAGCGCTCACCTTCGCGGTGTGGCTGTTCGTGCCGATCCTGACCTGGCCGATGATCGCGGTGACCGCATGGGTCGCCTTGTTCTTCCGCGATCCGATCCGTGTGACCCCGCAAGCCGAGGGGCTGGTGATCGCGCCTGCCGACGGTCTCATCACGATGATCGAGCGCGTGCCCGTGCCCCGCGAGATTGCCGGCCCGGGTGGCCTTGGCGACGTGCCGCTGGTGCGGGTCTCGATCTTCATGTCGGTGTTCGACGTCCATATCAATCGTACGCCGATCGCGGGGACGATTCGCCAGGTCGTCTATATCTCGGGCAAATTCCTCAATGCCGATCTCGACAAGGCGAGCGAGGAGAACGAGCGCCAGCATATCGTCGTCGAGGATCGGGACGGCCGCCGGATCGGCTTCACCCAGATCGCGGGGCTGGTCGCGCGGCGGATCGTCCCCTTCGTCAAAACCGGGGACATGGTCGCACGCGGGCAGCGGATCGGGCTGATCCGCTTCGGCAGTCGCGTCGATGTCTACCTGCCCGACGATTGCGCCTGTCAGGTCGCGCTCGGCCAGCGCAGCATCGCGGGCGAGACGGTGCTCGGCCGGGTTGGCGGCATTGTCGCAACCGGCATCTCGCAGTGATTCACACCGCCAAGGCATTGCGTTAGGATGCGGCGCCCACTCCGCCGCACGCGGCGCGGCCTGCCGTTGCGGGCGGTCGCGCCCAACGCCGTCACCGCGCTGGCGCTGTGCTTCGGGCTGACAGGCATTCGCTACGCGATCTCGTCGGACTGGGAAGCGGCCGTGACGATGATCATGATCGCGAGCGTGCTCGACGGGCTCGACGGGACGGTCGCGCGGTTGGTGCGCGGCGAAAGCCGGTTCGGCGCCGAACTCGATTCGCTGTCGGATGCGGTTTCTTTCGGGGTGTCGCCAGCGGTGATCCTCTACCTCTGGTCGCTCAAGGATGCGCCGCGCGTCGGCTGGCTATGCGCGATGGTGTTCGCGGTATTCTGCGCATTGCGCCTCGCGCGCTTCAACGCCGCGATCGACCTCAGAGAGCAACCGCATAAGTCGGCTGGCTTTCTCACCGGCGCGCCCGCGCCAGCCGGTGCCGCGCTGGCGATGTTGCCGATGTACCTCTGGTTCTGGACCGGCGAACCCTGGTTCCGCTCGCCGGCGATAGTACTGCCCTGGGTCGCGCTGATGGCGACGCTGATGGTGTCGAGTGTCGCGACCTTTAGTTGGGGATCGCTCAAGCTTCGCGATCACATCCGCTTCGAGGCGATCGCGGTCGTCGTGTTGCTTGGCGCCGCGCTGATCTCGGCGCCGTGGCACACACTGTCAGCCTTGTGCGTGTGCTATCTCGCGACGCTGCCGTTCAGCATCGCCGCCTATCGGCGCATCAAGCGGCTTCGCGAAACGACGCAGGCCGGATCTGCCGTACCGATTGCACGCGCGCCCGCAGGCGACGATCGCTGACCACGACGAATAGCTCGGGTGAGACCATCTCGACCTCGCCACGCAGCAACGCGGCGATACGCGGCAAAGCTGGTACGAGGGTGAAAGCGAAAACCCAAACGGCCGCCGTGAAAGCCGCGGCGAAGACCATGCAATCGAGAATTGCGACCATTGCTCAACTTCCTGTTTACGCGCGAAGTCGAAGATCAAAAAGCTTCGGGCCCCGGCGATGTTCCACGTACCGCTGATGAGCGCGTTATGTTCCATGTTTGTACCGATCGTCAAGCTTGATTTTGCGGAAAAGCTCGGCTAACGGAGCAGCCTTCACACCGCATGGGAAGCACATACACCGGTGTCCGGAGGGTTCCCCTCATGGATGACTCGCTTCCCAGAGGCCCAACCGGAAAGGAATATCTTATGGCGGCACCTGTCGTCTCCATGCAGCAATTGCTCGAAACGGGCGCGCACTTCGGCCACCAGACCCACCGCTGGAACCCGAAGATGAAGCCCTACATCTTCGGCGACCGCAATGGCGTCCACATTCTCGATCTCTCGCAGACCGTGCCGTTGCTCGCGCGTGCGCTCGAATTCATCAGCGCATCGACCGCCGCTGGCGGCAAGGTGCTGTTCGTTGGCACCAAGCGCCAGGCGCAGGAGCCGGTGGCGGACGCGGCGCGCCGCGCTGGCCAGCACTTCGTCAACCATCGCTGGTTGGGCGGCATGCTCACCAACTGGAAGACGATCTCGAACTCGATCAAGCGCATGAAGGCGCTCGAAGAGCAGCTTTCGGGCGACACGCACGGCCTCACCAAGAAGGAAGTGCTCCAGCTCACCCGCGAGAAGGACAAGCTCGAACTGTCGCTCGGCGGCATCCGTGACATGGGCGGCATCCCCGACGTGATGTTCGTGATCGACGCGAACAAGGAAGAGCTGGCGATCAAGGAAGCCAACACGCTCGGCATCCCGGTCGTCGCGATCCTCGATTCAAACGTCTCGCCGGACGGTATCGCGTTCCCGGTGCCGGCGAACGACGACGCGAGCCGCGCCATCCGCCTGTACTGCGAAGCGGTCGCAATCGCCGCGACCCGTGGCGGTCATGAGCAGGTCGCGCGCCGCGGCGTCGATTTCGGCGCGATGGAGCGTCCGCCGGTCGAGGAAGCGCTGACTGTCGAGACGCCGGCCGCCGAGCCGGGCGACGTTCCGCCGGTCGCGCCTGAAGTCGAAATGGCTGCCGAGTCCGAGCGCCAGCTCGACGCCTGAGCGTCGTTGAACTGACATATGGACGGGGTAGGGCGCGGCCCTATCCCGTCCTTTCCCATATCTGCAAAAGCCAAGAGGAATTCGAGATGGCCGATATCACAGCCGCTGCGGTGAAAGACCTGCGCGAAAAGAGCGGCGCGGGCATGATGGATTGCAAGAAGGCGCTCACCGAAGCCGCCGGCGATCTGGATGCCGCGATGGATTGGCTGCGCGCCAAGGGCCTCGCCGCTGCCGCCAAGAAGTCGAGCCGCACCGCGGCCGAAGGTCTCGTCGGCGTGGAAGTGGCCGGCACCAAGGGCGCGGCGGTCGAAGTGAATTCGGAGACCGATTTCGTTGCCAAGAACGTCCAGTTCCAGACGTTCGTGCGCGATGTCGTGTCAGTCGCGCTCGAAATGGGCGACGATCTCGACACGATCAAGGCGACCTCGCTCGGCGAGAAGACCGTCGAGGAGACGCTCGTCACCAACATCGCCACGATCGGCGAGAACCAGGCGATCCGTCGCGCCAAGCGGCTGGAAGTCTCGGCCGGCGCGGTCGTGCCGTACATCCACAACGCACAGGCGCCCGGCCTCGGCAAGATCGGGGTGCTCGTCGCGCTGGAGAGCCAAGCGGGCGCGGATGTGCTCGAGCCGCTCGGCAAGCAGATCGCGATGCACATCGCCGCCGCGTTCCCGCTGGCGCTGAATGCCGACGGGATCGACCCCGCCATCGTGGAGCGCGAAGCCGCGATCGCCAAGGAGAAGAATGCCGACAAGATCGCCGGCAAGCCGCCCGAGGTCGCCGAGAAGATCATCCGCGGTCCGGTCGACAAGTTCCTGCGCGAGAATGCCCTGCTTACCCAGGCATTCGTGATGGACGGCAAGACGCCGGTCCAGGACGTCGTCGCCGCCGCGGCCAAGGCGGCGGGCACGGCAATCGTGCTCAAGGACTATGTGCGCTTCCAGCTCGGTGAAGGCATCGAGAAGGAAGTCAGCGACTTCGCGGCCGAAGTCGCCGCCGCCTCGGGCGTTCCCGCCAAGGCGTAACGCTCCACGCCACCCGCCGCCGATCATCGGCGGCGGGTGGCTTTTATCGTCTGCGCGACAAGACGATATGTTCTGCGTGGTTTCCGCGCTTCCAATCGCGAAGGGCCGCGACTAAGGTCCGCGCGCACCCGCCCCTCAGCATGATGGAATCCCGTGAGCGATCCTAGGTTCAAACGCATCCTGTTGAAATTGTCGGGCGAAGTCCTGATGGGCGAGGGAGGGCTGGCGATCGATCCCGCCGTTACCGCCCGCGTTGCCGGCGAGATCGCCGATGCCCGCGCTGCCGGGTATGAATTGTGCGTCGTCGTAGGCGGCGGCAACATCTTCCGCGGATTGTCCGCCGCCGCCAAAGGCATCGAGCGCGCGACCGCCGACTATATGGGCATGCTCGCGACCGTGATGAACGCGCTTGCAGTGCAGAATGCGCTCGAGCAGATCGGCGTCGATACCCGCGTGCAGTCGGCTATCCCGATGCAGTCAGTGTGCGAGCCCTTCATCCGCCGGCGCGCCGAACGGCATCTCGAAAAGGGCCGGGTGGTGATCTTCGCCGCAGGTGTCGGCAGCCCGTTCTTCACGACCGACAGCGGCGCCGCCCTGCGGGCTGCGGAAATGAAGTGCGACGCGTTGTTCAAGGGCACGTCGGTTGACGGCGTCTATGACGCCGACCCGAAGAAGGTGCCTACAGCAAAGCGTTATGAAACGGTGACTTACAGCACGGTTCTGGCGCAGGATCTCAAGGTGATGGACGCGAGCGCCATCGCGCTTTGCCGCGACAACAATATCCCGATCGTCGTATTCAACATCCGCGAGCATGGCAATCTCGCCGCCGTCCTGCGGGGCGAGGGTGTGTCGACGGTCGTTCAGGCTCAAGGAGAATAAGCATGGCCGCCTATGACAAGGCCGATCTCGAACGCCGCATGGCGGGCAGCGTCGAAGCGCTGAAGCATGACCTCGGTGGCCTGCGCACCGGTCGCGCCTCGGCCTCGTTGCTCGATCCGGTCACGGTCGAGGTATATGGGTCGCACATGCCGCTCACCACGATTGCAACCGTGTCGGTGCCCGAGCCGCGCATGATCTCGGTTCAGGTTTGGGACAAGGGCAACGTCGGCCCGGCCGACAAGGCGATCCGCTCGGCCGGGCTCGGCCTCAACCCCATCGTCGATGGTCAGACCTTGCGCCTGCCGATCCCGGATCTGACCGAGGAGCGCCGCAAGGAGCTCGCCAAGCTCGCCGGAAAATATGCCGAAGGCGCGCGCATCGCCGCGCGCAACGTGCGCCGTGATGGCATGGACAGCCTCAAGGCCGATGAGAAGAAGGGCCTGATCTCCGAGGACGAGCGCAAACGCCACGAAACCGAGGTGCAGAAGCTCACCGACGCGACGATCGCCGATATCGACGCGGCGGCGGCGGCAAAGGAAAAGGAAATCCTCGGCAAGTGAGCACCCGGCCTGCCCCGGTTGCGCGGATGGCCGATGGTGGAGCGGTGCCCCGCCATGTCGCGATCATCATGGACGGCAATGGCCGCTGGGCCAAGAAGCGCTTCCTGCCGCGCGTCGCGGGCCATAAGGCGGGTATCGACGCGGTCCGCCGGGTGACGCGCGCCGCGCGCGCGATGGGCATAGACGCACTGACGCTCTACGCCTTCTCGTCCGAAAATTGGCGGCGCCCGGAGGATGAGATCAGCGACCTGATGGCGTTGATGCGCGTCTTCATCCGCTCCGACCTCGATGAACTGGTTCGCGAGAATGTGCGCCTGCGGGTGATCGGCGATTACCGCCGATTCTCGCCCGACCTGGTCGTGATGGTCGATGACGCGATCGCGCGGACGGCGTCGAACACCGGGCCGATCCTCGCCGTCGCGCTCAATTACGGATCGCAGTCCGAACTCGCCAGTATCGCGCGCCGGCTCGCCGAGCGGGCGGTGCGGGGCGAACTCGATCCCGCGACGATCGACACCGGGCTGATCGAATCGCAACTCGACACGCACGATTTGCCGCCGCTCGACCTGCTCATCCGCACCTCGGGCGAGGTTCGGCTGTCGAACTTCCTGTTGTGGCAGGCGGCTTATGCCGAACTGTTGTTCACCGAGACCTTGTGGCCCGATTTCGACGGTGACGCGCTGGCGGACGCGGTCGCGATTTTCGGTCAGCGCCAGCGCCGGTTCGGGGGCTTGTGAAAGAGACCGGGGCGCCTAAGCGGCCCTCCGAACTCGCGCTGCGAACGATCGTCGGCATCGCGCTGATCGCGGTCGCGCTGGGCGCTATCATCGCCGGCGATTTCGTGTTCTGGCTCGTATGCGTGACGCTCGGCGTGCTGATGATGGCCGAATGGGCCGATCTTCAAGCGACGCCCGCCGCGACCAAGCGGCTTGCGCAACTCGCGTTGTTCGTCCCCTTGTCGGTGATGGCGCCGATCATGGCGGGGCCGAGTTTCTTCACGCTTGGCTTGCTGGCGGGGGCCGGCTTTTTCATCGTGATCGTCACGCAACGCCCGATGCTGGCGGTGGGGGCGATCTACGTCGGGCTGCCGACACTCGCGCTGCTGGTGATCCGCGAGCAGAAGGATGGCATCGTCTTCACGCTATGGGTGCTGGCGCTGGTGTGGGCGTGCGATATCGGCGCGTATGCGGCGGGCCGCTTGATCGGCGGGCCGAAGCTCGCACCTGCGATCAGTCCCAACAAGACCTGGGCGGGGTTGCTCGGCGGGATGGCGATGGCGGCCCTGTTCGGCATGTTCATGCATGCGATGTACGGCCTGCCGCTTCGGCTCACCCTCGCCACGCCGTTCCTCGCGGTGATCGCACAAGGGGGGGATCTCTATGAAAGCTGGCTTAAGCGCCGTGCTGGCGTGAAGGATAGCGGCAGCATTTTTCCCGGCCACGGCGGCGTGCTAGACCGGCTCGACGGGCTGGTGCCCGTGGCGCCCGTGGCAGCGTTTCTGGTCATTTTTCCGAGATTTTATTCCTGATGAAGACGGTTACGATATTGGGGGCGACGGGTTCCGTCGGCCGCTCGACACTCGATCTGGTCGAACGCGAACCGGACGCGTTCCAGGTTCTCGCGCTGACCGCGCACCGCGACGTCACCAAACTCGCCGAAGCTGCGGTGCGGACCAACGCCAAGCGCGCCGTGGTCGCCGACGAGACCTGTCTGGATGCGCTGCGCACCGCGCTGGCGGGCACCGGTATCGAGGCGGCGGGCGGCGCTCAGGCCGTCCATGACACCGCCGAACTGGGCGCCGACGTGACGATGGGCGCGATCGTCGGCTGCGCGGGGCTGGAACCGGTCTTGGCGGCGATCGAGCAGGGCCGCACGGTCATCATCGCCAACAAGGAACCGCTCGTTTCGGCGGGCGATGTCGTCCTAGCGGCGGCGGCGAAGAGCGGCGCGACGCTGCTACCCGCCGATTCCGAGCACAACGCGATCTTCCAGTGTTTCGACGTGACGCGCCCCGGCCGGGTGCGGCGCATCATCCTCACCGCCAGCGGCGGCCCGTTCCGTGATTGGTCGCTCGAGCAAATGGGCGGTGTGAGCGTCGAGCAGGCGGTCGCGCACCCGAACTGGTCGATGGGCGCGAAAATCTCGATCGATTCGGCGACGATGATGAACAAGGGGCTCGAGCTGATCGAGGCGGCGCGCCTTTTCCCGGTGCCGCACGACGCGATCGAGATCATCCTTCATCGCCAGTCGGTGATCCACTCGATGGTGGAATATGTCGATGGCTCGACACTCGCCCAACTCGGGCCACCCGATATGCGCGTGCCGATCGCGAGTTGCCTCGCCTGGCCGGACCGAATGGCGACGCCGATGGCGCCGCTCGACCTCGTCAAGATCGGCCGGCTCGATTTCGAGGCACCCGACGCGGTACGGTTCCCGGCGCTCCGGCTCGCCCGCGAAGCGCTCGACGCGGGCGGCGCGCGCCCCGCGATCCTGAACGCGGCCAATGAGATCGCGGTTGCGGCGTTTCTCGATGGGCAGATCGGCTTCCTCGAAATTGCCGCAATCGTCGAAGATACCTTGACCCGCTACGATCCGCCCGCGCCGGGGGCACTCGCCGACGTTCTTGCCGTCGACGCGGAGGCGCGGGTGATCGCGCGTGAGCGAGTGAAGGATTGTGTTGCGTGACCCACAGCCCCGGCTTTCTGCTGACCGTGCTCGCGTTCGCGCTGGTGATAGGGCCGCTGATTTTCCTGCATGAAATGGGGCATTATCTCGCCGGGCGGCTGTTCGGCGTGAAGATCGACGCTTTCTCGATCGGCTTCGGCCAAGAGGTGTTCGGCGTTACCGACAAGCGTGGCACGCGCTGGAAATTCTCGTGGATGCCGCTGGGCGGCTATGTGAAGTTCGCGGGCGACATGAACGCCGCGAGCCAGCCCGGCGCCGACTGGCTGCTGCTGCCGCCCGAGGAACGCGCCAGGACGCTGCACGCGCGGCCGGTGTGGCAGCGCGCGATCGTGGTTGCGGCTGGGCCGGTCGCCAATTTCATCGTCGCCGTCATCATCCTGGGCGGGTTCGCGCTGACCTATGGCGTGGACGCCACGCCGGCGGTGATCGGGGTCGTCGCCCCCAAGAGCGCGGCGGCGAGCGCCGGGCTCCAGCCGGGCGACCGCATCACCAGCCTCGGCGGCCGGGATGTCGGCACCTTCGCCGATCTCGCCCAATATACCGTGCTTCGCCCGGATGAGCGCGTGAGCATCCGCTTCGAACGCGATGGCCAGCCGATCAGCCGTGAGGTGACGATTGGCGCGCTCGTGCAGCGCGACGCGTTCGGCAATGAATTCCGCAAGGGCTTGCTCGGCATCGGCCCGGCCAAACCTGTGCTGCGTCCGGTCAGCCTGATCGAAGCACCGCTCGCCGGTGCGAAGATGACCGGGGAAATCCTGCGCGGTACGCTCGACGGGCTCGGCCAGATCCTGACCGGGCGGCGGTCGGTGGACGAGCTTGGCGGACCATTGCGCATCGCCAAAGTGTCGGGCGAGCAGCTTTCGCTCGGCGCCCCTGCGCTCATTTGGATGATCGCGGTAATCTCGATTAACCTGGGATTCATCAACCTCTTGCCAGTCCCTGTGCTCGATGGCGGGCACTTGTTTTTCTATGCGATAGAAGCGATCCGGCGCCGCCCGGTGCCGATCCACGTACAGGAATGGGCTTTCCGTGGCGGGCTTGCGGCGATGCTGGCCTTGATGTTGATGGTGACGTTCAACGATCTGGGATCGTTTGGGCTCTGGAAAAACCTCACCGGCTTGATCGGCTGACAAAGGTGGGGCAGGGCGGGTCCGCGGTGTTGCGGTCCGCGAGTATTTTCTCCGATTTGGGGTGGGAAGTGACAGCGATCAAGGTTTCGACGTTCGGAAAGCATGCGCTCGTCACGCTTCTGGCGGGGACGGTGCTTTCCACGATGCCGAGCGCGGCCGACGCCCAGGGCGGCATGCGCGGCGGGCATCGTGGCGGCGGTCAGCGCGGCGCGGATCCGCGCGGTGCGGCGCAGCCGATTCCGATGCCGCCAGCGCCGACGACCGGTGCGGCGGTGGTGGTCAGCGATCCCAACGCCAAGAAGATCCTCACGCTCCGCGTCGAAGGCTCGCAGCGCATCGAACCGGAGACGGTGCTGTCTTACACGCGGCTGCGCGTCGGCATCGCCTACAACAACGAATTGCTCGATCAGGCGATCAAGGATCTGCTGGCGAGCGACCTGTTCGCCGACGTGTCGATCAGCGGTGTCGAGAGCGGCAACATCGTGCTGCGCGTGCGCGAGAATCCGATCATCAACCGGGTGATCCTGGAGGGCAACAAGCGCCTGAAGGAAGACAAGATCACCAAGGAGATCAAGCTCAAGCCGCGCCAGATCTTCACGCGCACCGCAGTCCGGCAGGACGTCGCGCGGATCGTCGAATTGTATCGCCGTCAGGGGCGGTTCGCGGCCGCGATCGAACCGAAGATGGTCACGCTCGACCAAAATCGTGTCGATATCATCTTCGAGATCAACGAGGGGCCGAAATCCAAGGTCCGGCAGATCAACATCCTCGGCAACGAGGTGTTCTCCGACAAGACGCTGCGCGGCCAGATGGCCACCAAGGAAGCGCGGCTCACGACCCTGCTCAGTTCGAACACGAGCTACGATCAGGATCGCCTCGCCTACGACCAGCAGAAGATGCGTCAGTTCTATCTGACCAACGGCTATGCCGACTTCCGCGTCACCTCCGCTGTCGCCGAGCTTACGCCCGACAAGAAGGACTTCATCATCACCTACGTGGTTGAGGAAGGGAAGCGTTACAAGTTCGGCGACGTGACGGTCGATAGCGACATTCGCGACTTCGACGGCAAGAAGGTCGCGGCTGGTCTCTCGATCAAGAAGGGCGACTGGTATGACGCCAAGAAGGTCGAGGACACGGTCGACAGCCTGAACCAGTCGGCTGGTCTGGTCGGCTACGCTTTCGCCGACACGAACCCCGAGTTCAACCGCGACAAAGACACGCTGACGATGGGGATCAACTTCCACATCGCCGAAGCCAAGCGCAGTTATGTCGAGCGGATCAACGTCACCGGCAACACGCAGACGCAGGACAAGGTGGTTCGCCGCGAAATCCGCGTCGCCGAGGGTGACGCGTTCAACAGCTTCCAGGTCAAGCGCTCGCAGGACCGCATCAACTCGCTCGGCTATTTCCAGGACAAGTTCGAGATCAAGCAGAGCCAAGGCTCGGCGCCCGACCGGGTGGTCCTCGACGCCAACGTCGAGGAAAAATCGACCGGGGAGCTGTCGCTGTCCGCCGGCTATTCGAGCCTCGAGAGCTTCATCATCCAGGCGTCGATCACGCAGCGCAACTTCCGCGGCAAGGGGCAGGAACTACGCGCCAGCGTCAACTATTCGAGCTATTCGAAGTCGGTCAACCTGGGCTTCACCGAGCCATATCTTTTCAACAAGAACATCGCCATCGGCGGCGATATCTTCCGGCGCGATTACAACGCGTTCAACTATGTCGGTGATCAGCGCCAGACGACCTACACGCAGGTCTCGACCGGCTTCCAGATCCGCTCGGGCGTGCCGCTCACTGAATATTGGTCGCTCGCGGCGCGCTATGGCCTCACCTATGATGAGGTCGGTCTCGACAGGCAATATTTCAACTCCGACGGCAGTTGTAACTATCTCGCCGCCGGCAGCTATCTGTGCCAGGCGATCGGAAACCGCTGGACGTCGTCGGTCGGCTATTCACTGATCTTCGATTCGCTCAACAGCCGGTTGCGGCCGACCGCCGGGCAGAAGTTCAGCCTCAGCCAGGATTTCGCCGGGCTCGGCGGCGACGTCCGCTACGTCCGCACACGCGTCGATGCGACGAAGTACAAGAACCTCGGTGCGGGCTTCATCGGCTCGCTGCATGTCGAAGGCGGCTACATCTTCTCGCTCGAAGGCAAGAAGCCGGCGGGCGTCGACAAGGTGCGGATCACCGACCGCTTCTACCTCGGCGAGCCCGATTTCCCCGGTTTCGACATCCGCGGCGTCGGTCCTCGCGTGACGCGCACGCCGTACACCACCGACGCCTCGGGCAAGCAGATCCTCGTCACCGACCGGAACAGCATCGTCGACGACGCGTTGGGCGGGAACAAATATTACGTCGGCCGGCTCGAGGTGCAGATCCCGCTCGGTTCGGGCGCGCGCGAATTGGGTCTGAGGCCGTCGATCTACGTTCAGGCAGGCGCGTTGTGGGGCGTGACCAAACCGCTTGCGACCGCCACTTTCCCGACGACGATCGATCCCGTGACGGGCCGCGCCACCGTGCTTCCGCTGGTTCAGCAGGCGGTGGACAGCCAGACCGGCAAGCCGCTTTTTGCGGTGCCTTCGACGGATGCGACCAATGGCGGACTCACCACGACATGCCAGATCGGCTATGCGGCGCCCGGCGGCACGTGCGTCGGGTCATCGGTCAACACCGCGGTGACGACGACGACCGCGCCGTTCCTGGAACAGTTCCTGGGCAACTCGGCGCAGCCGCGCGTTTCGGTTGGCGCCGGTGTGAACTGGAACTCGCCGTTCGGACCGCTTCGGATCGACGTCGCTTACGCTCTCATGAAGGTGAAGGGCGACGATACCAAGCTTGTAACATTCAACGTAGGGACACAATTCTGATGAACACGTTCAAGAAGCTCCTGATCGGCGGCGCCATCGTCGTTCCGGCCGCATTCGCAGCCACCACGGCCACCGCGCAGGTTTCGGGCATCGCCTTTTCCGATCCGGAATCGGTCATCCTCAGCGCGAAGGCGCTCGATGCCGCCAACCAGACGATCGCGACCACCTACAAGGCGCAGCTCGATCAAGCGCGCGCGCGGCAGCAGGCGCTCGATACCGAGTTGCAGGCGCTGATCGCTCCGATCGACACCAACAAGGACAAGCAGCTTTCCGACGCCGAAGTGCAGGCCGCGCAGGCCGCCAAGAACCCGGCGCTCGCCAAGCTCGAAGCGGCGCAGAAGGCTGGCCAGCAGGAAGTCGGCCGCTTGCGCCAGCCCGCGACGCTCGCCCAGGCATATGCGATCGAGCAGATCGCGATGAAGTATGATGCCGCGATGAAGGCCGTGGTCGCCGCCAAGAAGGTGAGCTTGCTGCTTTCGGCCGGCACGATCCAGTACAACGCGCCGGACGCCGACCTGACCGACGAGATCAAGGCTGAACTCGACCGCCAGACGCCGACCGTCTCGGTCACGCCGCCCGCCAACTGGCAGCCGAGCCAGCAGACGGGCCAGCTCTTCCAGCGCTATCAGCAGCTCGTCTACTACAGCGCGATGCAGCGCCAGCAGGGTGCGGCGGCCGCACCGGGCGCCGCTGCGCCGGCCAAGCCCGCGCCGCAGGGCCGTTGATCGCCACGCGATGACTGACGCAGCCGAAGTCCGCACCACCGGCCCGCTCGATATCGCGCGGGTCATGGCGGCGCTGCCGCATCGCTATCCGATGCTGTTGGTCGATCGTGTCGAGGAGATCATCCTCGACCGGTCGATCACGGCAATCAAGGCGGTGACGATCAACGAGGGCTTCTTCCAGGGGCATTTCCCCGGTCGCCCGATCATGCCGGGCGTGCTGATCGTCGAGGCGCTGGCGCAAGCCGCCGGCGTGCTCGCGGTCGAGAGTCTCGGCCTCGCCGGGTCGGGCAAGCTCGTGTACTTCATGGCGATCGACGGCGCGAAGTTCCGCAAGCCGGTCGAGCCGGGCGTGTTGCTCAAGCTCGAGGTCGAATTCGTCCAGAAGCGCAGCAGCGTCTGCAAGTTCGCCGGCAGAGCGACGATCGACGGGCAGCTCGCGGCGGAAGCGAATTTCACCGCGATGATCGCCGATCCGCCCAAGGCATAGCGTTCGTGAGCGCGCTGACCTGGTTCGGGCTGCTTGCGCTGTCCTTCACCTTGGTGTGTTACGCTCTGGAAAGCCGGTCGTCGTGGTGGACGCTCGGCTTCGCCGCCGGTTGCGTGCTCGGGTCGATTTACGGCTTCCTGCAGGGTGCGTGGCCGTTCGGCGTGGTCGAGGCGATCTGGGCAGTGGTGGCGCTGCGACGCTGGCTCTCGCTGCGTAACGCCTGAGTTGCACTGCCCGCGCGGCTCTGATAGGGGCCGCGCCTTCGCCGCTGGTCGGAAACCAGCGGCTTTCACCGGAGATACGACGTGAAGAGCAACATCCACCCCGATTACCACATGATCAAGATCCAGATGACCGACGGCACCACGTTCGAGACGCGCTCGACCTGGGGCAAGGAAGGCGATCTGATGCAGCTTGAAATCGATCCGCTCGCGCATCCGGCGTGGACCGGCGGCAAGGGGCAGATGCTCGACGCGGGCGGTCAGGTCGCACGCTTCAACAAGCGGTTTGGCGGCTTGTCGCTCTCCGGCAAGAAGTAAGCCTTTCGTCGGCGGTCACGGCGGCAACGCTCGCCAGATCACCGGCCAACTCGACATTGTGGCCGCCGCCGCGCACGCTTCGTTTGACCACGATCGGTGTGCGGCGGCGTTCGCGTATCTGCTATGTGCATGATATCGCAAGGCCCCGGGGTGACGGCGGGGCGGGGCGTGGATCCGCCGACATGAACGATTAGTGTGTTTTCTTTGCAACGGCGACGTTGTAAGGAAAACACGATGGTGTTGCGCGTAGCCTCGAGTTCCAAAGACCGCGTATTTCGGTTCCCCGAATTCGCCGCCGCGATGGAGCTGGCGGCGCTGGCGATCATGGTCGCCATCTCGATCGCGACCTATTCGGTCATCCGCACGCACGCCCTGACCGAGCGTATGGTGCCGCCGGCGTTGAGCGCGTTTCTGCTGCTCGCCAACTTGCTGCCGCTGGTTGCGCTCATCATCCTCGCCGGCCGGCGCATCGCACGGCATCGCGCCCAGCGTTCGGCGGTGGCGGGGGGCGGCCAGCTCCACGTTCGGCTGGTGGCGATCTTCTCGTTGCTCGCGAGCATCCCGATCGTGCTGACGGTGATTGCCGCGTCGTTCATGTTTCAGTCGGGCATCGAGTTCTGGGTTTCCGACCGGGCGCGCAGTTCGTTCGAAGCCTCGATGAATATGGTCCGCGATTCGCAGCGTGAGATCATCACGCGCTGGTCGAACGAAGGGCGCGTGATGGCGGCGGATATCGCTGGCGAGGCCGCGCAGATTCCGGTCGGCTCGCCACGCTTTCCGACGTTCCTGCAATATCAGACCTATCAGCGCAGTCTCAGTCAGGCCGCTGTGTTCCGCTATACTCCCGAGGCGGGGATCGAGCCGATCACGGTGGTGGCGGTGCCCGATCTCGCCGTCCTCGCCAAGCGCGCCGACCCCAAGATCCTGAGCATCGTCAAACGGCAAAACCGTGCCTATGTCGATCTCGCCAAGGATATGGTGTGGGTCGTCACCGCCCTGCCGGGGTCCGACAACCTGTATTTGTATGTCGGTACCGGCGAGAACGCGGACTTCCTCAACCAGCAGCATGTTGCCGCCGAGGATGTGCTCAAGGATTACCGCGGTATTCAGTCGCGCGCGCGCGCGCTGCAGCTCCAGTTTAACGCCGCGCTGTTCGCAGTGGCGCTGCTGATCGTCGGTGTCGCTGTGTGGATCGCGCTGACGGTCGCCGACCGGCTGGTCCGGCCGATCGACGAACTGGTCGGCGCCGCGCGGCTGATCGCCGACGGCGATCTCACCGCGCGCGTGCCCGAGCGCGAGGAACGCGACGAGGTCGGCACGCTCGCCAACGCGTTCAACCAGATGACGAGCCGATTGCAGGCGCAGACCAGCGCGCTCGAGAGCCGCAGGGCACTGATCGAAGCGGTGATGTCGGGCGTCACCGCCGGGGTCATCTCAATCTCGCATGACGGCACCATCCGCCTCATCAACCGTTCGGCGGCGACCTTGCTCAAGACCGGGGACGACAATCTCGTCGGACGGCCGCTGTCGCTGGTCTCGCCCGAACTCGGCGCGTTGATCGCGAGCGAAGAGCGCGAGGCGATCGTCGAGGTGGATGCGACCGGCGAGGCCAAGACCCTCGCGGTCAAGATCACCCGCGCCGGCGAAGGCCCAATCCTGACCTTCGACGACATCACCGGCCAGTTGCTCGATCAGCGCCGCGCCGCATGGTCGGACGTGGCGCGCCGGATCGCGCATGAAATCAAGAATCCGCTCACGCCGATCCAGCTCGCCGCCGAACGGCTCCAGCGCCGCTACGGCAAGCAGATCCCGGCGGATGACGGAACGTTCGCGCGGCTGACCGACACGATCGTCCGGCAAGTTGGCGACCTGCGGCGGATGGTCGATGAATTCTCCTCGTTCGCGCGCATGCCCAAGCCGGTGTTTCGCAGCGAATCCCTGCTCGACATCGCGCGACAGACCCTGTTCCTGCATGAGGTCGCGCACCCCACGATCCGGTTCATGCTCCAATATGACGAGCCCGGGCCGATGCTCGTGTGCGACCGCCGTCAGATCGGCCAGGCCCTCACCAACATAGTCAAGAACGCGGTGGAGGCGATCGAGGCGAAAGGCGAGGGCGCGGCGGGCGCTGTGTCGATGATGCTCACGCAGGAAGCCGACGCCGCCACGATCGTCGTTCGAGACAGCGGCATCGGCCTCCCCGCGGCGCGGGACCGGATCGTCGAACCCTATGTAACAACGCGCGCGCGCGGAACGGGTCTCGGGCTCGCGATCGTCAAGAAGATCGTCGAGGAGCATTTCGGCACGATCAGCTTCGCCGACAACGAAGGCGGCGGCACCTGCGTGACGATCCGCTTCGATACCGTGGCGCTCGCCGCGCTGGACGCCGGGGAGGCACCCGCCTCCGAAAGCCGCGCGCCCGACTATAACCAGAACCGGACCTGACCTATGGCACTCGATATCCTCATCGTTGATGACGAGCATGACATTCGCGATCTCGTCGCGGGTGTGCTCGAAGACGAAGGCTATGGCACGCGCACCGCCGCCAACAGCGATGCCGCGCTCGAGGCGATCTCGATGCGACGGCCGTCATTGGTGTTGCTCGACGTCTGGCTGCACGGCTCTCGGCTCGACGGGCTCGATCTGCTAGACGAGATCAAGCGGCGTGATTCGACCATCCCGGTGCTGATGATATCGGGCCACGGCAATCTCGACACCGCCGTCGCCGCGATCCGGCGTGGCGCCGCCGATTTCATCGAAAAGCCGTTCGAGGCCGAGCGCCTGCTGTTGATGGTCGCGCGCGCCACCGAGACGGAGCGCTTGCGCCGCGAGGTCGCGTCGCTGCGTGCCGTCGCGGCCCGCGATGCCGATCTCACGGGAAATTCGGCCGCGATCAACGCGGTCCGCGCGACGTTGAAGCGCGTGGCCGCCACGGGCAGCCGGGTGCTGGTGATGGGCGCGGCCGGCGTCGGCAAGGAAATCGCAGCGCGGCTGCTACACGGTTGGAGCCAGCGCGCCGACGCGCCGTTCGTGATCGTCAACGCCGCGCGCATGACGCCGGAGCGCGTCGATGAGGAACTGTTCGGGGTGGAGGAGGGAGGGGATCTCGTCCGCTCGGGGCTGCTCGAACAGGCGCATGGCGGTACGCTGTTCCTCGACGAGATCGCCGACATGCCGATCGCGACGCAGGCACGTATCCTGCGCGTCCTGACCGACCAGAGCTTCACCCGCGTCGGCGGCACGCGCGTCGTCAAGGTCGATGTCCGTGTCGTCTCGGCGACGTCGCGCGATCTGGCTTATGAGATATCCGAGGGACGCTTTCGCGAGGATCTCTATTATCGCCTCAATGTCGTGCCGGTACAGATCCCGCCGCTCGCCGAGCGGCGCGAGGACATCCCGGCCTTGATCTCGCATTTCGTCGCGCATTACGCGGCGGAGCGCCGCGTTCCCACGCCGGAGATCGCGCCAGATGCGATGGTCGCGCTGCAATCCTATGAATGGCCGGGCAACGTGCGCCAGCTTCGCAACATCGTCGAGCGCGTCATCATCATGGCACCGGGCGACCGGATCGGCCGCATCGACCTGGACATGCTGCCGAGCGAGGTGCTGGGCGACCCCGGCGAACTCGGCAGCGGCGCCACCGCCATCATGGGATCGCCGCTGCGTGAGGCGCGCGAAACCTTCGAGCGCGAATATCTGCGTGTCCAGATCAAGCGCTTTTCGGGCAATATCTCGCGCACCGCGAACTTCATCGGCATGGAACGTTCCGCACTGCACCGGAAGCTAAAATTGCTCGGCATCACCGAAGGCCGAGAGGAATAGTGGACGAAACCGCCGCGCGCGCCTAGATTGGCGGCGCGACAATCGCACAACCGACGCCGTAAATGGCGCGCTGCGGGAAAAAACCCGCCAAGAACAAGGATCGACCGATGGCCGACAAACCAGCCTCCCTACAGGATCTCTTTCTCAACGCGCTGCGCCGCTCCAAGACGCCGGTGACGATGTTTCTCGTCAAGGGCGTCAAGCTGCAAGGCATTGTGACCTGGTTCGACAATTTCTCCGTGCTGCTGCGCCGCGACGGGCAATCGCAGCTCATCTACAAGCACGCCATCTCGACGATCATGCCGTCGAGCGCGGTCGATATCGCCGCAATCGTCAACGCGGTGGGCGAGGCCCAGCGCAAGCAGCCGCTGCTTCAGGAAATTTTTCTCAACGCGGTGCGCAAGTCCAATGACAATGTGACGATGTTCCTCGTCAATGGTGTGATGTTGCAGGGACACATTGCCGCGTTCGATTTGTTCTGCATGTTGCTCCAGCGCGATGGCATGTCGCAGCTCGTCTACAAACATGCCGTGTCGACGATCCAGCCGGCACACCCGCTGAACCTCGCCGATGAGCAGGCCGAGACGGACGAAGATTGAGAGTGATGCTTTGAGTACTGGCTTCGATCGGGACCGCGACGAGTTCGCTCGCGGTGCCCGCGCCATCGTTGTGTATCCCGATCATGGCGCCTCCGCGCGCGACGCCGATGCTCGACTGGAAGAAACGGCCGGCCTCGCGGCGGCGATCGGCGTGACGGTGGTGGAGAAGGTCGCGCTGCGCGTGCGTGCGCCCAAGCCTGCCACGCTGATCGGCAGCGGGCAGGTCGAGCAGCTCGCCACGACGGTGCGGATGGAGGAGGCGGGGCTCGTCGTCTTCGACGCGGCGCTGACACCGGTGCAGCAACGCAACCTCGAGACCGCGCTCGAAGCCAAGGTGATCGATCGCACCGGGCTGATCCTGGAAATCTTCGGAGAACGCGCCGCCACCGCCGAGGGACGGTTGCAGGTCGAGCTCGCGCACCTCGATTACCAGGCGGGTCGGCTGGTGCGGAGTTGGACCCACTTGGAGCGTCAGCGGGGCGGCTTTGGCTTCCTCGGTGGCCCTGGCGAAACGCAGATCGAGGCGGACCGTCGCTTGATCCGGGACCGGATGGCGCGGTTGCGCAAGGAACTCGATTCGGTCAGCCGCACGCGCGGGCTGCACCGCGAGCGGCGCCAGCGCGCGCCGTGGCCGGTGATAGCGCTGGTCGGCTATACCAATGCCGGCAAATCGACGCTGTTCAATCGCCTGACCGGCGCGCACGTGATGGCCGAGGATTTGCTGTTCGCGACGCTCGACCCGACGCTGCGGCAAATCTCGCTGCCCGGCATCGACAAGGCGATCCTGTCGGACACGGTCGGGTTCGTGTCCGAATTGCCGACCCAGCTTGTCGCCGCGTTCAAGGCGACGCTGGAAGAGGTGGTCTCGGCCGATCTGTTGGTCCACGTTCGCGACATCGCGCATCCCGACACGCAAGCGCAGCGTGACGATGTCGAGACGGTGCTGCGCGATCTCGGCGTGAGCGAGACTACACCGCGTATCGAGGCGTGGAACAAGCTGGACCTGCTCGAAGGCGATGCGCGCGAGGACATGCTGGTCGAGGCCAGCCGGCGCGAGGATGTTGTGCCGATTTCGGCGCTGAGCGGGGAAGGGGTCGACACGCTCGTCGCGAGGATCGGCGCGCTGCTGACCGAGGGGCATCGCCGCTATTCGATCACGCTCGAGTCCTCGGACGGTGCGGGCGCCGCATGGCTGCATGCGCATGGCGAGGTCTTGGGACAGGAGGTCGATGGCGAACACGCGCTCTACGATGTCCGTATGGCGCCAAGCGATTATGAGCGGTTCCTGACACGGAGTTAGAAGCTCTGGCGCCCCTGTCAGTTGCGCTCCGACGCTTTCGCCGCCAGCCAAAGGCGCTCCTGGGCATCGAGATCGCGCTCCGCGAAGTTCGCGTCGGCCGCCTCCATCGCTTTGAACCGGCGCTCGAATTTCGCATTCGCCCCGCGTAAGGCCGCTTCGGCATCGACGCCGAGGTGCCGCGCCCAATTCACCACCGCGAACAGCAGATCGCCGACCTCTTCCTCCCGCTCGGCGTGCGTCTCCGCGCCGGCGACCTCGGCAAGTTCCTCGTCGATCTTGGCGCGCGGGCCGCTCGCGTCGGGCCAGTCGAACCCGACGCGCGCCGCACGCTTCTGCAATTTCTCGGCACGCAACAAGGCGGGCAGGCCGATCGCCACGCCGTCGAGCGCACCTGACGCGGCTTTGGCGGCGCGTTCTTCCGCCTTGATCTGCTCCCAGCGATGGTTGCCGCCTTCGGTCGCGTCACCGAAGATATGCGGGTGGCGGCGCTCCATCTTGTCGCTGATCGATGTCACGACGTCCGCGAGTGCGAAGTCGCCGGCTTCCTCGGCCATGCGGCTGTGGAACACGACCTGAAGTAGCAAGTCGCCGAGTTCATCGCGTAATTCCGCCATGTCGCCACGCTCACACGCGTCGGCGACCTCATAGGCTTCCTCGATCGTATAAGGCGCGATCGACGCGAACGTCTGCGCACGATCCCATTCACATCCGAGGACCGGATCGCGGAGGCGGGCCATGATCCTAACCAGACGCTCAATCATCCCAGCCTCTCGCGCAATCCCTTAGTTCGATAATATATATTATGTTAAATGCTCACTCATAAGCCGAGGAATCCGCGCATCCCCGCGCCAACGCCCATCGCCTCCTGCCACGCCACCACGACGAAAAACAACAGCAGGAAGATCGCGAGCCACGCCAGCGCCATCTTGACCATCTCGCCGACGGGCAAGCGCCGCGCGACCAACGCCGAGATCGGCAGCAGCAGCATGACCACGTACAGCATGACGTCGCCGGTCATAGTTCGATTTCGAGCCCATCATACGCGGGTTCGATGCCGGCGGGCAGCCGCGCGGCCAGCGTGGCATAATCCATCGACTGATCCATATGCGTCAGCACCGCGCGACCCGGCTTCAGCGTCTCGATCCAGCCGAGCGTCGTGGCGAGATCGGCGTGCGTCGGATGGTGCCGCTCGCGCAGAGCATCGACGATCCAGACGTCCAAATCTTCATAGAGTAGCTCAACGGCAGGCGTCATCTCATTGATATCTGTGGCATAGCCAAGGCTCTTGCCATCCGCCTCGAAGCGCAGCCCGGCCGATGTGATCGATCCGTGCGGTTGATCCACAACGCGGATCGCGATGTCGCCCACGGTGAATGCGTCCTCCAGATCCTCGGCGGTCGCGGTCGGCGGATAGCCTCCCGCGCCGGCGAACACGTATGGAAAGCGTGTCATCAGCGTGCGCGTCGTCCAAGGCCGAGCGAAGCCGCGCACCGGTTGGCCGAGCGCGTGATAGACCTGCCGGAGATCGTCGATGCCGTGCGTATGGTCGGCATGGTCGTGGGTCCAGATCACCGCATCGACGGTCGCGATCTGCGCCGCCAGCAATTGCGCGCGCATGTCCGGCCCGGTATCGACGAGGATGCGCGTCGCCGCTGTCTCGACCAAAATCGAGACCCGTGTGCGCGCGTTGCGTGGATCGTTCGGGTCGCACGCCCCCCAATCATTCCCGATCCGCGGCACGCCCGACGACGTGCCCGATCCCAGCACCCGCACCTTCATGCGCGCACTTTGGTGAACAGCGCGTAGAAGTTTCTTGCGGTCGCCGCGGCAAGGTCTTCGACGCGTTGGCCGCGCAGGGCGGCGAGGAACGCCGCGGTGTCGGCAACGAACGCGGGTTCGCCCGTCTTTCCGCGATGCGGCACCGGCGCGAGGAACGGCGCGTCGGTCTCGATCAGCAATCGGTCGAGCGGTAGCCGCGCGGCAGTTGCCTGCAAGTCCGTCGCGTTCTTGAACGTCACGATCCCCGAAATCGAGATATAGAAGCCGAGATTCAGCGCGATATCGGCGAAGGCATCGCTCGCGGTGAAGCAGTGGATCACGCCGGGGAAGCCCCCCCGCTCCATCTCTTCGCGCAGGATCGCGGCGGTGTCGTCCTCGGCGTTGCGGGTGTGGACGACGATCGGGAGTTGCGTCTCGCGCGCGGCCGCGATGTGCGCGCGGAAGCTCGCCTGCTGGCGCTCGCGATCGCTCTTGTCGTAATAATAATCAAGGCCGGTCTCGCCGATGCCGACCACGCGAGGGTGCGCGGCGCGCTCGATCAGGCGGGCGGTGCCGATATCGGGATGCTGATCGGCCTCGTGCGGGTGGATGCCGACCGTGGCCCACACATCGGCCTCACGTTCGGCGGTGCCGAGCACCATGTCCCATTCGCTCTCCCGCGTGGCGATGTTGAGCATCACCTCGACCCCGCGCGCGCGCGCGTTGGCGAGCACCTCCTGCTGCCGGTCGCCGAGGCCCTTGTAATCGAGGTGGCAATGGCTGTCGGCGAACATCAGGCGTCCGCGTCCGCAGGCAATTCGAGGCGGGGGAACAGGCCGACCGGCTGATCGAGCCGAAAGCCGCTTTCCGCCAGCGGGGAATACCAATGCGAGCCAATCGCCGAGAAGTCGCGCAATTCAGACGCTATTCCCATCCGATCGAGCAACGTCGCGGCGCTGCGCGGGATGATCGGCGCGATCGCAACGGCAAGTTGCGCGATGCAGATGTACAATGTCGCGAGCACCGTCTCCATCCGCGCCGGATCGGTCTTGCGCAACGCCCATGGCGCCTGCTCGTCGATATAGGCGTTGCAGGCATAGACCGCCTGAATCCAATGCTCGGTCGCGTGCGACAGGGCGAGATCGGCGAAGGCGGCGGGCATCGCCTCGCGCACGGCCCTGCCCACCGTCTCGAATAACGCCGCATCTGCGGCATCGTGGCCGTGGATCTGGGGCAGAGCGGCGCCGCAGTTCTTGAAAATTTGCGCGAGGGTGCGCTGCGCGAGGTTGCCGAAGCTGTTGGCGAGTTCGGCGTTGACGCGCGTCACGATCGCCTCGGCCGAATAACTGCCGTCCTGCCCGAAGCTGACTTCCCGGAGCAGGAAATAGCGCACCGCATCGACGCCGAACCGCCCGATCAAATCGGCCGGATCGGTGACGTTGCCGAGCGACTTCGACATCTTCTCGCCGCGGTTGAGCAGGAAGCCGTGGCCGAACACCGTTTTGGGTAAAGCCAACTTCGCGGACATCAGGAACGCCGGCCAGTAAACGGCATGAAAACGCACGATATCCTTGCCGATGAGGTGAAGATCGGCGGGCCAGAATTTCGCCAGCGTCGCGGCATCGCCGGGGTAGCCGACGCCGGTCAGATAATTGGTCAGCGCATCGACCCAGACGTACATGACGTGCCCTTCGCTGCCGGGCACCTTGACGCCCCAGTCGAAGCTGGTGCGCGATACCGACAGATCTGCGAGCCCACCTTCCACGAAACGCAAAACCTCGTTGCGGCGGCTCTCCGGGCGGATGAAATCCGCGTTGGCGGCGTAATGATCGAGCAACGGCTGCTGGTATTTGGAAAGCCGGAAGAACCAACTCTCCTCGGCGGTCCAGGTGACAGGGGTGCCCTGGGGCGAGAGCTTCGCGCCCCCCTCCCCGTCGACCAATTCCTTTTCGTCGTAGTAAGCTTCGTCGCGAACCGAATACCAGCCTTCGTAGCGACTCAGATACAGGTCGCCAGCGTCCGCCATCGCCTGCCAGATCGCCTGACTCGCGCGGTGATGATCCGGCTCGGTGGTGCGGATAAAACGATCATATGACACGTCAAGACTGTCACACATCGCCTTGAACAATCCCGACATTTCATCGGCGAGCGCCCGCACTTCGACACCCTTGTCACGCGCGGTCTGCACCATCTTGAGGCCATGCTCGTCGGTACCCGTCTGGAACCGAACGTCGCGTCCAGCCTGCCGGTGGAAGCGCGCGATCGCGTCCGCGGCGATCGCCTCATAGGCGTGGCCAATATGGGGCTTGCCGTTGGGATAGCTGATCGCGGTCGTGATGTAATAAGGCTCGGACATAGGCGGCTCCTAGAACATCGGGCGGGGCAATTGAAGCCTTCCCCAATCTGGAGACTGCCAGAGCCGGACGCTATTTGGCGAGCGCCGCCACCAGCCCCGCCATTTCATACACGGTTCCCTGCGCATCGAGCGACAGACCGCGTGCGCTGGCCGACAGCGCGCGCGCGGCATCGTAGCTGTCGAGCGCGACGCGCAAGCGCTCGCCATGCCGAACGCGCGCGCTTTCGGCGATGAAGGCGGGCGCGCGATCGAGAAACGCTTCGTAGCGCGGCTGTGCGGCTCTCAAAGCCAGCGCCTTGGCGAGCTTCACCCGCCGCGCGTTGCTGCGGTCCCCGTCCCGCGCGATCGCCGCCAGCGCATCGTCGAGCGCGGCGAGGTCCAGCCCCGCGAAGCCAAGCGCCCGCCCGGGCGATCCGGCGCCGGCGCGCACCAGCGCCGCGACCTCCGCCTCATCCGCATTGCCCAGATGCTCGCGCACGATCCGCGCCATGTCATCGTCGCCGAGCGGATCGAAGCGCAATAGCCGGCAGCGTGACCGGATCGTCGGCAGCAAACGGCCCGGCGCGTGGCTGACGAGGAGGAAGATCGTCCCGGCGGGCGGCTCCTCAAGGCTCTTGAGCAGCGCGTTCGACGCGCCGGGCCGCTCGACATCGTCGATCGCGTCGATCACCACGACGCGGCGCGGCGATAGCGACGGCTTCATCGCGAACATCGGCAGCAGCGCGCGGACCTGCGCGATCGGGATGCTCCGCGCCAACTCCTGCCCCGTTTTGTCGGAATCCTTCGGCAAGCGCTTGAGTTCCCGGTAATCCGGGTGCGATCCCGCCTCGATCAGCCGGCGTGTCTGGTGGTTTTCGGGCACGTCGAAGCCCGGCGGCAGCGCGCCCGGCGTGACCGCGTCGGCAAGCAGCCGCATCGCCGCCGCGCGCGCGAAGCTGGCCTTGCCGATCCCTTCCGGGCCAGCGAACAGCCAGGCGTGGTGGACCATATCCGCCGCCATCGCCGCCGCGAATGCCGC
This sequence comes from Sphingomonas pollutisoli, assembly GCF_029167165.1. Taxonomy (NCBI): domain Bacteria; kingdom Pseudomonadati; phylum Pseudomonadota; class Alphaproteobacteria; order Sphingomonadales; family Sphingomonadaceae; genus Sphingomonas; species Sphingomonas pollutisoli. The sequence continues at coordinate 63,800 of NZ_JARFNJ010000018.1, forward strand.
ATGGGCCGCGTCATTGCCGACCGGCAAGGTCATGGCAGCAGGTCGGCCAATCCGGCGAGCAACGCCCTGGTGACGCTGTCGGGATCGGTCGCCGCGTCGATCACGCGAAAGCGCGCGGGTTCACGCGTGGCGAAGCGTCGGAACGCGGCGGCGACATCGGCGTGGAAGGCATCGCCCCGCGCCGCGAACCGATCTGCGGCGGCACCATCGCGGCTCTCCGCGCGTGCGCGGCCCTGCTCGACCGGCACCTCCAGCACGAAGGTCCGATCGGGCAAGAGCCCATGCGATCCGAAACCGTGCAGCGCGAGGATCGCCGCATCATCGATCCCGCCGGCCAGTCCCTGATAGGCCCGGCTGCTGTCGAGGTAGCGGTCGCAGATCACCCACGCGCCGGAGTCGATCGCCGGGCGGATCGTCTTCTCGACGTGGTCGGCGCGCGCGGCGGCGAACAGCAGTGCCTCGCTGCGCGCGCTCCAACGATTTTGCGCGCCATGGAGCAGGAGCGCGCGGATCGCCTCGGCGCCCTCGCTTCCACCGGGTTCGCGCGTGACGACCACCGCCAGCCCGCGCGAACGCAGCGCCTCCGCGAGCCGACGCGCCTGAGTCGATTTACCCGCCCCCTCCCCGCCTTCCAGCGAGATGAAGCGACCGCTCAAGCGCCGAACAGCCCCGTCAGCCCGGCCCACACCCGCCCGAAGAAGCCAGCTTCCGCGACATCGGTCGCGGCGACCAGCGGCAAACGCTGCGTCGGCATGTCGGGCGCGGTGACGACCAGATCGGCGATATGCTGACCGGCCTTGATCGGCGCCTTGATCGGGCCGTCATACGCCACCTTGAGCGTCATTTCCGAGGCGACGCCAGCCGGCAGCGTGGCGGTCAAATCCTTGCCCGCGATGAGATCGACATGGTTGCTGGTGCCGAGTTGGACCTCGGCGTTCTCGACTTTCTTGCCCTTTTTCGCGATCGGCTTGGCCTGCCACGAGCGGAAGCCCCAGTTCATAAACTTAACCGATTCCTCGGCGCGCTGGCCGTAGGTTCCGAGGCCCGCCAGAACCATCACCAACCGGCGGCCGTTCTGGATCGCCGAGCCGGTGAAGCCATAACCGGCCTCTTCGGTGTGGCCGGTCTTCAGGCCGTCGGCACCGGCGACGCGCCCGAGCAGCGGATCGCGGTTTTCCTGCTTGATCGCCGCGCCGGCGCCCAGCGTCTTGCCCCAGGTGAAATCAGGGCGCGAATAGAATTTCTTGTAAAGATCGGGGAAGTTGGTGATCGTCGCCTTGGCGAGCGTCGCCAGGTCGCGCGCAGTCACATAGGTCACGCCGCCGTCGGGCCAGCCGTTCGACGTACCGAAGTGGCTGTTCTTGAGACCGATCTTCTCGGCGTCGCGGTTCATCCGCTCGACGAAAGCGGGTTCCGTTCCGGAAATGCCCTCGGCCAGCACCACGCAGGCGTCATTACCCGAGAGCGTCACGATACCGTAAAGCAGATCGGCGACGCTGACCTTCTCGCCGGCCGACAGGAACATCGTCGAGCCTTGCGAATGCCACTTCTTCCACGTCTCGGGCTGCATCTCGAACTGCTGGTCGAGCTTGAGTTCGCCCTTCTTGATGAGGTCGAAGGCAACATAGACCGTCATCATCTTCGCGAGCGACGCCGGCGGCATGCGGCGGTCGGCATCCTTCTGGTACAGGATCGACCCGGAGGACATGTCCTCCATGTATGCAACCGGCGCCGGCGTATCGAATTGCGGCGCGGCGGCGAGGCTTGGCTGGACGACGAGCATCGCGAGAACAGAGGCGGCGATCAGTTTCTTCATTTCAGGCGGTCCCGTTACGCTAAATTTCTACTCGGTGTGGCTGACACGTGCGTCGCGATAGCCGTGCCGCGCGGCTTCGTCACGCGCGCGTTTGGCGGCGGCGATATGGCCATACGGGCCAAGCTGAACCCGATACAACCCGCCCCCAGCAAGCACGCGCCCGCCGAGCGACCGCGCGAGCGCATCGGCTCGCGCGGGAGCCGAGAGCGCGGCCACCTGTACGACATAGCCCGATCTTGGCACGGGTGTGCGCGGCTGGGTGCGCACGACAGGGGCTCCGGCCGACGCGTTTGGTTCGATATGCGGCGACACATGCGGCGGGGCCGACCGGATACCGGGCTCCACCCGAGGCGGAACGACTGGCGTCCCCGCGTATTGGGGTACGCGCTTGCGAAGCGCCCTCAGCAACACCTCCGGCGCATCGATTCTGGCCGATGCCAAAGCGCCCGATCGCAAAGCGGTCTGATCCTGCGGCCCGGGCGTCGCCGCCCGCACCCGAATGCCCATGCCCGGAGCGGCTCTGTTGCAAAGATTGGCGGCAGTCAGAGGTAGGCTGTCGCTCTGCGCCGATCAGGCGGCTGCTGCGAAATGGT
>NZ_JARFNJ010000019.1:0-65689 GCF_029167165.1 Sphingomonas pollutisoli
CGCAGCAACTGCGCACACTATCATGGGAATTCGCCGGTTACGCCGCGCTCCTCCGCATTACCGCTTCCTCGCGATAAGCGCTGTTATGGCGAGCTGCGCATAAGATCGCCCAGGCATCGGCATAGGTGTCGTACACCGCGATCTGTTCAGGCGTCAGCTCGTGGCGGAGGATGTCATATTCGACCCCGGCGAAGCTCAGCGCGCGCGCGGTGTAGAGGCCGGTCGCCTTGAGATCGCGCGCGACCAGTTCCATCGCCGCGATCCCGCCCTGCCGGATCTGGGTGATGAACGCCTCGCGGTTGGCGAAGGCGGTCTCCGGCCCCCACAGGCCGAGCCGCACGGCATAGGCGAGGTTGTTCACCTCCGACGCGCCGGTCGCCGAGGCGTAGAGCACGCGGGCGTCGGGCAGGTGGTTCTGCAGGAGAACGCCGGCGATGCCCTGCTGCGAGCCCTTCTTGGTGCCCATCGACCCTTCGCCACCCGCGACGCCGCCCATCTCATGCGCCTCGTCGAACGCGATGACGCCGTCGAAGTCGGCACCGGCCCAGGCGATGATTTGATCGAGCCGGGTGGCGTCGCCGCGGTTGGAGCGCAGCGTCGGATAGGTCACGAACAGGACGCCCTCGTCCATCGTGACGGGCTCGTCGATCTTCCAGCGCGAGAGCGGCTGCACATCGGCCGCGAGACCGCCGAGCGCGGTCCAGTCGCGGATCGCGTCGGCATGGAGCGCCTCGTTCTTGCTGATCCAGATGTTCTTGCGACGACCCGCCAGCCAGTTGTCGAGGATGACGGCCGCGACCTGCCGCCCCTTCCCTGCCCCGGTGCCGTCGCCCAGGAAATAGCCCTTGCGGTACGCGCGTCCGTCGTCGGAGAGCACCAGCCCCACGCCCTCCTTGTCTGGCTTGCTCAGGCCCGGGATATACTGGGTCCAGGCATGGCCGGCGTAAACGACGGTCTCGAGCTGCGAGGAGGACAGGAGGCGTTCGGTGACGGTGCGTTCGGGCAGCGACGGAACATGGACGGGGATCGGCGCGGGGATCGAGCCCATCGCGATCGATTCCACCAGCGCGGTCGGATGCTCGCCGGCAGCGTCGAACACGATACGGCTCGGCCGATAGGGCAGATAGACGCCGGACTGCTCGGCGAGTGGCGCCGGCGTCTCGAGTACCTGGTAGCCGACCGGGAGAACCTCGTTCCTGGCGAGAGCGCGGAAGATGCGCGGGGTGGCAGCGGGCTTCGATCTCACGCTGCGCAGGAGGGACAGCCCCCCGCCCCGCTTGACCGGCGCCGGAGTGGCGGCCTCCGGGATCAGATCCTGCCGGGGCGGGATGACCAGCGCCTCGACCAGGTCGCTTACGGCGCCGCGCTGGAGCGTGACCGTCGTGGTATCACCCACCGTCTTGTCGATGACATAGAGTCGCACCGCGACTCCGGTGCCGTGCTTGCCATAGGCATGGGTCAGCCGGATCGAGGTGCGCAGCGCGACGCTCGCCAGCGTCGTCGACCAGATCGTGCCCATGCGCGCGGAGTTGAAGAACCAGTCGGGCATGATCGCGACGACGCGCCCGCCAGGCCGCACACGCTTGATCGCCGCCTGCAGGTGGCGGACCGCAGCGAGCGCGTCGGCACCGCGGCCGAGCGAGCGCGAGAAGGGCGGGTTCATCAGGATGAGGCTGGGGCGCTCCGCGGATGCCATGACGCTGGCGATCTGCGCGCCGTCGTGGCCGGTAACGCTGGCTTTCGGGAAGGTGGCCGACAGCCGCTCGCGGCGCGCGGGATCGATCTCGTTGAGCTGGAGCGCCGCGATCGGCGGGAGGCCCGCTACCAGGAGACCGTTGCCGGCGCTCGGTTCGAGTACGATGTCATCCGCGCGTGCGTTCGCGAGCATGACCGTGATCGTGGCGAGATCGAGCGGGGTCGAGAATTGCTGCCAGTCGATCTGCTCCTCGCTGCGCACGGTCTGGGTAGGAAGGCGCGCCATAAGCCCGATCGCGGCGTCGACCGCCGGCGTGGTGCCTGCTGCGCATACCGCCAGCGCGGTCGCATGCTCCAGCACCTCGAAGCTCTCGCGCTGGGTCCAGTGACCATCGGCGTCGGTGCCGCCATAGGCGCGGATCATCGCGTCGTTGAGCATCGCTCGGGTGATCTTCGCGTCGCCGGCGATCGCGGGGAGCAGCAGGCGGGCGGCAGCGGTGGCATGGTCGGCGCGCGCGGGCGCAGGGTCGAACAGGTCGGTCATGGGGGTCTCCGGGTCTGTGGCTGCTCGTGCAGCTCACGACCCCGACCCCCCTTCCCTCTCAGGCTCCGGGTTTCACGACGTCGGCCCAGTCGCCATAACGTGAGGGTGGCGGCATCCGCTTCAGCGTCAGCCCGCGCGGCCGATAGGCGGCCCACGCCTTGCGTCGTGCGCGTCGGCCCTCGAAGTCATTGTCCTCGGCGAAGATCAGCGTGGTGACGCTATCGGGGATGTGGACACGGTCGAGCCGCGCCGCGCCGAGCGTCGCCCAGCACGGGATGCCGTGGATCTGGGTGAAGGCGGCCGAGGTCTCGAACCCCTCACCAAGCGCCAATGTGTCGGTGACGCGCATGCCCTGCCAGGTCGCACCTCCCGGCGTGCCGAGCGTCGCCTTGTCGAGATAGCCGCCATGCGCGAGGTCGAGGAAGATGCGCTGAATCGAGCGCAGCGTGCGCCCCTCCCGCGCCGCGATCAGCAGCGCCGGGAGGAACCGGGTATGCGGTTTCGGTCCCCACGGACAGCGCGGGTGGTAGCTCAGGTCGTCGAAGGCGCCGGTGATGCCGCGAAAGCGGAGATAGGCTTCCGCGGGCGTTCCGGCGATCGGCAACCCCTCGTTCCACAGCCGTTCGATGTTGGCGGGTCTGCCGGTGCGCTGTTCAGCGGGTGGGTCGTAGGTGCGTCCGGGTCTGATGCGCGCGATCTCGCGGAGCACGTCCTCGGCGGTGCAGCCGGCGAAGCAGTGAACGAGGATGCCGTCATGGCCCTGCCGGATCGAGAGGCTGGGATCGCTGTCGGCGTGGGCCGGGCAACGGCACATGGCGTTGTAGCCGTGCCAGGTGCCGCCGAGGGCGCCGACGATGTCCACGATGGTCTGGGTGGGTTTTAGCGCAACGAGGGGCATGACCGATCCTTTCTCGCTGCCTCTGACCCCCTTCTCTCCCTTCCTAGGTGACTCAGTAGCTGCTGGCTAGCAGCTAGCGGAAGATCCCCGTGTTAGCAGTTAGACCTCCGCTATCTAGCGTTGAGATGGCTGGTATCTAGCGGCTAGCTACCTTTGAGCTAGCAGTTTCTCATAAGCGTCGAGTGCCTTCTCGAGCACTTCTGTAAGAAGCAGACCCTCACGTTGAGCTATTTCGCGGATTCGATTGTCCCATTCGGGTGTGACCCTAGTCGCAAATTGTTGAGTGCGGTTAGTCTTGCGCGAACTGCGGGCATCAATGCGGGTTGCGGTTATCAGCGGTGCAGCCGGAGGGGCGGGGGCTACTTCGGGTGCATCCAAATTCTGGCTCGCCTCACTGATTGGTGGGGGTGAACCCAAACGAGTAGCCTTCTTTAGCTTCGAGATATCGGCCATCATTCACCCCGCTACTTTGTCGATTAGGGATTGGATCAGAGTATCAGCACGCTGGTTAAGGCCGGAGAATTTGGTTTCGGTAATTGACAGGCCTTGGTTCTGCGCTTGCCGGTATGCTGGTCGTTCCACGATCGAACCGTCGAGGACATTATACCCCGCTTCGGTCAAATACGCCCGCGCGTCATTTTCTTCAGCCGAAGTTCCAATGCGGTTGAGCGCAAAAACGAGCCGTCCAGTCGGGATACCCTCCTTAACAAGGGCATGGTATTCGCGGACGGCAGGCCTGAGATCGTCCAAGGATGCGCCGGTGGGTTGAACCACGAGTGACGATGACCGTGCAATTTCAAGTGTAGCTTTGCTGGTCCGAGCGGGGCCGTCGATGATAAGCAGATCGAAGCCGTCTGCAGCGGCCAGGGCCTGAGACGCGGTTTTGAATGCCTCAACCGACACAATCGGCTCGATGGAGATGCCAAGGCGTGCTCGGTGCCAATCGACCGAAGTGCCCTGTTGAGTATCGAGATCGGCGATTTTAACCCGCAGTTCGCCTGCCGCCGCCTCGCGAGCAAGGGCTCTTGCCAAGGTGCTTTTTCCTACACCGCCTTTTTGTGAGACGAATGCTACGACAGCAGCCATGACCGATCCTGTGATAGTTCGAACGACTGGATAGCTAGCCGCTCTCTAGCAGTTTGGCAACCGCTACCTATGTGATAGCTAGCTGATACCCAACCAGCAGATATCTGTGAGCTAGCTGCTACCCACGGGGGTTTGCCTGACCTAGTCTGGATCAAGCACTGGGAGATAGTGGAATTTTTTTCCACGTTGTGCGGTTGATCGAAACATGATGTTCAATGATCGATGAACACGCGATCGAACTCGAGCTTATGCGTAGTGGGTAGTGTTATGGCACTGCTATGGGCGCAAACATCGGCAGCTAAGCAGGCCGAGGTAATGACATTTGATGGGCAGGCAGTTGAAGCCGTCATCGATGTGGGCCCGAGAATGCGGGGTATGCCAACAGACGGAACGCCGCCAGTACCAAGCATGGAAGCCGTTTTAGGCAATGACTTCAGATCATTCGGCAGCCCCGTAATGGAACCCCAAGAGGAGGCAATAAGCACGTCGCATATATCGGTGCCCCTTTGGATGCAGACTGGCCAGGTTTCGGGGGGAGCTGGCCGGGCAGCGATGTCCGATATGGCAAGTTATCTCTACACCCCACAGGCTTGCTCAATCACACCCTACCGTCCACGCGGCGATTTTCCAGGCTGGCTCGAAGCTCGGCGGGCTCAATATTACCCCTTGATCCAGGCCGTGGCGTGCGAAGCTGGTGTGCCAGTCGGGCTTTTCGATGCACTGGTGGCCCAGGAAAGCCGCTATGACCCATTGATCGTATCACCGAAGGGCGCCGTTGGCCTTACCCAATTGATGCCCGGTACAGCGCGTGGACTTGGGGTTTTCAATTCGAGAGATCCGTTGTCGAACCTGAGGGGAGGGGCCAGATACCTCCGCGCGCATCTGGATGAGTTCAAGCGGGTCGATCTAGCCTTGGCCGCGTACAATGCAGGTCCAGGACGCGTTCGATTGATGCGCCGTATTCCGCCGTTTCGCGAGACGATGGACTATGTCGCAGCGATCACTCGAGGGTGGAGCACCGGATCGTTCAGGACAGCATCGATTCAGACCGCCGGTTTGGCAGTGGGTCGACAGGAATTCCGGGGCAGGGGGGTCCAGTTACTCGCTTACACATCTACAAGAGTATCGAACCCGAGGTAGTGCCCTTAATAGATCGCAATTCCGAGGATCGCCGGCGCGCCGAGCAGATAGTTGATCTGCCAACGTATCCACAACCGGGGTGCAACGAGTACCTTATCGAGGACGGTCGCAGTTGGGAGTTTCCTAGTTCCCAGACGATAATCGTAGGCGGTCTTTATCATCGCGAGGACAGCGCACAGCGCCACCATGACGCCGACCGCGGCATAGAGTGAAAGCCAGGCCTGAAGTGTCGCTTGGGGCATGCCGACCACCTAGCAGCAAGATGCTGACGGTCCATTAACCGCTGAATCGCGCATTAGTTACCAGGAGCTGGCGCGCCGTGTCGGCGATCATCGTGCCCAGGCCCTTGTCTCCCATCACCATCGAACTCATCAGACCCTTGGCCTGCTCGAGCGTCAGTTGCGGTGGAAACGGCACGACCTCGGGATCGGTCTTCACCTCGATGAGCGTCGGGCGATCGGCGGAGAGCGCAACTTCCCACGCCGGCCCAAGCGCGGATGGATCATCGACGTAGATGCCGCCAAGCCCCAGCAATTCCGCGAAGCGCGCGTAGGGGACGTCCGGAATATCCTGCGTCGTCGGGAAACGCGGATTGCCTTCCATCACCCGCTGTTCCCACGTGACCTCGTTGAGATCGCCGTTGTTGAAGACGCAGACGATGAAGCGCGGATCGCGCCACTGCTTCCAATATTTCTGGACGGTGATGAGTTCGGCCAGATTGTTCATCTGCATTGCGCCGTCGCCGACCAGCGCCACGACGGGCCGATCAGGATAAGCAAACTTGGCCGCGATCGCATAGGGAACCGCAGCGCCCATAGAGGCTAAACCGCCCGAGAGAGAGGCACGCTGCCCGACCTTCACGCGATAGTCGCGCGCGTACCAGTTGGCGCATGAGCCCGAATCCGAGGTGACGATCGCGTCGGCGGGCAGACGCGGCGACATTTCCCAGACCACGCGCTGGGGATTGACGGGCTTTGCTTCCGCCATGGCGCGTTCCTCGAGCGTCTGCCACCACTGCGCAGTCGCCTTCTCGATGCCTTCGCGCCAACTGCGATCATCCTTGCGCTGGAGCAGCGGGATCAGCGCTTTCAGCGTTTCGGCCGCATCTCCATGCAGGTTGACCTCGACGGGGTAGCGCAGCCCCAGCATCGATGCGTCGATGTCGACCTGCACGGCCCTCGCCTGCCCGTCTTTCGGCAGGAACTCGGCCCAGGGAAAGCCCGTGCCGATCAGCAGAAGCGTGTCGCACTCGCGCATGAGGTCGGACGATGGCTTGGTCCCGAGCAAGCCGATCGCCCCGGTCACGAACGGCAGATCGTCAGGCAGGACATCCTTGCCGAGCAACGCTTTGGCGACGCCGGCGCCAAGCAGGTCGGCGACCTCGGTCACCACGGCCGACGCGCCGCGGGCTCCCGCCCCAATCAGGATAGCGACCTTGGCGCCTGCATTCAGTACCTCCGCCGCGCGCGCGAGATCGGCGGGCTGCGGGACGACGATCGGATGTGCATAGCCGGTGCCCGAGCGGATGAAGCCGTGCGCCTGGCCCGGCTCCTCATATTTCGTATCCTGTATGTCCTTGGGCAGCACGATGGTTGAGACCGCGTTGCCCGCGACCGCGATCCGGATCGCGCGATCGGTCACATGGCGGACCTGCGCCGGCGCGCTCGCCTCCTGCACATAGGCGGCGACGTCGGCAAACAGTCGGTCGAGATTGAGCTCCTGCTGATAGCTTGCACCGCGCACGGTGCTCTCGGCCTGGCCCGCGATCGCGAGGACCGGGACATGGTCGAGCTTGGCGTCATAGAGCCCGGTGATCAGGTGGGTCGCGCCCGGACCGCCGGTCGACAGGCAGACGCCGAGCTCGCCGGTGAATTTCGCATGCGCCGTCGCCATGAAGGCCGCCATCTCCTCGTGGCGGACCTGGATGAACTCGATGCCCGAGCCTTCCTTCTCGGCGCGCTGGAGCGCCCCCAGCACGCCATTGATGCCATCGCCAGAATAGCCGTAGATTCGGCTCACGCCCCAATCCTTGAGGCGCTGGACGAAGAAATCGCTCGACATGCGGGCCATGCCGCCCTCCACTTTGGGATTTGGTTTCGAGCCGGAGAGGTTCAGTCACGCATGCTCGCGCTGACGAGAAGAACGTCGCAGTGCGCACAGGCGTTCCCGCCGGTCGGCGGCTTCGCCCCCATCGGTGCGCGCTAGGGCCGGCCCGACGGCGAGCTCGCTTCTTCGGTCGTTGAGGCATGTCGGTGTCGCTCACTGCCCAACCGCGCCAGGTCATCGGTTTGCGACTGTCCAAACGCGGACAGCTAAAACCTGTCATTCACCGCCGAAACGCTTCGCGAGACGCGCACTCGCTCCGCTCTTGGCCGCCAGCTTCGCGCCATAGCGCATGACCGTCTTGGGATCGCGCCAGCGATAGGCCTGCATGATGGCGGGCAGGCTCTCTCCTGCCGCAAAATTGTCTTGCGCCACGCCAACCCGGATCGAATGGCTCGACACGGCCGCGACCCAGCGCTCGAGCTCGGCCTCGCTCATCGCCCCCAGCAGTTTCTTGTCGAATGCCTGGCGGATCAACCGCTTGTAGATGAGCGTGATCGTGCCGGGGTTGAGCGCCTCCTCTCCCACACCGCGGATCGAGCCATCGAACCAGGTTTCGACGCGCCGGAACAGGGCCCCGCGCGCAATCCCGGCCTTGTCGCACCATTCAGCGATCGCGCGCATGGTCGCGGGCGAGAGATAGGCGAGAGCCCCCTGCCCTTCCTGATCGGTCTTGCTGCGGCCGATCTCGACCACCCCTGCCCCGTCGACGTCGGGCCCGTCGATATGCTCGATACGCATCGCCGCGAGTTCGGAGCGCCGGCAGCCGGTATCATAGTTGACCTGCAGTAGCGCGCGATCGCGCGCGCCCAGGAGATCGCGGCGCGTGGCCTTGAGGAGGACCGCGAGGCTCACGCCGCTCGCCGGCGCGTCGAGATCGCTGACATCGCCCTTGTAGCGGATACCCCGCGCCTGCGTCTGGCGGGTGCCGAGAAGCTTGCGCGCCGCCTTGTGCTCGAGCTGCACGAGCGGGGCTGCGGTCGGATCGTCCAGCCCCGCCATGCGATAGGCCCAGCCGATATTGACGAGATAGCGCGCGATCGTCGCGGCCGCCCTCTGCGGCGTCGCCCGCGTCGCCTCATCATGATCCTGACCCGACAGCGCGCGGACATAGGCCGCGACGGTCTCGGCGGTCGCCTCCCCTGCCCGCACTCGGGTGCGCCGGCACCAAGCATCCCAGAGCTTCATGTCGGAAAGGAACGCGCGGATCGTGTTCGGCGACCAGGCCCGCGCCGCGGCCGCGATGACCTGCGGATCGACCGCCGCCTTGTCGATAGCCAGCGCGCGGACCTCGCCCACGACGTCGTCGGCGCCGGCGGGCGGCGTGCTTTGCCTGCGGGTGAGGGCCGTTTTCGCCATGACGGCGAGACATAGCCCGGTCCTTCTCATAATAATAGGGTCGTGATAATCTCCCATTATCACGACTACGCATACGAGCCAATTTGACTGAGAGCAGCTCTGGGTTAAAAGACGGCGTGGACGCGCCTCTCTCGAACAGCCGCTACGGCCCCGCCTACAGCGCGAAGATGGTCTCCGCGATCGCCTCCTGCACGGCCGCCATTACGCGTCTCGATGCCCGGTTTTGCGTTAGTTCGGTGGCATCGGCCTGGGCACGCCGCGCCGCCTGGAGTGGCTACACCCGGGCCCTGCAACTGCAATCGGCCGAGATCGACGAAATTGACGTATTTTCCTGGGGCTGCGGGCTGCAAATCCCCGGCCGGCCGCTGCGGTCGACCAACCTCGACCTGTTCGATCGCTTTCCCGCCTGGGAAGCGGCGCTGCGCGATCCCGACCCCCTCGCCTGGCGCGACGCGCTCCCGACCGCGATCGGCGAGATCGAGATAGCCGCGGACCATTCGCCGCTGATCCGCGCGCTCGATCGGGTCCGCCAGCATGCGCGTCTCGACAGCACCGCCCTGCCCTGGCTCTCGCTGCCCTTCGCTCTGCGCGACAAGGGGATGGTGACCACTCCCCTGCCCTGCCTCGTGGGCGGCGTGAAGGCGTTTAGGCTGAAGCGAACTGTCGGAGACGAGGACTGGTATGCGGCCATGCGCAGCCTTGAGGCAAGCGCCACCGCAAACCTCGCACGGTTGCACGAGCTGGAAAAGCTCCATCGCGCGGCCCAGCATGCGATCGTCGCGGAATATCGACCTGGCCACCTCCCGGGGCTCGCGGCCCTCCTCCATCACCGGCCACTGCTCTCGCCTCAGTCGCTGGCGGAGCTGCTCAGCATGAGCGTTGCCGGCGCGAGCAAACTGCTGGGCCGTGCCGTCGACTGCGGCTTGCTCGTGGAGATCACCCAGCGGCGGACCTGGCGCGTGTTCCTGAGCACGGACCTTGCCATCGAGTTTGGCTTTGCAGCGCCCAAGCGTGGACGGTCGCGCAACGTGGTCCCTCCCCCGCCAGCGAGCCGCGAGCTGTCGGAGGTCTTCGATGCCTTCGATCGCGAGATGGAGAACATCGACAAGCTTCTCCAGCATCGCGCCGAGAGTTTGTGAACGACAGTCCGCAGGAGGATCTTTCGCTTGCCGCCCGGTCTGATGAACCGGTCTATCAACCGGAGCATCCTTCTGTCGAACGATTGGAATGTCGTCGGCTGGCCGGGGCCTCTCTACCGAGGTGCGCCGGCAAACCTTTCACCAAAGGGGTAGCTGCCTCCCCTCCCCTGTTCGCAATTCATAGCGCTGGATGCAGCAAGAACTGATTTGCCGGCGAGCGCGGTCTCGTTCCCCTTGTCCCAGTGGTGAAACACGAGCTCTGCAGTCGGCGGCTATCGTCTATCGATAGTTGAAGGCGGTAGCTGCAATGTCCAGTCCACGGGTTCTCTGACCCACAACGGCATGCTTCTCGTGATCAGGCTTGGCAGGAAGGCCCCACAGCGGCCTTCTGGGCGCTTTGCTTGCCGTGGGGATAGCCGAGAGCGGAAACACGCTGTGCGGGCTGCTGGCGGCGCTCAGTGCAGGTCGGACTTCGTTCGGGTCTTGGAAAATGGCTCCTGTCACGGTGCCCTCGGCGACCTGAGCGTAGTGAGGTGCTCCGCGATGGCTGGCTTGCAAGGAGTCTAGGCGCCGCGATAATCGACGTCGATCTGCGGTCGGGTGTGTGAGGCGACGCACGCGACGGAGCTTTTTGGGTGGACGACGTGCTTAGTGCGCGGCGATCGTCCCTTCCCCTTCTTCCCAATCAATTCTTCAAAAGAAGGGAGCGCCGCAGGCGTGTTAATCTCTTTAGAGAATAGGATAAAAAGTTAAGCTGTGGATGGATCTTTCGCGACTCGCCGATTCAGCGCGAGTCGGGAGTTCAGCGCCGTTCCCATTATACCGTTTGGCCGTTCCTGAAATACCCTGCGGGGCGTTCCCATTGAACCGTGATTCGGTTCCTCATGTACCGTGCCCCGTTCCTGAAATACCGTGGGCACGGCGCGGGCCACAGGACGTCTCCAAGGGAGTAAAACGTGTTTTACTCGTCCGCAAAGTGGCTGTTTTCCGTGCCTTTCAGGCATGTTACACCCGGCAGCGCTCGTTGTCGAACTATAGGCGTCAGGCGAGGCCGCCCTGTGTTCGGAGGAGTCGAGCGGCATTTCCGCGGCCCTCCCGAGTCCTTGGGCGAATCATTGACGGTCTTTTAGGAACGGGACCCTGCGGAACTGACCTAAAACGGCGATGATCTCGACGTTTTGTTGCCTTGAGCGCATCCCGCTCGGCTGCCTGGACCGCGAAGTTTCGAGGTTTCTCGGGAGCCGGCCAGTGATCTCGACGGTACATTGAGAACGGGGCTTGGCCAGGCGATGGGCGCCGATTGTGGATGTCTAGCGCTCCCGGAGGCGTTTGCAGTCGAAGCATTCACGGTATTTCAGGAACGGCATCGAAGCAGCGAGGATGACTCCCCCTCCCCTCCCCAGCCTCTTTGGAGCGTCGACAGTTTGACCTTTAGAGTCCTCTAGCAAGGAGGAACCCCTCCGACTTCAGTCGGATACTGGCTTCAGCCACAGACTCGCGTGCTAGCCTGTAACCTCGGGAAAAGCGGAAGCCGCCGAAGGCGTGAAGCTTCCGCTTTTCCCGAGGTTACAGGCTATGGCGTATCGGTCCGGTTGTCACACCACATTCCATCATCGCTACCATCTCGTTTGGGCGCCGAAGTATCGGTACAAGGTGCTGATCGGCGATGTTCGGCTACGGGTGCGCGAGATCATCCGTCAGGTCTGTGCCGAGATGGGCGTGAAGATCATCAACGGCGCGCTGTCGAAGGACCACGTACACATGTTCGTCGAAATCCCGCCGCACGTCTCGGTCAGCGACTTCGTGCGCCGGGCCAAGGGGCGCTCATCCCGCAAGATCCAACAGGAATTCGAGCACATCCGCAAACGATATTGGGGCCAACGCTTCTGGCAGCGCGGCTACTTCTCGACCACATCCGGCAACATCACCGATGACATCATCATGCGTTACCTCGACCGACATACCCACAAGGACGGCTTCAGCCCCACCGCTTGATCCTACCGGCGTCAGCCGGTCAGTGATTCAGCTATCAGATCCGGGCAATCTGATCACAAATCCCACCCTATAAGCGCCGTTCTCTAAGTACCGTGACGGCTGCCTGGAGAGGTGGAACGGGCGATCCTCCCGCTGGCGCAGCTGTGCCCGGCAAAGCTCATCCGAGAAGAAGGCTGGCAAAGGATCGCGCGTGGTTGGATCTTCGCAGCCCACGCACATTTGATGGGGCGCCATACAGACGGGTCCGGGGCCCGGCTCGTTACTTCGGGAACGGTCCACACGGATAAGTTGACGTGCGCGCGCGAGCCATTCTCGACCCTGTTCCTGAAAGACCGTTTTGGCGGATTGCGCCTACGGCGTCGATCAGTTGACCGGACGCTGCTTCGCGCAAAAGGTCGCGAATATCTGTGTGATGTTCTTCGCGTCGAACGCTATCTCGCGCTGCCGGAGGAAGTTCCGGAAATCGTCTCCAACGAGACCGTGGTCGCGTTGGGGGCTGGGCAGGTTGGCGCGGGCGATCGCACCGAATGCCGAATGCGAGATATGCCCGCTCGAGGGGAAGGAGATAGCCGGTTCCTCGGGCGCCTTTTCCTTGACGGCCGCAGGCGAGGCTTGGGCGAGGGCAGGGGAGGGCTTGCCCTCCTCGGACGGCTCGCGATCGCGCCTGGTCATGCGCAGCAGCGGTTCGGCATCGTCACGCTGTTCGATGTCCAGGGAGTAGCCTGGCAGATCGTTCTCCCGAGCGATCTTGGTCATCTCGAACTTGAAGCGCCGATAATCGCCTTCCGCGCCGGATTTCTCGAAGAGCGTTGGCATCGAGATGGCGAAACCGTCGCTTCCGGCCCCACCCGCATGTTTGCGCGCGACCCGATAGAGCCAGCGTTCGCGCCCGCCTGTGAGCGAGAAATAAGCCGGATCGATGGCGAGCACGCCGCCGTCCATCAACACCCCGTCGTAGAACCATTTCGCGAGGGTAATTCTCATTCCCCGCACGTTTCCGGACCGATCCTTAAGCTGGCTGTGACTGTCGATCCAGGAGAAGGTGGTCTCGACGGCATCTCCTGAGCGGATGTTCGTCTTCACCGTGGTCGATTGGAGCCTGTCGAGGGCATTGCCCAGAAGATCGTAAGCGCGTCCACCAACCTCGCGCTTCAGAGTCTTCAGCATGTCGTATGGGACGACGTGGAGCGTCTGCGGGATGTCGTTGGCACCTCGCCGCTTGTGCTCGATCAAAACTGACGCGCAGTAAATCAGTATGTCGAGGTCGTAGATAGTCGCCAGACCATATTCCGAATTAGCGGAGACATGGACGGTGATCTTACGATCCGGACTGACATAGTCGATCGGCTTGAGTCGCTTGCGCTTCGACAGCGAGAAAAAGGGCCGCTCCATCGTTTCGCGCTGATCCCGAAGAGGAAGCGCAGTCAGCTGAGGGAGAAAGAGGTCTACTTGACCGTCTTCGCGGTGATCCTGTTGCATCTCGTGTCCCGTGGCATCGGTAAAACGCATTTTACCGGGAGCCAACTAATTGAAAATAAAGCGTTAAACTAGATTTTACTCAATTTCGACTGAACTTCGCACTCTCAAGGGCAGGGCGGAGCGCTTCGAGGATCTCGTCGACCGACGCTGTGCCCTTGGGGTTGATGTTGATCGTAATTCCCTTGGCCCGTGTATCAGCAAGAACCTGTCCGATCTCGCGACCCGAGGCGGCGGTGAGGGCCGGCTTGGCACGGGGTACAGGCTTCTTCGACGCCGCGGGAGCCACTGCGGCTGCGGCCAGGCGCTCACAGACCTTGATACCCTCAATCTTGTCGCTTCCAGCGTCCTTCAGCGCCTGTTGCTCGGCACCGAGGGCTATAGCTGCGGCGATGATCGCGTCGCGGTGCTGTTCGTTCTTCAGCAGGGGCGAGAGCCGCATGCCGTGTCGGACCTTGAGGTCTCCGGGCTCGGCGAACGCTGCCACGACCTCGTCCGGCAACTCCGCGAGCTGGAGGAGGTTGTGGAGGTTCTGCTTGGCGATGGCCAAGCGATCGGCCATCTGCGTGCGAACCCCGTTGTAATATGCGTCGACAGCGTGCCTGTAATTGCGCGCACGCTCCAAATCGGTGACGTCCTCGCGCTCTCGATTTTCCAAATCGGCGAGCCGGAAAGCGGCCTCGTCATCGAGCGTCTCGATACGCGCTACGAGCTCGATTTCGCTATGGTTGTTGGCATTCAGCCAGGAAACCGAGAAATGCCGGCGGGTGCCGACGATCAACTCGTAGGGGGTCTCGGCGTTCGGCGTCCGCCGCACCACAACCGGCTCGCGGTTCGTCCCCTCCTCGCGGATGGAATCAATGAGCGAGGCACAGCGTTCGTGGCTCAGCGCCGCATGATCGCGAGCATTGCCCGGCCAGATGGAGCATTCCGAGGGCTTCAGACGGATAGTCGGACGTTTGACCGTGCGGGCGATTTCATCGAACGCAATACCACGCCGCTCCAGGAATGAGGGCGTCGAAGGTTCGTCGACCGGCTTATCGCGATCGACCAGCGCCTCGGCATCCGCGACTTCGGCCACGGACGTGGGGGCAGGGGTCGTGCCGATGCTTTCGATGGCATTCGCCAGTAGGCTGCGACGCCGGCCCCCTGCGCTGCTCATGCCGCCTCCGTCAGTCTGTCGGTGCCGACCTGCGCCATACGCGACGGCCACTGCTTGCAAATATCCTTTTCGATCTCGCGAAACACCATGTTGAGGTTGTCACGGCACCGCGTGTACGTCTGGTGCGACCCATATGGTTTGTTGATTTCGTAGATCGACGACATCGACAACCCGGCATTCTTGATCTCTTCCGACAGGAGTATCGGCGTCGACAGCATCTGGCCAGCGTAGGTCTTCTCCATGACCTGAAGCATTTGAGCCTCGTTGGTCCTGTTGGGCTGGAACATGGTGCAGACGACGCGAATGAACCCGTAGTCGATCGAAGTGTCGAACTTCGAGACGAGGTCCATCGCTTCGCGACAGGTCTGCATGAAGTGGATTGTCGAAAGATAATCGAGTTGCCGAGCCGGCACGGGGATCAGCAAGCCGTCCGCGGCCGTCAACGTGTTCACGCCCAAAAAGCCCATGGCAGGGGGAGGATCGAGGATAACGACGTCATAGTCGTGCCGGACCTCTTCCAGGCCAATTCTCAGCATGCGGAACGCGCCGGCAATGGCGGTAGGGCCCTCCTCGATGGTTGCTGTCAGTTCCCACTCGGTGTCCTGGAGGCCCAGGTTGGCGGGGCAGATATCGATATTCGGCCACGCGGTCTTTTGGATCGTCTTTCGCAGCGAATCGGCTTCGTCGATTCTGGGGGAGAGGAAGTTCGAGAGCGTGTGCGTCTCGTCCACCAATGCCTCTAGATTGACGTCGAACATAACACTCATCGACGCCTGGGGATCGCAATCGACAACAAGAACGCGATATCCCCGCAGCGCAAGGTAATCTGCAAGATGCTTGCCCGTCGTCGATTTGCTGACGCCGCCCTTGAAGTTCTGCACGGCGATGACGACCGCGCGCTCGGAGGGCAATTTACCCATCTTGATGCCGAGCTTCTCGCGAATGGCGATCAAATCTTCGACCGTGTAGAATCGGCGTCCGTTGGTGGCCGTCTTGGGGGCGGGCAAGCGTCCGCGCGCCTCAGCCTTGGAAAGCGCTTCCGGCGTTCGGCCGAGCAATTCAGCGGCGACTGTCGCCCCCATTGAAATGTTCAGCGTTTTGCGATCGGATGGATCAATGGCCGCCTGTCGCAGCACGGTCTTGGCATTCTCGCACGAGGTAATCATCGCATCGAGAATCTGACCCGACAGCATGGGCATGTCCCCTTTTTGAACCCAAACCGGCCACGGTTCGTGAAAAGCACCGCATAATGGCCCCTAATCCCGGACAGATATGCCAAATGCAGGGTGGTTAGTCAAATAGGGTGACCTGACCCGGCGTGCGCAGGGACAAGCCCTCTTATTGCCCCCGAGTCCCGGACCATCCGCGTGTGTATCATTTCGCCTATAAACCCGGACGAAAATCAAGATGAGTCACTCGCCAGCACGCGCCGCTTGAGGACTTATCCTCAAGTCTTGTCCGACTTTGAAGCTCAGACAACGGGCATTCACAGCAACGCGAATCATCTCAAAGATGATTGGCGGGCACAGCGTCAGAGATGGAACCTCTCAGTCCACGGCGATTCGGCTCGAGCCGGGACTATTCGCTCCAACAACTGCTTTCGAGACATGAAAAGAGTCGCGTCTCGCACGACCCATCGCGCGATCTGTTCCGTCTTGCTTCTCCGATAACCTCTAAAACGGTGTTCGTGGAGAAGGGGAGGGGGGCCGAGGTTGTGAAAGGAGCCGATCATGGCCCTCACAGCCGAACGACCTTCGCAGCAACTCATCGATCTTGTTGGCGCACTTGGCGGCACATGGCACGGCAGAACCGCCATGTGCCTTTGCCCGGCGCATTCCGACAGCACCCCAAGCCTGTCGATCCGCCAGGGCAATCGCGGAATTCTAGTGACCTGCTTCGCCGGATGCGACCGGGAAGACGTTCTGCGTGAACTCCGACGCGTGCCCAACAGTCGCGCCTCCCGCTCAGGCAGTCGCTGGCGCGCCCAGTCGACAAAGGCGGCGTGAATATCCTGATCGGGCACGGCGGTCCCGATCGCCTGGATGGTCGCATGCACGAAAACCGGGTCCTCTTCGCGCCCTCAAGCGGGTTCCGTCACGCTGGATCATGGCCCCATTCCCGAGGTCAATTGGCCGGCAATGACGATGGCCTTCACGGCCGATCCCGGACTGCTGGCGGGCCTGAAGCCGGGAGATAAGGTCAGCTTCGAGCTCGCGGTTGGCGATGGCGGCGCCACCGTGACCGCGATCCGGAAACAATGACCCCTGATGGGCCGGCATTCGCGCCGGCCCATACGACCAGCGTCGATCGACGATCAGGCGACCGCGACCGCTGACGCTCGTTCCGTCAGCCAGCGGCGACAGGCGAGCACGAGCCCCAGCGAGAAGGCGGACACCATCGCTGTCGCCAGCGGCAACAGTCGCAAGGCCTCGGTCGGGAAGACAAAGGGCAGGAACGGAAAGGCATAGACCGCCGGCACGCGCATGCCGAACAGGCGCAGGAGCGCGGTCATCAGTAGAAGGTCGAGCAGCGCGATCACCAGCCAGGACTCGAACAGGGCGATGAGCGCGATGCCGATGGATGCGGCCAGTGTCAGCACCGCGATCTGCCTGAGCGCCATCCGGGGCGCGTACATCTTCATATGAAGCGACTCGTAGACGACCACCGCAACCGGAGGAATCACCCCGAGATGCGGATATCCGGCAGCGGCGGCGAGCCCGATCGATGCGAGCGTGGTCACCAGATAGGCAAGCATTGCCCGATACGCGAGGGGCGCGCGGCGATCGGCGGGGGAGCGCACCCTGAACAGGAATATGCCCGCCATCAGGATAAATGTGGTGACACCGATCGAGACCAGAAAGGACGGATGGGTGGCATTCGTGACGATCGGCAGAAAGCCCGTGGCGAGCGCGGGCGCCAGACTGTAGCGCAGGAACGCGAAGAAGCCGAGCATGGCAACAAGGACGAGGACGAGCTTGGCCGCGAAGGGCAGCGCGAGAAGGTTGATGCCAAACCCCATAACTGCCGTGAGCGATGGCCAGATGAAGATCTTTTCGGGCTGCCGCATCCATGATTGCTCGCGCCAGGCCCACAACGCCACCGCCATCGCGGCGATCTCGGGCAATATGATCTCGCGATCGCCAAGTGCCGCCGCTGCGCCAACCATGGCCATGATCAAGGCAAAGGCAGCGCCATAGGGCAAGAGCTCTTCAACTCGATTCCGTATTTCGCTGCGCATATTGGCTCTCGTCAGGCGGCATTGCCCGGATTTTCAGTCTGTCGTCTGGGTCGTGATAGAGCGAGATAGGATGGAAAGGGCAAAGGAACCGGGATGGCGCAGCGGCCATCCCGGTTCCCGCGCGTCAATGCCTGCCGAAGAGCTTCTGTCCCGACGACCCGAAGGCCATCACGTCGAAGCGCTGGGGCTTGCGTCCTGGAACTTCCATGCCTGGCGAGCCGAGCGGCATGCCACCGACCGCGATCCCGCTCATGCCCTTGGGGCGCTGGGCAAGGAAGCGCTTGATGTCGCTAGCCGGGACATGCCCCTCGACCACGACGCCATCAATGACCGCAGTGTGGCACGACCCAAGCGCATCGGGAACGCCGAGCCGCTTGACGAGCGCGGCGCGCGTTGGATTGTCGATGATAATGTGCTTGCGCCCGAGCTGTTGCGCCACCTGTTTTGCCCAGATCCCGCAACAGCCGCAGCCCGGATCGCGATACACGGTCATCTGGCTCGCGGCGTACGCAGCGGACGGCGTCATGATCGTGGCAGTCAGTGCTGCCAGGGCAAGACGGAATATAGTCGATCTCATATAAGGAGTCCTTTTGCGTTGAATCAGAACCAGCTTCTGAGGCCGACGAGAAAGCTCCAGCCTCCCGCCTTCTCGCCTGCGGCGCGCGCGAAATCGGCGGTGGTGCCGAAGCGCCGTTCATATTGAACGCCCGCATAGGGCGCGAATTCGGGGATGAACTGGTAACGCAGCCTGAGCCCCGCTTCGGCCGAGCTCAGCCCCGAACCGATACCGAGCTCGGGAATGTCCTGCGCGGACAGCTCGAACTCGATCGCCGGTTGCAGGATCAGTTTCTGCGTGATCCGCTGATCATATTCGGCCTCGAAGCGCGCGGTGACCTCGCCCTTGTCCGAAAGGAAGAGCGACCCGTCGACCTCGAACCAATAGGGTGCCAGGCCCTGGATGCCGAGCACCAGGTTCGTCCGTTCGGGGCCTGCGCGGAAATCATGCCGGATACCCGCTTGCAGATTGAACCAGGGATCGAGCGCGTGGCTATAGAGCGCCTGGACCTCGACGTCTTCCGGACCACCTTCGCCCAGAGTGCCTTCGCCTTCGGACTTGAGCCAGATCCGGTTGATGTCGCCGCCAGACCAGAATTGCGCATCCCAGCCATAGCCGTTGGCCCCGTTGCGCATCGATGTCTCGAGCCGGTCGAGCAGGAATTGCGCGCTGGTCAGCCCGCCATTTTCCTTGAGAAGCATCTGTCGCGACCGGGCCATTTCCTCCGCGCCGAAATAGGCGTCGGCGGCATGCGCCGGGCCGCTGCGTGCGGCATCGGAAGGACCCGTGACCGGTGGGTCGGAACCCTCGTTCATGACATGGCCGGCATGGAGGGCCGTAGCTTGCTGATCGGCCGGCGCGCGATGCGCCGCATGCGGGTCTGCGGGCTTTGCTGCATCGAGCCGGGCAGGCGGGGCATGCCCCGCATGCGGGTCGGCCGCGTCGGCCTGTACCGGCATTGCGTGTCCCGCATGAGGATCCTGCTGCTGCTGCTGCTGCGCGTAGAGCGCCGGAGCCGGGAGCGTCGTCAGGATGATGGCTGCAAGATAGGTCTTCATGCAGCCTCTCCCTCGTGCGGACGAACGGTGACGACGCGGAACATCCCGGCATGCATGTGGAGCAGCAGATGGCAGTGGAACGCCCAGTCGCCGGGGGCGTCGGCGGTCAGGTCGAAGCTCGCCTTGCCGCCGGGGAGCACGTTGATCGTGTGTTTGAGGGGCTGACGCCCCTTCTGGCCGTTCACGACTTCGAAGAAGTGACCGTGCAGATGGATTGGGTGCGTCATCATCGTATGATTGACGAGGACGACACGCGCGCGCTCGTTGCGTTCGAAGCGGATCGGCTCGACGCCATCGCTGAATTTCTTGCCGTCGAACGACCACATGAAGCGTTCCATATTGCCCGTCAGATGCACCTCGATGGTGCGCGCGGGCGGACGCGGATCGGGATTGGGTTCGAGCGCGACGAGATCGCGATAGGTGAGAACCTTATGGCCGACATTGTCGAGCCCGACCCCGGGGTCCCCGGTCCGGTCGACAGGCGAGAACGCGATCGCATCCATGCCGACGCCGACCGATACGCTTTCAGGAACCTTCGATTTGTCGCGCATGCTCATCGCGCCATGGTCCATCGCGCCCGCGGCGGCGCCCGCCACGCTACCGTGCGCGCCATGATCCATGCCGCCCATGCCCATATCCTTCATCGTGAGCGTCGGCCGTTCGCGTAAGGGCGGGACCATAGCCGCCATGCCCGGACGCGGCGCCAGCGTCGCGCGGCCCATGCCCGAGCGGTCGAGGGATTCAGCGACGATCGTGTAAGCGCGATCGTCATTGGGCTGCACGACCACGTCATAGGTCTCGGCGGTACCGATCTGGAACTCGTCGACGGTCACCGGCCGCACATTCTGTCCGTCGGACTGGACGACCGACAGACTCAGGCCCGGGATGCGGACATTGAAGATCGACATGGATGAGGCGTTGATGACGCGCAGCCGGACGCGCTCGCCGGGACGGAACAGGCCGGTCCAGTTCTCCTGCGGCCCATGGCCATTGATCAGATAGGTGTAAGTCGTGGCTGACACGTCGGCGATATCTGCGGGGTCCATCCGCATCTTGCCCCATTTAGCCCGTTCGGACGGGCTGAGCTTTTCCTCGGGACCGCCCGCGATCATGCCCGCGAGCGTCTGCTTCTGGCGGTTGAAATAGCCGCCTTCCTGCTTCAGCCGTGTAAAGAGCCGGTGCGGATCGAGAAAACTCCAGTCGGAGAGCACGATGACATGCTCGCGGTCGTAACCGACAGGATCGGCGCCCGCGGGATCGATGACAATCGGCCCGTAATGGCCGAGCTGCTCCTGGAGCCCGGAATGGCTATGGTACCAATAGGTGCCATTCTGCTTGACCGGGAACTGATAGGTGAAGAGCGAATGCGGCTTGATACCGGGAAAGCTGACCCCGGGCACGCCGTCCATCTGGAAGGGCAGGATCAGCCCGTGCCAATGGATCGAACTGTCCTCGTCGAGGCTATTCTCGACATGAAGGCGGACATTCTGCCCCTCCTTCAGGCGAATGAGCGGCGCGGGTAGCACGCCGTTCAGCGTGATCGCATTGCCCGCGCGGCCGCCGACCATATAGCGGCTCCGCGCAATCTTGAGGTGAATGTCCTCGCCCGCCAGCGTCGGCAAGGTGGCGCGGATTCCGGGCGTGTTGCTCTGCGCCCAGGCGGGGAGAAGGCCGGCAAGCGAGAAACCCGCGGCGCCGAGGGCGCCGGCGCGCAACAGCGCCCGCCGCTCGATAGGGTGGTTCATGTCGTGTCTGTCCTTTGCGCACCAGCACGCTCCACCCGCTGTCGGGCGGTGAGACTGGCGCTCGATGATCAGGAAAGGCCGGGAGCGGTGTCGGTACCGCTCCCGGCGCAACGATTACTTGCCGGCGGGGGCGGCCGGTGCCTTGGCCTCGCCGGACATTTTCTTGTCGCAGCAGTCCATCTCGCCGCGAGGCTTCGTCTTGCCGTTGCCCATCATCCGGGCATGGCAGGGCATGGCGCCCTTCATGTCGGCCATGCCGGCATGCATCTGATGCGCGGGGCTGGCGGATTGTGCCGATGCCACGGCTGCGGGGTTGGCGGCCGCCATTGCGGCTGCTGTCAGAATCATCAACATCGTATTTCTCCGGGAAAATTGTGGGGTTCACATTTCCGGAGCTGGGCGGGGCGGGGGCGCGCGCGCCTCGGGATGGATGCCTGCAAGCGGGCGGGGTTCCCGCGATTCAGGGGCGTTTTTCGCGGCCACACGCGGAGGGCCGGGCTCGGCGGGGATTGCCTGGAGCGGTGCGCAGGCGCTGACGCATGTCATTGCGGTCATCGGCCGGTGCGTGTCGGGCGCGCTCGTGGCGTTCAGGCAATGGCCTTGTTCGATGCTTCCGAAAGTCAGGTGCGGCGTCGCCGCATTCGCGCCGCCTGTCCCCGCAAGCGGTGACAGGAACAGCGCGAACGCGGCAAGCAGCGACAAGAGCAGTCGGAGCGCCATGATCGTCAGGGGGCGACCCGCTTCGCGACATAGCCGGCAAGCGCGATGGCGCGGACAAATATATCGGCTTGGCCGGTGTCGGAGCTCGTCTTGATGCGGACCTGGTTCGTCGGGCGGTCGACACTCACATCCACCACTCCCGGGACTTCACGGACAGCGCGTTCGATATGCGCCGCGCAGGACCCGCACGTCATGCCCTTGACCGAGAACAGCAGCATATTGGCATCCAGGGTTTCCATGCCATTCTCCATGGTCGAGAGCGTCTCTTCGCTTTGAGTCGACCCTTCTATCGACCTTGACATCATGTTAAGGTCAAGCCCGGCTTTTCCAGTTCGCCCGCAGTCGCAGGGCACCAAGAATTCGGGAAGTCAGTTTCATGCGAAGTGCAGATGTCCGGTTTCATCGACGGCCTGATGCCGACGGTCTGGAATACGCATTCCGAATGCTGATCCCTCGGGAAGACGGTATGACCGTCTCGACGCAGTTCGAAGCCACCGAGGGCGGCCTGGTGCTGACCAACGCCATCCTGCTTTACCATACATTCCCCAAGTGGCATGCCGTCTGACGTGAGTTTCGCCTGAATCCGACCGCAGGACAATCATTTTCCGTCCCGAGCGGCGTCGTCGGGCGCGCAAGGCGCTGAGACAGGGCAGATCGGCCCGCGAAGCCGCCGTGTTGTGCCCTGGTGGCGGTGTTTTTCAGCGCAGCGGACAGACCCATCCTGCCGTTTTCGTTCAGTTTGGGCGTGGATGGCGGTCATGCGCATAGCGGAGGCGCTCGCAATCGGCGGATGGCGGCGAGGATGGCGCGGACCATCGGACCGGTGACGGCCACCTCGGCCAGCTGGAAGGTGATGGCGCGGGCATGGCGGACGACACGTGCCCCGATCTTGATCAGCTTCAGTTGCAGGCTGGTCAACGACCAGTCGGCCATCGTCTCGGGCAACTCGATGCAGCGCAAGAAGATGGCCAGGTTGTAGGCCAGCGCATGCAGTTGCAGTCGCACCTCATTGTCGCGGAACTTCCGGCATGACAGCCGCGTCCAGTGGAAGGCATATTTACCTTCCTTGATGTGCTGCTCGGCGGTGCCGCGCTGGTTATAGAACCGCACCACCCAGTCGGGCTCCATCGGCAGGTTGGTGACGATGAAGCCGACACGCGGGAACAGTTCGCCCGGATGCCATTCGATCTTGGCGATCACCCGGCGTTCCTTGTCCCAGGATGCCGCCTGATACTCGAAGTCTTCGTAGAAGCGCTTGACCTTGGTCAGCGAAGGTCGCCCGACAGGGCGCGTCAGCCGATGCGCGATCTTCTCGCGCAGGACGTTGTTCGCAGGCAGCCGGATGGCGTAGAAGAATCGGGCTTCTTCCAGCCGCTCATAGATCGCGGGGATCGCGTAGGCGGCGTCAGCCCGGAAGAACCGGCCGCAAAGGTCGCGCTCCGCGTAGCGGGCGATGACGGGGTCGAGAACGTCCCGCCAGCCATCGGCGCTGTGGACGTTGCCATGGCGCAAGGCGCAGCGCTCCAGCATGCCGAACTGGTTGAACAAAAAGTTCGGGTGATAGCAGGTGCAGTCGAAATGCCCGTTCCAGGCCGCGCCCTCCTGATCGCCATGGGTGGGGCTGACCGAACTGTCCATGTCCAGAACGATGTACTTCAGCCCGTTACGGTCATGGAACCGGTCGATCCATTGGCCATTCAGGTCGGCCAGCGCGGCACGGTTCTCGGGCTGTGCCAGTGTCTCGGTCTCGAACCGTCCCATCTGCGAGGCCGAGGCCGCTTGCGCATCGACAGCCCTTCCACCCACGACCTGGCGCATCACCGGATCGAGGGCCAGGCGGTCGGCGTCGTTCACATCCTCGTATCCGGCCAGTCGCCCGAACACCGATTGCCGGAACAACCCGTCAAGCCGGTGGACCGTGTTCTTGCCGCGCCGGGTGTCGCGCAATGCTTTTGCCGCCAGATCGGACAGCCCGAGCGCGTCATCCAGCTCGCGCATCACCAGCAGGCCGCCGTCGGAACTGAGCTGCGCACCTCGGAACTCCACATGCACCCGGCGGTCGAACTCGACCCGATCTGCCCGCTTCGAACCCGCACCCTCTGGGTGACCCATCAAACGCGCCCCTCACGGCCATCAACACCATGATTTATATCGGAAATATTGAGATCCTGACAGCAAAATCAGCGATTTACTTGGGGAATGTGGGTCGAGGCCGGCGTGCGTCCGGCGCAGGCGGCGAAGCAGCTTGGGCTTGGCCGATCCACTCTCTACCGCGAACTCGCTGCACTCAAAACCGAGGCACCCACCACGCCCGCACTCAACGCCGCAGAATGAGCCGTAACGTCGTGGCTGTCATCGTCTCTGACATATAGCTGACATCGACTTTGAAAACCGACAACACGCTTCGGGCGCGATCGGCGCGATCCTCCCGCAATCGAGGGTTTCCAAGAGATAGCACATTCATTTGTAAACAGCGGAAGAGCCGTGCCGACCGGTGTCGCCCGGCTCCTCTATTTCTAACGCCGCGGCGTCCGCTCAGTGGCGCGCTCGGCCTGCAAACAGAGTTGCCAAGGAATTTGAACAGCGGGACGCGTGGATTGTCGGCTGCGTAGCCAGCTGCGAGCGATTGGACGCAATGGAAGAGTGCGCAGTCGCGCCGAGGGGCGTGTGGCATTCGTTCACTTCAGATTGGAGGGGTGTTCGCCGGCCGTGCGTAATGGATGTGAGGACGGCGGAGGAATGACCATGGACATGGATTTAGACAGCGCGTTGCGCCGCCTTGGCGAACAACCGCTTCATCCCCGGCTCGCTGAACTGGAAGGCGAGGTCATGCGGTTGATTACGGCGGAGCGGCGCGCGGGCGCGGGAGTGACGTTGCGGTCCGGCATACTGGCAGCGCTAGGCGCAGTCGCCTTGGGAGTGGTGGGCGGCGGATTGTCGTCCACAGCGGCGACTGCGCAGGTGCCGACGCTAACACCCTTCGGGCCTGCCATGCCGCTAGCGCCTTCGACCTTGCTCGCGTTCCAGTGACGAGCGGCGCCCGGAGGGCGATGCTGATCGCCATCATCGCGTTCGTGGCGGCGGTCGCAGGCGTTTGGGCTGGACGTGAGTTGTTCCCGTCCCCGCCAAGCCCGGGCGTTGAGCTTCACAGCTTGCTCCACGACGGGCTCGAGCTAGACGAAGCTCAACGGACTAAGCTCCAGGCGCTGGAGTCTCACTTCGCCGTTCGAAGGCGTGCCTTGGAGCTGGAGCTCAGAGCCGACAACGCCCGGCTCGCCGCCGCCATCGAGGCCGAACATGGTAACGGGCCGCAGGTCGCGGCGGCCGTCGATCGTTCGCACGGCGCGATGGGTGAGCTCCAAAAGGAGACGTTGAACCATATGTTCGCGATGCGGCAGATCCTGCGGCCGGATCAGACGACGGCGTTCGACCGCGCGGTGGTGAAGGCGCTGACCGCAGACGCGCGGTGAGCCTCGATCTCGCGGCCTGCACGGACGGCGAACTCGCCGCCTTGACGCTCGGCGGACGTCAGGCTGCGTTCGCTGAGATCATGCGGCGGCACCAAAAACCGGTCTACCGCCTGATCCGCTCGCATATCGGCGACGCCGAAGAGGCGCTTGACCTCACTCAGGAATGCTTCGTGGCCGCCTTTCAGAACTTGCGAAAGTATGACGGAGAGCGACCGCTCGCTGCGTGGCTGACCCGCGTGGCGATCAACAAGAGCCGCGACTGGCACAGGCGGCGGCGCATACGCCAGATACTATCGTTCGCCTCTTCGCTGCCGCCCGAGACCATGGAGAGTGGGCGGGACGAGGCGCCAGGTGCCGACGCGGTAACCTTCGATCGCGCAGAGCTTGCGCGGCTTTCGCGCGCGGTGTCCGAGCTGCCGGCCACGCTCAAGGAGACGCTTTTGCTGCGGACCGTGGAGGGCTTGTCCCAGGGGGAGACCGCGGCCGCGCTGGGGATCAGCGGCAAGGCCGTGGAGATGCGACTCCGGCGCGCGCGTGAAAGATTGTCGAAAAATCTCGACTTAGTGTGAGGGGATGGGCCGGTTCGCGCGTAGTGAAAGGTAAGGTCGGCGGCCCTCCCCCCCCCCCCGCCGCCGGCCGCAAGCATTGAACTGGAGCGAAGGAAAGGCATGAGCCGCAATCTAAACCGGCGCGACGTAATGCGCGGAACCGCCATGCTTGGCGGCACGCTGGCCATGTCGGCCTACCTGCCGGCTTGGGCGCAACCTGTGTCGCGCGGCATCGCCAGGCCCCTGCCGACCGTGTCGGGCACAAACATCGCGCTGACGATCGACAGGATGAAGCTCGTCATGGACGGGATCACGACGCCGGCAATCGGCGTCAACGGCACCGTGCCCGCACCGCTCGTCCGCCTCCAGGAGGGCCAGAACGTCCGTCTCGCAGTGACCAACAATCTCGACGAGGATAGCTCGATTCACTGGCACGGGCTCATTCTGCCGTTCCAAATGGACGGCGTGCCCGGCATCAGCTTCCCTGGCATCAAGGCGCGTTCGACCTTCGTATACGAATTCCCTATCTTGCAGTCGGGCACCTACTGGTATCACAGCCATTCGGGCGAACAGGAGCAGGCAGGGCTCTACGGACCCATCGTGATTGATCCGGCCGGTGCCGACCCGATCGCGTTCGACCGCGAGCATGTGATCGTCCTCTCCGACCATAGCGAAATGACGGGCGAGGAAATTTTCCGCAAGCTCAAGCAGATGGGCGGCGCCTATTTCAACTATCAGCGCCCGACGCTGAGCGGGCTGCTCGCCGGCCGCGAGATGCGCCTCAAGGATCGGATGGAATGGGGCAAGATGCGCATGGACCCGGCCGATATTGCGGATGTTACGGGGTCGACCTACACCTTCCTCGTCAATGGCTTTGGCCCTTACGACAACTGGACGGGCCTCTTCCGACCGGGCGAGCGGGTTCGGCTGCGCATCGTCAATGCTGCGGCGCAAACCAACTTCAATGTGCGCATCCCTGACTTGCCGATGACGGTGGTGCAGGCCGACGGCCAGAACGTCCGGCCGGTAACCGTGGACGAATTCCAGATCGGCGTCGCGGAAACCTTCGACGTGATCGTGACGCCCGAGGACCGCGCCTACAGCTTCGTTTCCGAGGCGATCGACCGATCCGGCATGGGGCGCGCGACACTGGCCCCGCGCGAGGGCATGATCGCCCCGGTCCCGCCGCTCCGCCCGCGCACGTTGCTGACCATGACCGACATGGGCATGGACATGAGCGGGATGGAGGGGATGTCCGGTATGGCGGACGAGAACCCGGTC
This sequence comes from Sphingomonas pollutisoli, assembly GCF_029167165.1. Lineage (NCBI taxonomy): Bacteria > Pseudomonadati > Pseudomonadota > Alphaproteobacteria > Sphingomonadales > Sphingomonadaceae > Sphingomonas > Sphingomonas pollutisoli. Next base: position 27,214 of record NZ_JARFNJ010000019.1, read on the forward strand.
GCAAAGCGCGGGCCGGATCCCACGTTGATGCAGAATGCCTCGCGCAACCTGTGGAAGCTCACCGGGTGGAAAGAGCCCACCGATCACGGAACGAAGGCGATAGGCGCTGCGATGGCCGGCATGGCTGGGATGGGGGGCGACCAGATGAGCGGCGCTATGCCTGGGATGGACCATAGCCAAATGGCGGCGGGCGCTGCCGGGATGGCGGGCATGGACCATGGTCAGATGAGCAGCGGCGGCATGGCCGGGATGGATCATGGGTCAGGCGGCAGCATGGACATGAACATGCGCAACCCCAAGAACGCGCCCGGCGTCAAGATGGGGCCGGGAGTGCAGACCATCTCGCCGATGCCGAAGGACCGCACGGGCGAGCCGCCGCAGGGGCTGGAGGATGCGGATCATCGCGTGCTCACCTATCGCGACCTTGTCGCGCTGGACCGCAACCCGGACGTTCGCGCCCCGTCGCGTCAGTTGGAGATCCACCTCACGGGCAATATGGAGCGCTACATGTGGGGCTTTGACGGCCAGAAGATGAGCGACCCTGCCGACCCCATCCCGTTCCGCAAGGACGAGCGCGCGCGCGTTACCCTGGTCAATGACACGATGATGCCGCACCCCATCCATTTGCACGGCCACTTCTTCGAGTTGGTGACCGGACATGGCGACTTTGGGCCTCGCAAGCACACTGTGAATGTGGCGCCAGGCGGTAAGATGACATTCGACGTAACGGCCGATGCGCCCGGCGACTGGGCGTTCCACTGCCACAATCTCTATCACATGACCGCGGGGATGATGCGTGTCGTGACGGTTCGCCCGATGGGCGAGGAGAATCGCGATGCAGCCTAAGTTCCTCCTGATCGCCGGCGGCGCGGCGCTTGGCCTCGCAACGCCGGCGGCCGCGCAGATGGACCATTCCAACATGCCCGGCATGAAGATGCCGCCGCCAAAGGCGCCAGCGGTAAAAAAGCCTGCCGCCAAGAAGCCCTCAGCGACCAAGCCCGCCGTGCACAAGGAGTCCGCGAAGCCTGCCGCCAGGTCGACACCGCGCGCGAAGGCGGGATCGGGGGCCAAGCCTGCCGCAAGTCGGTCCGCCAAGCCTCCGGTCGGTGGACCGGCTGTTGCTGATCCTCACGCCGGTCATGACATGTCCGCCATGCCCGGTATGAATATGCCTGAAGCCAAACCTGATGCCAGTTCGGGGCACGACATGTCCGCGATGCCAGGTGCGTCCGGCGGCGCCAACCCCGCTGAGCCAGGTGCTATGCAAGGCATGGACCATGGATCGATGCCGGGAATGGGCCAAAGTTCGGGCGCGATGCAAGGCATGCCGGGACACGGCATGGGAAGCATGCCCTCAGCCACGGGCGCGGCGATGATCGGCACCAACCTTCAGGCCGGCACCGCTCCGCCGCCGCCCATCCCGACCGATCGGGCCGCGGACCAGGTCTACTCTGCCGCTGCTATGGCGCATTCGCAGCAGCATCTGCGGTCGATGCACGGCGGGCAGAATTTCTCCCAGGTCATATTCAATCTGGCTGAAGTCCAGATCCGGGACGGTCGCGATGGTTACCGGTGGGACGGCAGTGCCTGGTATGGGGGTGATATCAACCGGCTGGTGCTCAAGACCGAGGGCGAAGGGAATATCGGGGGAAGTCTGGAAGCGGCGGAGGTACAGGCGCTTTATTCGCGCGCCATTGGCCCATACACCGATATACAGCTTGGCGTCCGCTACGATTTCAAGCCCAACCCCTCGCGCGTCTATGCGTCGGTCGGCTTCGAAACGCTGGCACCCGGCTTCTTCGATGTCGAGGGCGCACTGTTCCTGTCCAACAAGGGCGACCTGCTGGGGCGCCTGGAAGGTTATTACGATCAGCGGATCACGCAGCGGCTGGTTCTTCAGCCACGCGCCGAACTCAACTTCGCCGCGCAGGACGTGCCGGAAATCGGCATCGGCTCAGGCCTTTCCACGGCCGAACTCGGTCTGCGTCTCCGCTACGAGATCAGGCGCGAGTTCGCGCCCTATGTGGGCATATCGTACGACCGCAGCTTCGGGGACACAGCCCGCTTCGCGCGCGCCGAAGGCCAGGGCGCGGCGTCGACCAGCCTCGTTCTGGGCATTCGCACATGGTTCTAAGGCCAACTAGTCTTGTTGCGTTGGCCAAGGCCAAGAAGGAGAAATCGATGTTCAAGGCAGTAACGCTTCTGGCTCTGGCCGCGATGTCGGCGAGCCCCGCTTTGGCTCAGCAGGGCATGGACCACTCGAAAATGCAAGGCATGAACCACGACAACATGCCTGGCATGAACACGCCCTTCATGCCCGCCGAAATGGCGATGCATGAAAAGATGATGAAGGCCAAGGGCGCTAATGCGAGCGAGACGTGGGTCCGCAAGATGATCGAGCATCACCGCGGTGCGATCGCCATGTCGCAGATCGTTCTCCGGGAGTCGCCCGATGCGAAGACCCGGCAAATGGCTCAGAAATCGATTGCCGAGCAGAACAAGAGCATCGGTGAACTCCAGGCGATGCTCCGGTCGATGGGCAAGCGTCCTCAGTAATAAGCCTCATTCCTCCCGCCCCCAGCGAGCAACGGGAGGAATGACCAAGGAGATTCTTCCATGAAGTCAGCGTTGCGATTTGCGCTTACTGCCGCAGCCTTGTTGGTTCCGGTTGCCGCCAGCGCGGCTACCCCGATCGTTATGCACCGCGACCCCGGCTGCGGCTGTTGCGCCAAGTGGGCGGCGCAGGTGCAGCAGCAGCTCGGCCGGCAGGTGCGCGTCGTCGATGATTCTAACCGCCCGGCGCTGCAGAAGCGCGCGGGCGTTCCCGCGGACCTCTCGTCCTGCCACACCGCGATCGCCGATGGCATGGCTTTCGAGGGCCACGTGCCGATCGCCGACATGAAGCGGGCTCTTGCGACCCGGCCCAAGGGCGTGCGGGGCCTGGCGGTCGGCGGTATGCCGCTCGGCTCGCCGGGAATGGAAGTGCCGGGCGTCAAGGCGCAGGCCTATGACGTGGTCGCCTTCGGCACCGGCGGACGCCGCTTGTTCGCCCGCCACGGCAGCTGATCGGCGATTTTTCTGGTTAGGGCCGGCAGGACGCGCCTGCCGCTGCCAGCGTGACTCCTCCATCCAGTTCGCGTCGAAGCAGACGAAAAGTCTCACGGAAAGAGCTAATGGGCGGGTGAGGGGAGAAGGCCGGGCGTGCGTAAACGGGAATGGATGAACACGGATCAAGGGGTCAGGTGATGGGCGGCAAACGAGTCGGGACCTTCGCTATACTTCTTGCGGTTGCAATATCAGTCAGCACGTCGGCATCGGCGCACGAAGATCACAATGCGCTCGGGGCGGGTCCCGGGCCGGTCGCTAACAGCGCAGCCGAGACGCAGAAAGCAGATGGGGCGGACGCTGGCGACGGCCACATGGGCATGGGCTCTATGTCGACTGTGGACATGAACATGGGTGGCCGCGACATCGCCGGCGACGACATGGACATGGGCGGCATGCACGAGGAGACCGCCAACAAGAACAAGAGTTTCGGCGAACGGCTTGTGAGCTGGCTGGGCCGGCTGCACACCATGGTCATTCATTTTCCCATCGCCATGTTCATCGGCGCGTTCGGGTTAGAGCTGTTCGGGTTATGGCGCCGCAACCGGGACTATCAGCATGTCGCACACATAATGCTGGTGGTCGGCGCGCTGGGAGCGATCGCAGCGGCGTTCCTGGGCTGGTTCGCAGGCGGGTTCTACCTGACCGACCGCAACCCTATCCTGATGACGCATCGCTGGCTCGGAACATCGATCGCGGTCTTCGGCGTCGTGCTGGCTTGGATGGCAGCCCGCCACCGCAAGGGTCCCGAGCGGTCGCGGTCGTTGTATTGGGTGGTGCTTGGCCTGATGACGCTCGCGATCTCAATTCAGGGGTTCCTCGGCGGAACCTTCATGCATGGCGGAATAAACCACTTGGCGTTCTGAGGGGCCCGACGCTTAGTAGCCGCTCGCGTGTTGGCGCGGTTCGAAGGAGAATGCGGCAGCGCCGACCTTCGTGCCGTAGGATGCCGCCAGCGATCCCGGCTCCGCTCGGGCGTGTCGAGGAACCCCGACCCTGATAATAGCACACTGTCTCGATGCACTCGCGCGCGAGCCACGGGATCGTGGTACGGGATCATCGAACGGAGAAAGGCCGTGTCGCCGATCGTCGTGTGGATACGAATAAGCGCGAAGCAGCCGAAGAAGATGACAAGCGAGCCGGCGATCAGCGCTTTGTTGGCGGTGTTCGCTCGTCGCACCGCCAGTGGCTCCCGCTACGTCGGCGGTACGCTCCGAGCGGAATACAGCCCGGCGAGGGCGGATGACAATCCACTGTCGCGGTCGCGCAACAGGTTATGAATTGCGGTCGCAGCGATCGCCGCTTGTCCGGCTGCGACGCTGATCTGATCGAGCCCTTCCACGACGTCGCCGACTGCGTAGAGACCCTTAACCGAGGTTTGTTGGTGGGCATTGGTTAGCACGCACCCGGATTCGCTGAGCTGTGCTCCGAGCAAAGAGGCAAGCCGCGTCCGAGGTGATGAGCCGAGTGCGGGGTAAAGCGTGTCGAATTGTAGCTCCAGGCCATTGGCCAGCCTCACCTCGACACACTCGCCAAGACGCAACTGCCCGACAGGCGAGGGGGCGACATCAATGCCCTGCTGGTCCAGCTTGGCAAGTTCGGTCGGCCCAAGATCGAGCGAGCGTTCGGCCAGAAGCGTGACCTTGGCCCCATAAGCCCTCAGGAATTCGGCTTCTTCAGCACCATGACCATCGCCGCCGAGCACCGCCACGTTCATGCGCCGGGCCTCATAACCATCGCAGATCGGGCAATAGCGGAGAAGCCCACGCGCCACGCCGATGTCATGCATCGCATCAGGCATCTCGGGACGCCGGTTGACGACGCCCGTCGCAAGGACAACGGTCCGCGCATACAGGACGTTCAGTTCGCAGCTTGCCGAGAAGTGGTCGCCTGACGCGACGATTGCGTCAATCTCACCTCTCTGGACCGTACCGCCATATTCGCGCAGCTGAGCCTGCAAACGGGCAAGAAACGTGACGCCGGAAATGCCGCCGGGAAATCCTGGCAGGTTGTGCGAGCGCGGGATGGACGCGGCGCGCCCTGCCGCCGCATCGTAGACGACGCAGCTCCTGAGAAACCGCGACAGATAGATCGCGGTCATGAGGCCCGCTGGACCACCGCCCACTATCAGACAGTCGATGACCTCCTCAGGATCTCCAGTCCAGCCCTGATCGGTCAACCGCAACCTCATCATTACCCCGCGCATGCGCCTATCAGGCCCTCGGCCACAGTTGGTTTAAGGGGAGACGCAGTGAAAAAGCGCTCCATGCTCCCTTCTGAATACGCGCTGCCACCGCCGACCCCTCATCGAGAGCGGTGCGTCGGCACGAAAAAAGATCGTGAGGGGTGACCCGTCCAGCTGCGTAATACAGGTGAGCCCAATTGAAATGGAGATTACCTAAATGCGCCGCTTGTTCATCACGACTGCCGCCGCCGCCCTGTTCTTCGTAGGCGGCGTGGCGAACGCGCATCCGAAGCTGGTGTCCGCCAGTCCCGCTGCCAACGCGGCGGTCGCGACCCCCGAGAAGATCAGCCTCCAGTTCAGCGAGAAGCTCGTGCCGGCTTTCTCCAAGGCCGACCTTACCATGGCCGCGATGCCTGGCATGGCGGCCATGAAAATGCCCAGCAGCGCCGCAGTCGGCGCCGATGGCCGGACGCTCACCATCACCCCGAAGCAGCGTCTCCCGCGTGGACGCTACAGCGTCGACTGGCAGGTCGTCTCTGGCGACACACATAAAATCACCGGCAGCTACAATTTCACGGTGAAGTGAGCGAATGCTCGACTGGCCGACCGTCGCCATCCGCTTGGCGTTGTACCTGGTCCTGGCGGCGCTGTTCGGCCTGTCGGCCTTCAGCCTCTACGGCCTTCGCCTTGGCGAGCGCGATGATGCAATCGCGCTGCGGCCTTGGCTCACGGCAAGCGCGGCGCTCGGGTTGCTTCTCTCGGCCGCTGGCCTGATCCTCATGGCCTCGGCGATGGCCGGATCTCCGTTCTGGCCGATCGATCAGGCTGCTGCGGCCGCGCTGCTCGGAGGGTCGGCGGTTGGCACCGCCTGGAAGGTGCGTATGGTGGCGCTCGTCATCGCCGGCGGTGCAGCCCTGCTGGCGCGAGGCAGAGCATCATGGCTGGCTATGGCCATGATTGCGGCAGCCGCGGCATTGGCGACACTCGCGTGGAACGGGCATGGTGCCGCGAGCGAGGGAAGCACGGGATGGCTTCACCTCACTGCGGACATCCTCCATCTCCTTGCTGCCGGTCTGTGGGTCGGGGCGCTGTTCGGATTGCTTCTCCTGATGGCGCGGCGCGCCGAGGAGATCGATGCTGCGCACCTTCGGCTGACCCATCGCGCCCTGCACGGGTTTGGCTCCGTTGGTACGCTCGTTGTTGTTACCCTGGTGGTAACTGGTTTGATCAATAGTTGGCTGCTCGTCGGGCCGACCAATTTCACGGCCTTGGGGACGACACTCTACGGCCTGCTGCTGCTCGCCAAACTGGTCTTGTTCGCAGCGATGCTGGGGCTCGCTTCACTCAATCGTTTCCGCCTCACGCCGGCCTTCGAGCGCTCGATTGCCATGAACGACCATGGCGGGGCGCTTACGGCGCTGCGGGCCAGCCTTGCGGTCGAGACAGCCTGCGTGATCGGCATCCTGGCGCTCGTGGCATGGCTAGGCACCCTCGCGCCACCCGCGTCGGGCATGTAAGCGCTATGGACCAACCGTCCACGCAAGCGCCGCTCAGGCCTTCCACCTTCTTTTACCCACTTACGCGGCTTAACCCTCGCCTCCCAAGACACCCCCCGCTTGGACTGAGCTTACGTGTCCGACGCCCTAAGTCGCCCACAGGCGCTTGCGGGAAGGCCGCGTCGCGCTGCAAAGCTGGGCGTGCGAGAGGGTTGGTCCGGGTGGGCCTGTCAGTGTTTTCAGAGATGAATGAACAAGGGTGGCAAAGTCATGACCGATGGCAAACGCAGTGAAGCCGGCAGCGGCCAGGGTGGCGAAGTCGTCCTCATCACGGGTGCGAGCGGTTTTATCGCCGCAGCGCTGATTGCCCAGCTCGGCGAGCGCTACACGGTCGTCGGCCTTGATCGCGCCGGCCCTCCCGACCCACCGCCGCCCGCGGCGGCGATCGACATAGACCTCGGGTCAGACGAAGCGGTCCGAGTTGCGCTTGACGAGGTGCGCGCACGGTACGGCAACCGCATCGCCTCGGTGATCCACCTCGCCGCCTATTATGATATCACGGGTGACCCCAATCCGCTCTACGACAAGGTCACCGTGCAGGGCACCCGCCGGCTGATTGACGGGCTGCAATCGTTCGAAGTCGGACAATTCGTCTTCGCCAGCACGATGCTCGTTCATAAGCCGACCCCCACACCCGACGAGCGCATCAACGAGGACTCGCCGATCGGCGCGTCCTGGGCCTATCCGCAGTCCAAGGTCGACGCCGAGACATTGCTGCATGAGCGCCACGGAAACATCCCCGTCGTTTATATGCGCGCCGCCGGAGTTTACGACGACGACGGACGCTCGGCTTTTCTCGCGCAGCAGATATCGCAGATTTACGAGCACCGCCTGATTTCGCATTTTTATCCCGGCATGCTGTGTGCGGCGCAGTCATCGGTGCACCGCGACGACTTGGCTGACGCCGTGCTGCGTCTGGTCGATCGGCGGCACGAACTGCCGTCAGAACTGCCGCTGCTCATCGGCGAGCCCGACGCACCCGGCTATGCCGAGATCCAGGACATCGTCGGCGAGGCGCTCCACGGCGAGGGCTGGAAGACGATCCGGATTCCGCAGCCGCTCGCGAAAGCCGGGATCATCCTGCAGAACGAAGCGCTCGGCAGCGACGACTTCATCCAGCCCTGGATGATCGACAGCAGCAACGACCACTATATCCTCGATATTTCACGCGCCCGCTTGCTGCTCGGTTGGGAACCGAAGCATCGCCTCCGGGACACGCTGCCGACGATCGTCGCCGCGCTGAAGCGCCACCCGCGGGCCTGGTATCGGAACAACAAGCTTAACGAGAATCTGGTTGCCTGGCACGATAAGCTAAAGGCCGAACCTGTAGCGCCGGGCCAACAACCCGCAGCGGCAGGCGGTGGAATGGCCGACATGGATCACGGGGCTGCGGACCATAGCAGCATGGACCATGCTGCCATGGGGCACCGACCTGGCGCGGCGGACATGGCGATGACCGGTCACGGTGCACACGGCGATCACATGGCCATAATGGACCGGGACGAGCGCCGTGCGCGCTGGGCTCTTTACGCGAACATCGGTCTTGGGCTGTGGCTCGCCTCCAGCCCGCTCATATACGACTCCGTGACCACGCAGAGCGTCGGCGAGGCCGCGCGCTTCGTAACGATTGATCGCGGGTTGCCGTCGATTGAGTGGCGGGCGAACGCGCTGGCCATCAGCGATGTCGTCAGCGGCCTCGCCATCGTGCTGTTCGGCGCGCTGTCGCTCGTTCCGCGCACCAAGACATGGGCGCAGTGGGCGGTGGCGTTCGTCGGCATCTGGCTGTTCTTCGCCCCGCTGATCTTCTGGAGCCCGAGCGCCGCTCAGTACAACAACAACCTGCTCATCGGCTCGGCCGTGATCGCCCTGTCGGTGCTCGTGCCGATGATGCCGGGCATGAGCATGGCGGGCATGATGGACCCCAAGAACATCCCGCCCGGCTGGACCTATTCGCCATCCACCGACGCACAGCGGCTGCCGATCGTCGCCATGGGTCTGATCGGCCTTCTCACCTCGCGCATCCTCACCGCCTACCAACTGGGGCATATTGACGGCGTTTGGGAGCCGTTTTTCGCCGGCTCCCTGAGCGATCCACGCAACGGCACCGAGGAGATCATCACCTCGGACATGTCCAAGGCCTGGCCGATTCCCGATGGTGGGCTCGGCACGGTCAGCTATGTCCTCGAGATCCTGATGGCGGTAATGGGCACCCGCGACCGCTGGCGGACCATGCCGTGGATGGTGACCTTCTTCGGCATTCTGGTCATCCCGCTCGGCGTCGTCAGCATCTACTTCATCATCAGCCAGCCGATCGTCATCGGCACGTGGAGCACGCTGGCGCTGATCGCCGCGCTCGCCATGCTGATCATGATCCCGTTCGCGCTCGACGAGGTGATTGCGATGGGTCAGTTCCTTCTCTGGGCGCGCCGGCAAGGCAAACCGCTGATCCGCACCTTCTTCCAAGGCGACGCGATCGCGGCCGGCGGAGAGGACACCTCGGACGCGATGGCCTCGCCAAGCACCTTCTGGGCGGACGCGAAGAAGGGTCTGACCCTGCCATGGACGCTGACTGCGAGCATCGTCATCGGCGTCCTGCTGATGCTCACCCGGGTATTGTTCGGCACGGAAGGCGGGATGGCGAACAGCGATCACGTTGTGGGTGCGCTGGTCATCACGGTCGCGATCATCGCCACAGCGGAGGTTGCCCGCGTGCTGCGGCTGATCAATGTCGCGTTCGGAGCCTGGCTCGTGGCCGCGCCTTTCCTCCTGGACGGCGTTGGTCACCTTGGTGCCGTGGCCTCGGTCGTAGCGGGCATTGCGCTCGTCGGCCTCAGCTTTCCAAGGGGGAAGCGCAGCGCCGAGCATTATGCAGGCTGGGACAAGTACGTGATCTGAAAGTATCCTCGATCACTGCTGGCTCCATTGCGGACCTTGATCGCGCATCGCACCGTCTCGCGTGCCTTCGTCGCCGCTTTCTTGCGTCGTTCAATCGGGACCGGTTCACGGTCACGATCTGTCGCCGGCGACGATCGCCCGTTGACGCGGCGATGTTCATCATCGGCTGCCTTGGTGATCGCGCCCTCCGCCCAATACTGCTAATGAGAGCTGTTCGCATAGTGCGCGACGAGTAAAGCTTGGAGACGATCACCCATATGCCGTCACTTCGGGTCGCGCTGATTAAGCCTGCACTCGCGCTGGTCGCGTCGCTTATGCTGCTGTTGATTCCCGCTGCGGCGACGGCCGATCCCGGCGACGTGCAAACCGCTTGGCGTCTGCTCGATTATATGGCGGTCGATTATGGCGGTGCGGTCGCCAACGGCGCGGTCACAAGTGCGTCCGAATACGCGGAGATGACGGAGTTCGCCGCAGGCGTGTCCACCCGCCTGCGCGCGCTCCCTGCGACACCTGAGCGGCAATCCCTGATCCAACGGGCTTCGCAGCTCCAAGGCGTGATTGCCCGCAAGGGCTCGGCCCAACAGGTCGCGGCGCTCGCCTACGGGCTCGCCGCCGATCTGCTCAAGGCCTATCCGGTTCCGCTCGCCCCGGACAAGACACCGGACATCTCCACAGCAGGAGCGGTTTTTCGACAATCCTGCGCGTCCTGCCACGGCATGACAGGCAACGGGCACGGTCCCGACGCCGCCAAGCTCGACCCGCCACCGATCGCCTTTACTGATGCCGAGCGAGCGCGCCAGCGCAGCGTGTTCGCGCTCTATCAGGTGATAAGCCAAGGCATCGACGGAACCGCGATGCAGAGCTTCGTCGATCTGTCTAGCGATCAGCGCTGGGCGCTCGCGTTCCGCTCCGGCAGCTTCGCCTCCACCGACGCACAAGCGGTCGAGGGTGAGCGGCTGTGGAAGTCGGACGCGAGCTTGCGGGCACGAATTCCCGACCTGAAAACCCTGGTCGCGCTCACCCCCGCCGCGCTTGCGGGCAGCATCGGGCAGGTGAAAGCCGACGCGGTGCTCGCCTATCTGCGTCGCCACCCCGATCAGGTGATGCAACAAGCCCCAAGCCCGCTCGCCGTGGCGCGCGCCAAGCTTGCGCAAAGCCTCGCCGCGTTCCAGCGCGGCGACCGGCGCGCTGCAAAGGAACTGGCGCTGTCCGCCTACCTCGACGGGTTCGAGCCGATCGAACCGACGCTCTCGGCGCGCGACCCGAACCTCATGTCCCGGATCGAAGGCGCGATGGGAGAATATCGCGCCGCTGTGGAGAGCAGCACGTCAGCCGATGACGTGACCGAACGAGTGGCAGTGCTGGGCGGCCTGTTCGATGATGCCGAGGCCGCGCTCGCGCCCGACGCCGCGACGCAGGCGTCCACCTTCTTGGGAGCCTTCACGATCCTGCTGCGCGAAGGGCTGGAAGCTCTCTTGATCGTGGTGGCCATGATTGCGTTCCTCCGCAAAGCGGAGCGGCCGGAAGCCATGCGCTATGTGCATGGTGGCTGGGTCGGCGCGCTCGTCGCCGGCGGGATTACCTGGGCGGTTGCCACCTATGCGATCGGTATAAGCGGCGCGAGCCGGGAACTGACGGAAGGGTTCGGCTCGCTGTTCGCGGCCGTGGTCCTGCTCTCGGTCGGAATCTGGATGCACGGCAAGGCACAAGCTGATCAATGGCAACGCTATATCCGCGAGAAAATGTCACGGGCGCTATCGGGCGGGTCGGGATGGTTCCTGTTCGGGCTCGCATTCCTGGTTGTCTATCGGGAGGTATTCGAGACGATCCTTTTCTACGCCGCGCTCTCGACACAGGGGAACACCGCGATGCTGCTGGCCGGGGCCGGCGCAGCGATCAGCCTTCTCGCCGTCATCGCCTGGGCAATGCTCCGCTACAGCCGGACGCTGCCGATTACGCAGTTCTTCCGCTACAGCTCATGGCTGATGGCCGCTCTGACGGTCGTGCTGGCCGGTAAGGGAGTCGCTGCTCTCCAAGAGGCGGGGATCATCGACATAGCGCCGCTCGCCAGCGTGCCACGTATCTCGATGTTGGGCCTGTTCCCGACATTTCAGTCGGTGCTGGCACAACTCCTGATGCTTGCCGCGATCATGATCGGGTTCGCCTGGAACCGCCGCGCCAAGCCGCGGACGGGCGGGCCGCTAGCCTAGCGGCAGGGCAGGTGACGCCCCTCTCTAAAGCGTTGCTGCCAACCCTGACCGTGCATCGCACCGTCTCACGCGCCTTGGCTCGCAATGTAACGGGAGGGCGGCGGGGAAAGCGCCGCCCTCGGGCCATTTACGCGGCCATCTTGTCGCAAGCGTCGGCGCACTTGCGACACGCGGCGACGCAATCCTCCATGCCGTCCAGCCCTTCGCAGCTCGACGCGCACGCCCGGCAAATCTCGGCGCACTCGCGGCAGATATGCCGGTGGTGCTCGGACTTGCGCGCCATGAAGTCGATCGCGACACTGCAAATCTGAGCACAGTCCAGCATCAGCTTCATGTGCTGAGGCTCGGCGTGTCGCCCGCCCGCCTCCAGGCAGTGATTCATCGCCATGTGAAGGCAGGTGATGTGGCATTCATGGCAGGCGTCGATGCACGCCTTCATCTCGGGATCGATCTGATGCATTGTCTTTCCTTCCATATGCGCCCCCCTCCCCTTGTATATACGCGGTTCTTGGCGCTTTCCCTCGCCGGGGTCGGGACTTCACCGTCCTTGCGGCTCGGACCATGGTCCAAGGTCAACCCTTTTCTTTAACGCAACGCAGACTCACATGTTCCACTCCGATCGCAAGATCGTCCAGGATCGGGCAATCCGGTCGATCTCCGCCCGCGCAGCGACGCGCCAGATCTTCGAGCGACTTGCGCATCGCTCGGAGCTCGTGCTCCTTGCGCTCCATCTCCGCGGCTCGTGCAAGCGCGAGGGCCTTGACCTCACCACTCGCCCGATCGCCGTCCTGCCACAGCGCGACGAGCTGGCCGATCTCCGAAATTGGAAAGCCCAGATCGCGTGCGCGGCCGATGAAGCGCAACATGTGGACTTCGCGTTCGTCATAGTCGCGGTAGCCGGAATCACGCCGCGTGGCCTTCGGAATGAGGCCGATCGCCTCATAATGGCGGATCATCCGCTGGCTGACGCCCGAAGCTTTGGCCGCCTGTCCTATATTCACGTATCGCCTCCTCAAGCCGCTGTCGGACGCCAACGGCGAAGCGTCAGAGCATTGGCGACGACGCTGACACTCGACAGCGCCATCGCCGCGCCGGCGATCACCGGGCTTAGATACCCGAACGCTGCCAGCGGGATGCCGACCAGGTTGTAGATGAACGCCCAGAACAGCCCCTGGCGGATCTTGGAATATGTCCGTTTGGAGATGTCGATCGCGTCCGCGACCAGGCGCGGATCGCCCCGCATCAGCGTGATGCCCGCTGCGTGCATCGCAACGTCTGTTCCGGTTGACATGGCGATGCCGACATCTGCTGCAGCGAGGGCAGGGGCGTCGTTGACGCCGTCCCCGACCATCGCGACCGTGCGGTCCCCGCCCCGCAATGCTGCTACCGCATCCGACTTTCCTTCCGGCAGGACATTGGCAACGAAATCGTCGATGCCGAGCTTGGCCGCCGCTGCGCGGGCGCTTCCCGCATTGTCTCCGGTCAGCATCACGCTGCGTATGCCACGGCCATGCAGCGCCGCCACGGCAGCAGCGGCGGAAGCCTTGACCTCGTCGCCGAACGCCAGAAGGCCGAGAAGGCGGCGTTCGGGCGCGCGTTCCGCGACCCAGGAGACCGTCCGTCCCTCGGCTTCCAGCCTGGCCGCCTCACTCGCCAGCGGTGTCATCACGATAGCTTCGTCGTCCATCAAGCGCGTGCTGCCGAGGATCAGGTTGCGGCCGTTGACGTCTGCAGCAACCCCGCGGCCGGGCAGGCCGCGCATCCCGTTGGCGCGGGCGGGTTCGACGCCTTCCGAGCTGGCCCACGCCAAGACGGCCCGGGCGAGCGGATGCTCGCTTCCAGCCTGAAGCGCCGCGGCGAGCGCGATCAGCTCGGCGCGTTCGGCCCCCTCGGCCGGCAGTGCGGCCAGCAGCGAGGGCTTGCCCTCGGTCAGCGTGCCGGTCTTGTCGAACGCGACGATGTTGATGCGGTGCGCGGTCTCCAGCGCCTCCGCGTCCTTGATGAGGACACCGGCCCGCGCGGCAACGCCCGTGCCGGCCATGATCGCGGTCGGCGTGGCCAGGCCGAGCGCGCACGGACAGGCGATGACGAGCACCGCGACCGCGTTCAGGATCGCGACTTCCACTCCGGCGCCGGCGATCAGCCAGCCGGCGAGGGTCAGCGCGGCTATGACGAGGACGATTGGCACGAACACGGCGCTGACCTTGTCGACGAGCCGCTGGATCGGAGCCTTGGCGCCCTGCGCGCTTTCGACAAGGCGCACGATGCGAGCGAGGGTGGTCTCAGCCCCCACCGCCGTCGTCTCGACCAGGATGAGGCCGTCCGCGTTGATCGATCCGCCGGTCACTGGGTCTCCAGCGGCCTTGGCGACCGGAAGGCTCTCTCCGGTGAGCATGGATTCATCGACATGGGTTGCTCCCTCGATCAGTCGTCCATCGACGGGGATGCGCTCGCCGGGCCGGACGCGGACGCGGTCACCCGAGCGCACCTCCGCCAGGGCAATCTCTCGTTCGCTGCCGTCGGTGCCGACAACGCGAGCCTGGTCGGGCCGCAGCGCCATCAGCGCGCGGATCGCCTCTCCGGTCTGACGCTTGGCGCGGCCTTCGAGCCATTTGCCGAGCAGGATAAGGGTGATGACGACGGCCGAAGCCTCGAAGTAATAATGCGCATCCATGCCGTGCATCGGCGCGAACAGCAGCTGGTAGAGGCTGAGCCCGTAGGCGGCCGATGTGCCGATCGCGACCAACAGGTCCATGTTGCCGGTTCGGGCGCGCGCGGCCTTCCAACCCGCGCGATAGAAGCGCGCGCCCAGCCAGAACTGCACGGGCGTCGCGAGCAGCAGCTGGATCCAGCCCGGCACCGCCACCTCGATACCGAACGGGGCCAGCAGCATCGGAACGACCAGCGGCAGCGACAGCGCCGCGGCGATCAGCACGTGGCGGAGCTCTCTTGTTGCGGCTGCGTCGCGGCGGGCGTCCTCGGCGCTTCGTTCCGCCTCCGCCGATCCGGTGCGCGCGAATGCGGTGTAACCAGCGCTTTCGACGGCCTCGACCAAGACATAAGTGGGGACGCCACCCACCGTTTCGATCCGCGCCGTCTCGGCTGCCAGGTTGACACTCGCGGAGCGGACGCCGGGCACTTTCAGCAGCGCCTTCTCGACCCGGCCGACACATGAGGCGCAGGTCATGCCCGTGATCGTCAACTCGGTCGTTTGCGTCAACGGGGTGTAGCCCGCCGCAAGAACCGCATCGGCTACGGCAGCGACATCGGATCGTCCATCGACGAACTCGACGTTCGCGCGCTCCGTCGCGAGATTGACCGAGACGCCGGCGACGCCCGGCACCCCGGCGATGGCGCGCTCCACCCGCCCGACACACGTCGCGCAGGTCATGCCATCGATGGCCAGCGACAGCCTGTCTTCGCTTCTCGCCTGTGTCTGCATTGGCAGCTGCGCCGGGGCGCTCATGGTCGTCTCCACTACTGAGTCGATGGCCTTATCGTCCCTCACATCGTGTCAAGGTCAACAGCTAAATACACCCCTTGACCCTGACACAGTGTCAAACCCCACATCTGCTTCATCCACCTCATGGAAGAACGAAGATGATCGATTTCAAAGTTCAGGGAATGACCTGCGGAGGCTGTGCGCGCGGTGTGACCAGCGCGCTTCAGCGCGTCGATGCCAAGGCCGTCGTCAACGTCGACTTGGCGAGCAAGACCGTTTCGGTAAGCTCGACGGCCGATGTACAGCAACTCAAGCGGGCCATAGAGAAGGCCGGCTTCGCGGTGACGCAATAGAGAGCCCTATTTTGCCTGAGGGCTTTCGGGGCGGGCGCGTAAAAGGATTGTGCGTTGATCCGCACGCGCCCGCCTCGCGATCATAAGTGCACCGGCCTGAAACGGTCATGACACCGGCTGAAGCCTCAAAAGTCCGCGTTGTTACTTTATGGGGCGGGCGCGACCTTGACGGTGCATCGCACCGTCTCACGGGCTTTCGCAGCAGCTTCTACGCACCTTTCAATCGCTTCGCGATTAACCGTCACGATTCTGTCGGCCGCGACGATCCCACGGAACGCGGTCGGGCTGGCGCTCTGCATTAGGCGCTGCCCTGCTTCCCAACGTGGTAGGCCGAGCGTTCACGCCGCGATGCGCTGCGCCATCTGCTTGGGCGTCATCGCCATGACCGGGGCTTTGGAAAGAATATGGACAACATGGTCGATGCGGCCGGTCGCCGTGTCCACGCCCTGCTGAAGCACGCCAAGCGCCTTGCTGTAGTCGGGCACGTTGATCGCGCGGCGCGCTCGGCCGCCAAGCCCTCCACGGCACGGCGTAGCAATGCCAGCTCACGGTCCTGACCTTCTATCGCGGCACGCAACCGGTCGAACGCGCGGGCCTGGTCCTGCTCGGGCCGGGCATGGTCGCCCGCCATGTCCCTTGCCCCGGTCGCGCGACAGGGCGCGGACGAGCTGGCGCTGGTCGGCGAAGTCGCGCGGCCGTAATGGAGATGCACGTCGTCGCGATGCCGCGACATGCCGACATAGGCGCTGTGCCGGTCCATGCCGGGGGTGGCGAGGACAGGGGCGCGATCGACCGTCACCCCCTGCGATTTATGGATGGTGGCGGCATAGCCATGATCGACATGGGCATAATCCTTGGTGTCGAACGCGACACCGCGCCCGTCATCGAGGCGCACCGCCATGCCCTCGGGCGATACCCGCTCGATCGGGCGAGCGTGCCGTTCTTGACCCCCATGCCCCGTTCGTTGCGAAGGAACATGATGCGGTCGCCGGTCGCGAACTGGCGTGTCCCCCGCTCGGCCTTCACCGTCACGTCGCCGCCAAGGTCGTCCGACGAACGCCCAGCGCCAGCGCGGCGATCAGGTAGCGCATACAGATCTTGGTCGAAGCATCGTTGGCGGTCCCGTCCGATTGGAGCGGGACCATGCGGTTATTGAGCAGGCTTGCCCATTTTGCGGAGCATCGCATTCAGGGTCGCGATTTCGCGGTTCTGGCTTGTGATGGCTTTCTGCGCCTCGCCCCGGACCTCTGCATTCTGGGAACTGCGAAGCGCGATCTGCGACATCGCGACCGCACCGCGGTGATGCTCGATCATCTTGCGAATCCACGTCTCGCCGGCATCGGCTCCCTTCGCCGCCATCATCTTCTGGTGCATGTCCATCTCGGCCGGGCCGTAGGGGTTGGCCGCGGTTGGCTGCATCATCTTGGAATGATCCATGCCTTGATGGTTCATGCCCTGATGCCCCGCCTGCTGGGCTAGGGCCGGGGTAGCGAGCAAGGCAAGGGTCGCCAGCACGGGTACAATACGCAGCTCGATCTCCTCGGGTCGTGTCAATTTTCTACGCGCCGGAAGCGCGCCCCCCTCATCCGCCGAAGCGATAATCGTTGGGTGGCTTGTCCTATCAGTCGCGCTTCGGTTCAAAGCCGGGGAAGAATGGCCTTCATCTGATCGATCTCGCGGCGCTGCCCCTTGATGATTTCGCCGCATAGCGCTTTCAACTCGGGATCACGGAGCGACGCCTCTTGGCACATCAGGATCGCGCCCGAGTGATGCGGAATCATCGACCGCGTGAACGCCCGGTCTCCGATCGTCGTCTGCGTCCGGATCAGCGCGTAGCTGCCGAGGAAGACCGCGATCGAGCCGATAATTAGTGCGCTGTTCGCCGCCCTGGAAGGAAACATATGGCGCATGGCGAGGATCATCGCGACTACCATCGGCGCGACCATCATCAGCGTCATATAGAACATATTCAGGTTGTTGTAGAAGCTGCCTAAACTGTCGATCATCACGAACATAACGAAATACATGATGATGCCGCTGACGACGGTCTGCACCGCCAAGCTCACATATGCGTTCTTCATCATCGCTACTCTCCCGTGTTGATGCCGCCCGCCCGCATAAGTGCGCCGCGCCGTGTCGCGCGTCGCCGGACAGTAAGCGTGGGCAGCAGACCGCCTTGCTATTGAGTGCGGCTCTTTTGGTAGGCGAGTTTGCCGGCGTGGCGGCGGATGGCGATGGCGGCGACGGCGCGGCGGGTGAAGCGTTCGTCGATGTCGTCGGCGTTGTAGGGGCCGCCATACCATTCACGTAAGCGGTCGTGTTCTTCGTGGCCGGGGTCGGCCATGGCATCGAGGAACATCTCGAACCCGGGCAAGCCGCCGACATCTTCGGGCGGGCAGCGCCGTTCCCCGTCGACGAAGCACGGATATTTGACGTCGGGTTCGCCGGGGCCGACCGTCTCGACGGTGATGGTGTGCCGCCAGTCGTCGCCCATGTCGTAGGTATAGACGAACTCCCGCACGCCCCGGTTGATGAGCGTCGCGAGCTTCACGTTCTTTGCAGCGGTCATGCCGCTCTCCGGCCACATTGGGTCGGGGATGCCGTAGCGCCGATCGGCGGCCTCGAAATGCCACAGATGATAGTCCTCCCAACCCATCGCAGCCTGGACGATGTCGTGGAGCATCTTGAGGCTGGCGGTGGCCGGCACGTCGACCCGGCGCCAGATGGCGGGTTCGATGTCGTTGAGGATGATATGCAGGCGGGCGATGGTCTCGACGCTCATGCCGCCAGTCTGGCAGGTTCGGGGGACCAGTTCCACGGCATGAGTTCGTCCCAGCGGCTGGCTGGCCAGTCACCGGCCACCTTGGCGATGACATCGGCGATATACGCCGGTGGGTCGACGCCGTTCGCCTTGCACGTCTGGATGATGGTGTAGATGGCCGCGGCCCGCTCGCCGCCTGCGCGCGAACCGGCGAACAGCCAGTTGCGGCGTCCGACCGCGACACCGCGCAGCGCACGCTCCGCGATATTGTTGTCGATCTCCAGGCGACCATCACCCAGGAAGCGCGACAGCGCTAGCCAGCGTTTCGTGCCATAGGCGATGGCCCTTGCCATGTCGGACCTCGACGACAGGCGGCGCAAGCTGGCGTCGAGCACCTCGCGCAAGGCGTCGACCAGCGGTCGACTTTTCTCCTGTCGGGCTCGCCATCGCACGTCGGGTGGTTGGCCACGGACCTCGGCCTCGGCAGCGTAAAGCGTGCCGATCCGCTCGAGGATATCGGTGGTCAGCGGTGTAGGCGACCGTTCGTGCAGGTCGAAGACCTTGCGCCGGAAATGTGCCCAGCATGCCACCTCGGTGACGCCACCCCGATACAGTCCGTCATAACCGGCATAGGCATCCGCCTGCAGGAAGTTGCGGAAGCCGGCGAGATGAGACAGCGGGTGCGCGGCGGTGCGGTCTGGCGTGAAGCGATACCAGGTCGCGCGCGGCGCCGTGCTGCCGGATGCCTGGTCGTCGGCCGCGTACACCCATAACCGGCCAGTCGCGGTCTTGCCCCGGCCGGGGTCGAGCACCGGCACCGGCGTGTCGTCGGCATGGATCTTGTCGGCCTTGAGCACCTCGTCGCGGATGCGGCTGACGATGGGGTCGAGAAGTGCTGCGGCCTGTCCGGTCCAGCTCGCCAATGTCGAGCGGTCGATGTCGATACCTTGCGCTGCCATCATTTCGGCCTGGCGGTAGAGCGGCAGATGGTGGTCGAACTTGGAGACGACGACGTGCGCCAGCGTCGCGAAGGTCGCCTTGCCTCTGGCCACAGCGCTCACCGGTGCGGGTGCCTGGACAATCTTCTCGCATACCCGGCAACTGTATTTGGGGCGGACGTTGCGCACGACGCGCCAGCGCACCGGCACAATGTCGAGCATCTCGTGTGTGTCCAAGCCGAGCGCGCGCAACGCACCGCCACAGTCCGGGCAGGTGCAGGCACCCGACGCCGGCTCGTGGACGACCTCCTCGCGCGGCAGATGTCCGGGCAGACTGCGGACGGGCACCGGCCGAACCGCCACGCCAGGGTCAACCATCTCAGGCCCAGGCGCATCGCGCTCGGTCTCGAGTTCCTCCAGCGCCAGTTCGAGTTGCTCAATCTCGCGCCCCAGCTTTTCGGACGACGCGCCGAACTGCATTCGCCGCAGCCGCGCGATCTGTCCGCGCAGCGTATCGATGAGCAGGTCGCGGGCGGCAAGCGCGGCATTGGCCCGGGCGAGCGAAGCCTCCAGCGCGGCGATCCGCGCGGTCGCATCAGCAGGGGAAACAGGCGCTTCCGACACTCCGTTTCCATAGCAGATTGCAGGTCGGCGAGCGAGAGAAAGTGGCGCAAAACCGCCGTTCCTACCCTGCCAGCGTCGGCGTGAACGTCCGCTCGGGGCGCCGCCAGTCGATGCCTTCCAGCAGCATCGACAATTGCGCTGGCGTCAGCGTCACCGTGCCGGTCGCTGTCACTGGCCAGACGAAACGGCCACGGTCGAGCCTCTTGGAAAACAGGCAAAGCCCCTGGCCGTCGAACCACAGCAGCTTGACCAGATGCCCCCGCTTGCCACGGAACGCGAACAAGCCACCCGAATGCGGGTTCTGCGCCAGCACCTGCTGCACCAGCACCGCCAAGCCATCGAACCCCTTGCGCATGTCGGTCACGCCGCACGCCAGGAACACCCGCGTCGGCAACGGCACTGGCACCGGGCTCATCGCAGCACCGACAAAACCCGTGCAAGCACATCTGCATCCACGCCTGCGTCGACACTCACCCGCACGCCGCCCGGCAACTCGATCTGGATGAGCCCCGATGGATATGGCGCCGGCTGTGGCGCTGGCGGCGTCAGTTCCGCCACCTGTACCTCGGCAAATACCGGCAGCGACGGCATCGCCCCGGCCAACTTGCCTTCGCGCAGCTGCTTGCGCCACGTGTAGATCAGGCTGCTCGATACCTCGCGATGCGCGATGACATCGCAGACCCGACCCCCCGGTCGGAACGCCTCCGCCAGGATCTCCAGCTTCTCCGTGTCCGACCATCGGCGCCGGCCTGACACCCGGCCAACCACCTCCATCCGACCAGTCATACGAGTGCTCGTATGACTGGTCGTAGAACCCAAAACTTCCCGCACCGCCGCGCCCTCGTCAAAGGCGACAAGCATCCCTGCTACCGGCGCTACCGCAAGACGGCCTGCTGACCACGCTTACACCATGACCCACGCCGACATGGGTGCGGACGCGCGACGCGTGGCCGGGATCGGCGACAATTTGATCCGGCTGTCGATCGGCCTTGAGCATGCCGACGATCTCATCGACGACCTGTCGCGCGCGCTCGGGCCGGTTAGCGAGGCGGCTCCGCTCTGCCGATACGAGGAGCTCGCGCGCCGCGAGAACGAAAGGCGCCAACACTCCCGCACCTGCGGCTCATCGCCTCCGCAAGAGCTCGTCCGATTTTACCACCTCAAACGTATTCTCGTCAATGTATCGGACCGCCTCGCCCGTAGAGAGCGCGAGGCGGCGGGAGCCGCGCAGGAAGCGAGCGCCGGTCTTGCCTACGACAACTGCGGAGTGACGATACTCGAGAACGGTGAGCGGGGTCTCGTCATCGCCAATGCACCTGAACCGAGCGACCTCATGCTCCATCTGGGCTCAGTCCCGCGTGGCCTTGTCCAGCGCCTTGGACACCTGCCGGCGCAGCTCCGGAAGCACGTTTGCCTCGAACCAGGGATTCTTCGTCATCCATGCTCTCGACCTCCACGACGGGTGCGGCAAGGGAAAGTGGCGGGGAAGATATCGATCAAATTGACGCACGCGATCGGTCATCCTTCCCTTACCGAGCACATGTTCCTGTGCGTAGGTCCCGACGAGTAGGGTGATCTGCAGGAGGGGAAGCTGTGCGAGCAGCGGCTCCCGCCAAAGTGTCGAGCATTCGGGACGTGGTGGCGCATCACCGCCGGCGTTGGCTCTCCCGGGGTAGCATAAGGCCATCGGAACGATGGCGACCCGTGCCGCGTCGTAGAACTGCTCGTCAGAGATGCCCATCCAGCGCCTCAGCTGGTCGCCGGACGCATCAGAGAAGGGGATGCCACTCGCGTGTGCCTTGGTTCCCGGCGCCTGACTCGCGATCAGAAGGGTGGCACTTCTGGACAGCTGCAGGACAGGCCGCGGGCCAAGAGGGAGATAACTCGCGCATGCGCTGCATGATCGCACCCTCTCAATCAAAGGCTCCAGTTCGTCCGCAGTTCCGCCGTCCATAAGTTGTGAATGTCCCCCCGCTTGAGGTGTTCCCTCGCCAGAGCCGAATGTATCGTATTGCGATATACCGACGACATGGCTATAGGTTTTTGCACGCCCGTGGGGTGATACGACTTGTGTCTGCCCGGCTGGGACCGAATTGGTGGAGAAGTGGCATGGCGCACGCGCAAGGCTCAGAATGGCCGGTGCTTGCAGCTTGTATCGGCAGAGATCGCCCACCGACGGCCGGTGAGATCGACAGACTTGCAAGCCGGATCTGGCGCGAAACTCATCCAGGTTCACTCGGGTGGGATAGTGTGACGCGAGGCAGCGAACTTCACAGGCAAACGCTCGAGGTCGCACTTGTGGCGGTGGGGATGCCCCAACGCGACGATGTGTACTCGTCGACGTTGCGCCAGCGGGCACTACGGGAAAGCCCGATTTCCGAGTCCATTGAACACAACGTGTCGCTTGCGCCCAGAACCCTGCCTCTACCGAGGAAGGGGATACCGTTTCGGCGTCTGTGGCTCCGGAAATGAGAGCGGACATCGATCCGAGCGGCGAGCTTCTCAGCGATGAGGATTATGCTACTTTAGCTGCGTTCCGCCAGAACCTCCGCAGCTTTCTCCGTTTTAGCGAAATTGCGGCCGAGGGAGCCGGCATCACTGCGCAGCAATACCAAGCGCTCCTTGCGCTGCGAGCAGCCCCGGATTGCCAGCTTTCGGTAGGCCATTTGGCAGACCAGATGCTGCTTCAGCCGCATAGTACGAGCGGTCTCCTTAATCGGCTCGAGGCTATCGGCATGGTTGAGCGGCTGCGGTCAGGGAGCGACCGGCGGCGGGTTGGGATCCGGCTCACCGCGGAGGGGCGGGCGCTACTGTCATCACTGGCGAATGCGCATCGTGCGGAGCTAGCACGGCTGCGCCCGATGCTTGATAACGTGGTTTCCCGGCTGTGACAGGTCGAGAGATGTCTTCCCCTATGCTGCACTCTATGAGGCACACGGATGCCTGAGATGCTCCCAGTTTTTACAATCGGCCACTCGACCCGCTCAATCGTTGAGTTCGTCGCCTTGCTGCAGACTGGCGGCGTGCAGCTTGTCGTGGATATTCGCAGCGTCCCGAAATCGCGGACCAATCCTCAGTATAATTTGGACGCACTTCCCGATGCCTTGGCCGAGTTCCAGGTGGCCCATATGCGGTTCGCGGAGCTCGGTGGGCTCCGGAAGAAGTCGGGAATGCCGGCGGACGCGAACGCCTTGTGGCGCAACCAGAGCTTCCACAATTACGCGGATTACGCCCTTTCAGAGCCGTTCCGTTGCGGTCTGGCGCATCTCCTCCATGTGTCAGCGGAGCGCCGTACCGCCATCATGTGCGCGGAAGCGGTCTGGTGGCGGTGCCATCGCCGGATCGTAGCCGATTACCTTATCAAGGAGGGCAGACGCGTGTTCCACCTGATGTCGGAGACGACGGTGAGCGCTGCTTCGATGACCCCAGGAGCCATCGAAGCAGCAGACGGTCTTCACTACCCAGCTCGAGAGCTAGGCGCGGTACCCGAATAGCATCATCATGCGGGCAGTTCGAAGCTGTCCGCCCGCGCGAGATCCCATGCGGCGCTGTAAAGGTCGCGATTATGGGAGTTGGTAAGCAGTTCTCCGTCCTCGAGAAAGATGTGAAGCTGTGAGAACAGCCGGATCTCGGTAAGCGTCCGGTGACGGCGTCACCTCAAACGGACCGGTAGTTCCACGGCAGCAGTTCAGCGACCCGGCGGGCCGGATGGTCTGCGATGCGTCTGATGGTGTCGGCCAGCCAGGCCTCGGGGTCGACGCCGTTGAGCCTGGCGGTTTCCACTAGGCTGTAGATGCTGGCGGCGCGGTGCCCGCCCTGGTCGGAGCCCGCGAATAGCCAGTTTTTGCGCCCGACGGCGATACCGCGCAGCGAGCGCTCGGCGGCATTGTTGTCGATCTCCAGGCGACCATCGTCGGCATAGCGGGTCAACGCCTGCCAGCGGGCGAGCGCATAGCGGATGGCGACCGCAAGGTCGGAGCGCCGGGACAGCTTTGGTCCGGTCGCGTCGAGCCACTGGCGGAAGGCATCGAGCAGCGGTCCGGCCCTGGCCTGGCGCGCGTGCCGTCGCTCGTCAGGGAGCCGGCCACGCACATCCCGTTCGACGGCATAGAGGCCGGCGATATGGTCCAGTGCCTCGCGGGCCGTGGCGGAGCCGGTTGCGGCATGGACGTCGAAGAACTTGCGCCTGACATGCGCCCAGCAGGCCACCTCACGGATGCGGTCGCCATAGAGGCGGTCGAACCCGGCATAGCCATCGGCGTGCAGATCGCCCCGGAACCGGGCAAGATGTCCGGCGGGTCGTTCGCCCTTGCGGTCGGGCGCGTAGTGGAACAGCACGGCGGGCGGAGCCTCGCCGCCAGCCCCGCGCTCGTCGCGTACATAGGTCCACAGCCTGCCCGTCCTGGTGCGACCGGCACCAGGGGCCAGTACCGGCACCGGCGTGTCGTCGGCATGGAGGGTCGCGCCGCCCATGACGTGGCGCTCGAGCGCGTCGACCAAGGGGTCGAGGAGCGCGGCCGAGCGCCCGACCCAGTCGGCCAGGGTGGAGCGGGCAAGGTCGACGCCCTGGCGAGCATAGATGCCCGACTGGCGGTAGAGCGGCAGATGGTCGGCGTATTTGGACACCAGCACATGGGCGAGCAGCCCCGCACCGGGTCGACCGCGCTCGATGGGCATGGACGGCAACGGCGCCTGCACGATGCGCTCGCATGACCGGCAGCTGAGCCGCGGCCGGACGTGGCGCACGACCCGGAACGAGGCGGGCACATAGTCGAGCTGTTCCGTAACGTCCTCGCCCATGCGCCGCATGGCACCACCGCAGTCGGGGCAGACGCACGGTGCCTCATGCACGACCTCGGTGCGGGGCAGATGGTCGGGCAGCGGCTGTCGATACGGCCTGGCGGTCTCCCGTGTCCGGGTGACCACCGGCATCGCCGCAGTGGCGGCTTCCGCCTCGCGCTCTTCCAGCCCGAGTTCCAGCTGGTCAGCCTGGTGCGTCAGCTTCTCCGACGAACGGCCGAAGGCCATGCGCCGCAGCCGCGCGACCTGCATCCGCAACTGCTCCAGCTCGGCGCCGGCAGCAATGAGCATGGCCTTCAGAAGGGCGATATCGTCGGGCAGCGAGGCGGCATCGGGCGACACGCCCGCTTATACCAGAACCCCCGTGCCGATACACGCGAAAGCCGCAGGAAACCGTACTTTTCTACCAGGCCAGGGTCGGCTGCGAGGACCGGATCGGATGCCGCCAGTCCACCCCTTCGAGCAGCATCGACAGCTGCGCCGGGGTCAGCACCGCGACGCCGTCCGCGGTCGCCGGCCAGGTGAACCGGCCCCGCTCCAGACGCTTGGCATGGAGCACGAGACCCTGACCATCCCACCACAGCAGCTTGACCAGATCGCCACGCTTGCCCCGGAAGGCGTACACCGCACCGCCAAACGGATCCTGGCGCAGCCGCTGCTGTACCAGCGCGGCCAGCCCGTCGAAGCCCTTGCGCATGTCCGTGACCCCGGCCGCCAGATACACCCGGACACCGCCCGGCGGCCCGATCAAGCAAACCCCGCCAGCACGGTCTTGAGCACCCGCGCGTCGATGGGAGGTGCCAGGCGGATGCGTTGCCCGGCCGGGCCGACCACTTCCACCACACCCGGTCCGAGCGGCTCCGAATGCGGCACCATGGGCGCGCCCGCCACCTCGACCGGAATGAATGCCGGCCCCGGCAACGGCAATGCTTCGCTCGCCACCCCGTCGCGCAGCAGCGTGCGTCGCCAGCGATACACCAACGACGTGCACACCCGGTGTCGCCGCGCCACCTCCAACACGCTGGCACCCGGCATCATCGCCTCCGACACGATCCGCGCCTTGTCATCTTCGCTGAACCGCCGGCGCGGTTCAGGCCCAACCATCTCGATAATTCGCGTCGCCATGATGCCGCACCGGTGTCTGCCACAGTGCCGCACCTGTGGCTTGCGCATCACCTCGTCAGCAAGGTGGAGAAGACCGGACGCTTACGGATCTCGGTCAGAGACACGCGCCGCACCAGATGATGGGGGCCAAGCAGCGAGGGATGGTCCAGGCCTGCCGCCGCGCAGCGGCGCGAACTGGCTTACGCCCCGTCCTAAGCGCGGCCATCGTGCATCGTGCCACATCAGAACCGCTGAACATGCTTAAGCATACAAAGGGTCTGGAACATCCATGCAGAGTGCACTATGTATGTCTCGCCAACACGGACAAACGCTATGCAAGTGACTCACGAGACTGATGCCGACAAGTGGCGATGGATCATGCGGACAGGCTGGAAGGGCCTGTGTCCACGCTGCGGCAAGGGCAACATGTTCAAGTCGTGGCTGAAGGTCACGGATCGATGTGAGACGTGTGGTCTCGATTACCGTTTCGCGGCACCAGATGACGGCCCGGCGTTCTTTTCGCTTTGCTTCTTCGCACTGCCGCCGATCGCGTTTCTGGTCTGGTTGCAGGCGGTCTATGAACCGCCGGTCTGGGTTCACCTGGTAACGTCAGTGCCGCTGATGTTGCTATTCTGCCTTCTCCCACTCCGCCCAATCAAAGGGTGGCTGGTGGCCTCGCAATATGTGAACCGCTCCCAGGAAGCGGGTACGGGCAAGCTGTGGGACAATCTGCATGGCCGCCAGAGCACCAGCGAACACAACAGCAACTTCGACGATTGATCACGCACCCGGTCGACGACACGTCCAATCGAAACCATCATGCGAACGATGCTGCTTGAAGCCCGCCGGGCTGCCGCCGCCTACCTCCTGAGCGTCGGACGTTCAGACGACGCACGCGTGGTAAATAGCGGCGGCGGTGATGATTTTGTGGAGGTGCGCGTCGCTCTCCAGGCCATTGGCGCGACGATGGAACGATTGGGGCGCCTTGAGCGAGCGCTGGCCTGCTATGCGGATCAGACCTTCTGGGATGGCGATGTTCCCGAAGCCTCGCTCGCCTTCCATGACGAAGGCGAGATCGCCCGGTCCGCGCTCAACGGCAAAGAGCTGTACGCCCTCCATCGGGACTGATGCACGATAGCGGCAAACTCACCTATCTGTGCACTATGTATGGACTTTGTACGTACAACGCTTATGTAGCGGCCATGCAAAACTGGAAACCAGATATCGAGTCGGTGACTGGTCCGAAGTATCTCGCGATCGCCGAGGCGCTCGCACGGGATATCGAGGCCGGCAGATTGGCGGGTGGCACCCGACTGCCGCCGCAGCGCGCCCTGGCCGATGTTCTCGGCGTGGACCTCACAACGGTCACCCGCGCCTATGGCGAGGCGCAGCGGCAAGGCCTCATCGAAGGGGACGGGCGGCGCGGTAGCTTTGTTCGTCAGAAAAAGGCGGAGACGTCGAAGGTCAGGTATAGCGAGCCCGCGGACACCGGCATGAATGCCCCCCCGGAAGTTCCAGGTGCCTTGCTCACGGCAGCGTTCCGCCGATCGGCCGAGGATCTGCTGGCGCGCGCCGACATGGTGGCGCCTTTTCAATATCAGCCGAGCGGCGGGATGGTTGCAGTTCGCGAAGCCGGGGCCGATCTGCTCAGCGCACGCGGCGTTCCATGTCACGATGACACGGTGCTCGTGACCGCCGGGGGGCAGCACGCCCTTCACGCGGTCGTCAGCGCCGAGTTGCAAGCCGGCGATGCCGTAGCAGTCGCGGCCCATGCGTATCCGGGCTTCCTTTCCATCGCGCGCCGCTACGGTCTGCGGCTTTGCGTGATCCCCTCCGATGAGGAAGGACTTGATCCCGTCGCACTGAACGTGGCCTGCACGACGAGCGCGATCCGCGCCATCTACGTCGTCCCGACCAACGACAATCCGACGACGGCGACGATGAGCGCCGAGCGTCGGCAAGCGCTCGCGGAAACGGCGATACGGCACGGTCTGATCGTGATCGAAGACGACGCTTACGGACTTTTGCCCGAACGGCCATTGGCACCGATCGCGACCCACGCGGCTGATCGGACATGGCATATCGCCAGCGTCTCCAAGATCCTTTCGCCGGGCCTGCGTATCGCCTGGTTGCGCGCACCCACCGTGGCGCAGGCTTGGCGGCTCGCTGCCGATCTGCATGAGACGGCGGTGATGGCGCCTCCGCTCAACGCTGCGATTGTTGCAGACTGGATCGGCAGCGGCGTGTTCCAGCAACTGACAGGAGCGGTCCGCGCCGAGGCGCAGGCCCGTCAGGCGATCGCCGCAAAGTTCCTAGAGCCCGAAAGCTACCGGGCTCAGGCCGAGGGCTATCATCTCTGGGTGCCGCTCCATCCGGAGGCCAATCCGGGTGAGATCGTGAACACGCTGCGGCCGCATGGCCTTTCGGTAGTAGGAAGCGAGGCGTTCGCCGTGGACCGGTCGCTGGCCGTCCCTGCGCTGCGCGTGTCGATCGGTGGGACGATATCGAGAGAGCGTCTCGAGCGCGGTTTGCGTCTGCTGGGTGCGCTCGTCGCGCCGAATGCTTCCCGGAAGATATCGCTCGTTTAGGTCGGATGGCTGGCGCGGATCGGCGCTGACTAAGTTTACGAAGTAAGCCCCGGAGCAACCCGGCGCGAGTATATGATGAGGATCCCGCGATGGGAGACGAAGCTCTATTTCTGGCCCGTGTTCAGTTCGCTTTCACGGTCTCGTTCCACTTCATCTTCCCGGCATTCTCGATCGGGTTGGCCAGCTTCCTCATGGTTCTCGAGGGCTTGTGGCTGAAAACCGGGCGCGGCGTGTACGCCAACCTGTACCGCTATTGGCTCAAGATCTTCGCGGTCGCCTTCGGCATGGGTGTCGTGTCGGGCATCGTCATGTCTTACCAGTTCGGGACGAACTGGTCGGTGTTCTCCGAGAAGGCGGGGCCGGTCGTCGGCCCCCTCATGGCCTATGAAGTGCTGACCGCGTTCTTCCTTGAAGCGGGTTTTCTCGGCGTGATGCTGTTCGGCATCAACAAGGTCGGGCGAGGGCTGCATTTCTTCGCCACCTGCATGGTGGCGCTCGGGACGTTCATCTCGGCGACCTGGATCATCAGCACCAATAGCTGGATGCAGACGCCGACCGGCTTCGCGATCAACGCGCAAGGCCAGTTCGTGCCGGCGGGGTCATGGCTACCCATCATCTTCAATCCGAGCTTCCCCTACCGCCTGACGCACGTCGTCATCGCCGCCTATCTGACGACCTCGCTGGCCGTGGGCGCTGTAGGTGCGTGGCATCTGCTGCGGGACCGGGCCAACCCGGGCGCGCGCAAGATGTTCTCGATGGCAATGTGGATGGTCGCGATTGCTGCTCCGATCCAGATTTTCGCGGGTGACGCACACGGCCTCAACACACTCGAACATCAGCCCGCCAAGGTGATGGCGATGGAAGGCCATTTCGACAGCCATCCAGAGGGCGCGCCGCTGATCCTGTTCGGCATCCCAAATCAGGCCGACAAGCGGGTCGATTACGCGATCGAGGTGCCCAAGGCGTCGTCGCTGATCCTGAAGCATGATCCGAACGCGCCGCTTGCCGGACTCGATACCATTCCTGACGATCGTGAACCCCCGGTAGCGGTGGTATTCTGGTCCTTCCGGGTCATGGTTGGGCTTGGAATGGCGATGCTCGGGCTCGGCCTGTTCAGCTTGGTCGCACGGTTCCGGAAGCGGCTTTACGAGTGGCCGTGGCTGCACCGCCTGGCGCTTGTCATGGGACCGTCTGGGTTCGTGGCCGTGATCGCAGGCTGGATCACCACCGAGGTCGGCCGGCAACCCTACACGGTCTATGGTCACCTGCTGACCGCTCAATCGCACTCGCCGTTGCACGCGTCGGCCGTTGCAACCTCGCTCCTGACCTTCGTGATCGTCTACTTCATCGTGTTCGGTGCGGGCACCTATTACCTGCTCCGCCTGATGAACAAGGCGCCGGAGGCTCATGAGAGCGAGCCTGCCTCCATTCCACAGCGGGCGAGCGGCATCACGCCCGCTTCCGCACTGAGCAAGGAGTAAGCCCCATGCTCTACAATTATGACCTGGCGACCGTCTGGGCGTTCATCCTTGCCTTCGCGATCTTCGCCTATGTCGTGATGGACGGATTCGATCTCGGCATCGGCATCCTGTTTCCGACGCTCGCGGTCGGCGACGAGCGCGACCAGGCGATGAACTCGATCGCGCCGGTCTGGGACGGCAACGAGACGTGGCTGGTGCTGGGCGGGGGAGGGCTCATGGCGGCGTTCCCGCTCGCCTATGCCGTGATCCTGCCGGCGACCTATCCGCTGGTGATCGCAATGCTGCTCGGCCTCATCTTCCGCGGCGTGGCCTTCGAGTTCCGCTGGCGCGATCCCAGGCACCGCGCATATTGGGATACCGCGTTCTTCACCGGTTCGATCGTAGCGACGCTCTCACAAGGCATTCTGCTGGGTGCCGTCCTGCAAGGCATCAAGGTCGAGAATCGTGCCTATGCGGGTGGATGGCTCGACTGGCTGTCGCCGTTCAGTGTGCTCACGGGTGTGGCGCTGCTATCCGGCTATGCCCTGCTCGGATCGACCTGGCTGGTAGGCAAGTCGCACGGGACGCTTCAGGAGCACGCCCGCAAGATGGCGTTCCGTCTCGGCATCGCGACCCTTGTCGCGATGGCGGCCGTCAGCGCGGCAACGCCGTTCCTTGCCATCGATTACTGGCGCCGCTGGTTCGAGATGCCGAACGTCCTGTTCACGGCACAGGTGCCGCTCGCCACGATGCTGTTCGGCTTTATCTTCTTCTGGAGCCTCAAGCGGGGCCGTGAACGCCTGCCGTTCATCGTCACGCTGGTGTTGTTCGCCCTCGGTTTCCTCGGGCTCGGCATCAGCATGTTCCCCTATGTCGTGCCGCGGGCGATCACGATCTGGGATGCCGCTGCACCCGAGAAAAGCCAGGTGTTCATGCTGGTGGGGACGGTGTTCATCCTGCCGCTCATCCTGACCTATACCGCGTGGGCCTATTACGTGTTCCGCGGCAAGGCTGCCACGGAGGGCTACCATTGATGGTTGAGCAGCCCTCAGCGCCGCTGTGGCAACGGCTCGGCTGGATGGCCCTGATCTGGCTGGGCAGCGTCCTCGCCCTCGGCACCGTCGCCGGCGTCATCCGCTGGTGGCTTCACCCCTGACACTCTCGCACCTTCGGAACGACCCTATGAATACGACCGAGCATTTCGAGCAGCTTCTTGCCAACACGCGCCTGGACGGACGCTATCGGACTTTCGCCCAGCTCGAGCGGATCGCGGGTGCTTTCCCGACCGCTCGCTGGCATCGCCCCGATGCGACGACGCGCGAGGTCACCGTCTGGTGCAGCAACGACTATCTCGGCATGGGCCAGCATCCTGACGTTCTGGATGCCATGCACGAGACCATCGCGCGCTCGGGAGCCGGTACCGGCGGCACGCGCAACATCTCGGGCACCGTGCGTGAGCATGTCGCACTGGAGCAGGAGCTTGCCGGGCTGCACGGCAAGGAGGCGGCGCTGATCTTCACCTCGGGGTGGATCTCGAACTTGGCGGCATTGGGTACGCTTGGTCGGCTCCTCCCGAACTGCGCGATCTTCTCCGACGCCCTGAACCACAATTCGATGATCGAAGGCATCAAGCGCTCGGGGGCCGAGCGGTTCATCTTCCGTCACAACGATGTCGCGCATCTGGAGGAGTTGCTGGCCTCGGTCGAGCCGGACCGCCCCAAGATCATTGCCTTCGAGAGCGTCTATTCCATGGACGGCGATGTGGCGCCGATCGCGGCGATCTGCGACCTGGCGGACCGTTTTGGCGCGCTCACCTACCTCGATGAGGTCCACGCCGTCGGCATGTACGGCGACCACGGCGGTGGCATCGCGGAACGGGAAGGATTGGCCGACCGCATCAGCATCATCGAGGGAACGCTGGCAAAGGCCTTCGGAGTGATCGGCGGCTACGTAGCGGGACCCGCCCTTTTGATCGACGTCATCCGCAGTTTCGCGGAGAGCTTCATCTTCACCACCTCGCTGTGTCCGCATCTGGCCGCGGGCGCGCTGGCGGCCGTCCGCCACCTGAAGGCGAGCGGGGAAGAGCGCCGCCTTCAGCAGGAGAATGTGGGGCACCTCAAAGCCGCGCTGGCAGCGGAAGGGCTACCCGTCGGCGCCGATACGGCGAGCCACATCGTCCCGCTCATGGTGCACGACGCGCATCTGTGCCGGCGCATCAGTGAACTGCTTCTGGAGGAGCATTCCATCTACGTGCAGCCGATCAACTACCCGACCGTCCCGGTGGGCGAGGAACGGCTGCGCATCACGCCGACCCCGTTTCACGGAAAGGAACATGCCGACCGTCTCGTGAAGGCGCTCGTCGCTATTCGCGAGCAGATCGGCTGGGGCATGGACACGAGGCTTGCAGCGTGACGGACCTATTTACCCAGGCGATGGCGACGCTGCCGCTGGTGGCCATTCTCCGCGGCATCACGCCGGGTGAGGTGGAGGAGGTCGGCGATGTCCTTGTCGAGAGCGGGTTTCGACTGATCGAGGTTCCGCTGACCTCGCCGGACCCCTTTCGCAGCATAGCGATGCTGGCTCGCCGTCTCGGGTCGGCGGTGGTCGTCGGGGCAGGGACGGTCCGCCGCGCCGAGCAGCTCGATGCCCTTGTGGAAGCGGGAGGACGACTGATGGTCACGCCGCATGCGGACGCCGCGCTGATCCGGGCTGCCACCGCGCGCCGGCTGAGCACGTTGCCCGGTGTCGCCACGCCCACGGAGGCTTTCGCGGCGCTGGATGCCGGTGCCGATGCGTTGAAGCTGTTTCCGTCAGACATGATTTCGCCTTCCGCCGTAAAGGCCTTCCGCACCGTCGTGGGGCCTGCGGTGCCGCTGTGCCCGACCGGCGGGATCACACCGGGAGATCTGCGCCGATACGTCGATGCGGGAGCTGATGGCTTCGGGTTGGGCGGTGCGCTGTACCGTCCCGGGGAATCGGCATCCGATGTGCGAACGAAGGCGGAAGCGTTCGTTTCGAGCTGGCGAGATCTCCATGCAGGCGGCTGACGTGCATCTGGCCGAAGCGACCCTTCGCACCAACTCCGGCCCTCTCGGGCGATCGTCGCCACGAAAGGCCGTAGGCGAGGACAAGCAACTGCTCCTGGCGGCGGCTCAAGCCGCGAGGGAGTTCAGCCGGCCGAACGCCCTCATCTATTGGGGCGATCTCCTGGCAACAGCGATCGTCGCCTATGGCGCGTTCGCCGGCGCCCTTCTGCTGCCCTTCGGGATGGCCGCCCTAGCGCTCTGCGTCGTGGCAGCATTGGCGTTCTACCGGGGACTGAGCTTCATCCATGAGCTCACCCATATCCGCCGCGACCGACTGCCGGGCTTTGCGGCTGTCTGGAATCTACTGATCGGCGTGCCGCTGCTGACGCCTGGCTTCATGTATGATGACGTCCACACCCGGCACCATGCCAAGACCAGTTATGGTACGATCCGCGACCCTGAATACCTTCCGCTCGCCTCGAAGGGACGGACAGCCCTGCTCGTATTCGTCTGCGTCTCTGCACTCGCACCTGCCGGCCTGTTGCTCCGCTTCGCGGTACTTACCCCGCTGAGCCTGTTCAGCCCGGTCTTGAGGAAGCTCGTCGTTGAGAGATTTTCCGCTCTGGCGATCAATCCCGCCTTCCGCAGGCCTGCGCCTACAGGTGCGTTTCGCCGCGAATGGTTGTTCCAGGAAACGGCCGCTGGCGCATGGGCGATCGCTATTGTGGCAATGGTGGCAGGAGGTCTGATCGGCCCGCACAGTCTCCTCGTCGCACTGGGTATTGGGTCGAGCGTCGCCGTCATCAACCAGGTACGTACCCTAGCGGCGCACCTGTGGGACAATGAAACCGGCGAACCCATGAGCCTGACCGCGCAGTACCTGGACTCCGTCAACGTGCCCCCGCCAGCCACATTGCCAGCGCTGTGGGCGCCTGTGGGCTTGCGGTATCACGCGCTTCACCATCTGCTGCCATCTGTGCCTTATCACGCCTTGGGCGCTGTCCACCGCCGGCTCACTTCGGCTGGCGGAGGCGGAGATACTTTGCGCCGGGCCGACTATCCCGGTTTACGCCTGGTGATCGCGACAATCGCGGCCCGTATTGAGCAGCCCCCACCGGGTGGTCCGGGTAAATAGTTAGTGCATTGTCGTCTCCGCCGCCATTGTCGGGCGGAGGTGGAGCGAAGCGGAACCGGAGACCGACAATGGTGGTGTCGCCGCTTCTGGTGCCGGTGGGCGGTAGCCCAAGCTGCTGTGCGGCCGGACGGTGTTGTAATGACGCCGCCACGCCTCGATCAGCACCCTTGCCTCGGCGAGGCTGTAGAAGATTTCGCCGTTAAGCAGCTCGTCGCGCAGCGAGCCGTTGAAGCTCTCGTTATAGCCGTTCTCCCAAGGCGAGCCCGGCGCGATGTAGAGCGTCTTCACGCCGACCTGCCCGAGCCATTTCTGGACCGCGGTGGCGATGAACTCGCTGCCATAGCACATTGGGAAGCGCTGGTTCGGGAGCCGCTATGGCCCTGATGAAGACAAGGCCGCGTAGCGGCCGCAGACTTCATCAGGGCAAGCCATGGCCGGTCAGCAGGTATCTAAAGTGAGGTTGTCGAGACAACACTTTGGAGGCCGACCGACCATGACCAAGCTCACCTCTACGCCTGCCGGCGCCGTGCTGGTAGCCATCGACATGTCCAAGAGCCGACAGGAGGTTCTCATCGAGCGACCGGAAGGCGGCCGGCGCCGGCGGATGACCGTCATGGCGACCAGGCAGGACTATGACGGCTTTGCCGAGCAACTCGCTGCTATCGGGCGCCCTATCATCGTCGGGTTCGAGGCGACGGGTAATTACCATCGTACGCTGGCGCACCGGCTGCTGACGGCAGGGTTCGAGCTGCGCCTCATCTCGTCGGTCGCGCTCGCCAGAACGCGCGAGGCGCTGCACAACGGCTGGGACAAGAACGACTCCAAGGACGCGCAGGTCATCCTGCACATGCTGCGGATCGGTGCGACGCAGCGCTACGTCGACCCGCTGGTGGCCGGAATCAACGACCTGCAGGAGCTCTCGAAGACTCACGAGACGATCTCAAGGATGAAGACGCAGACCTGGCATCGGATCCTGACCCACTACCTGCCGCTGTACTTCCCCGAGATCGCCCGCTTCGCAGGCAACAGCCGGTCCGACTGGTTCCTGGCGCTCATCGAGCGGTTTCCGACGCCGGCCACCATCACGGCGCTGGACCGCGAGGCGTTCTCGGCCGCGGCATGGCCGCTCATCGGCCGCAAGGTCTCCAAGGCACGCCTCATCAACGACATCTACGAGACGGCGTCCGCCTCGACGGCACTGCCGGTGCCGGAGAACTCAGCCGCCATCACCATGTTCCGCATGGTCATCGCGCAGGGCCGCAGCCTCATCCACCAGCGAGACGAGATCGAGCGGCTGGCCCATGCGCGGCTCGCCGATGACGTCGACTACCAGCTGCTGCGCAACATTCCGGGCATCGGTCCGATCAACGCGCTGACCATCCTGGCCGAGGCCGGTGATCTGCGGCGCTTCAACCATCATCGTCAGTTCCTGAAGTTCTGCGGTCTCGATCTCGCAACGTGTCAGTCAGGCACGTTCCGTGGCCGCACGAAGCTGTCCAAGTACGGCAATGCGCGCCTGCGCCGGACCTTCTGGATGGCTGCCCAGGTCGCCGCGCGTCAGCGCGACAACAGCTTCCGCGACAAGCTCGGACGATATGTCGCCGGGCACGCGGACGATGCCGACCGTCGCCGCAAGGCGATGACGGCGCTCACCGCCAAGATGGCGCGCGTGGCTCACGCCGTCATCAAGACGGGGACAGAGTACCGGCCGTTCCTCGAACGGTCGGATGCCAGGTGGAAGGACCCCTCTCTGCAAGTGCCGTGAGGGCGCTCGTCGAGCGACCCTGTAGATAATGTTCGGGCCTTCCACCTGGGTGCGTATCTCGTTTTAAGGATGGTGAGGACCACGGCCGCCTCGGCGCTGCTGGATCCTGTGTTTGCTATGGCAGGGAGCGATCCCGTTGACGGTGGGAGCCATCTGGCTCAGATTGCATGCCGCGCCGACGGTTGTCGGCGCATGGATATCTGCTGGCCAAAACCCGCCGCTGCTTCCCGACATAGGACGTAGTCGGTGAGGATCGTATGGATCCGGTAGGGTACTGCTTTCAGCAGGTGTTCGAGGAACTCCCACGCTGTCCGTCGATCCGCCTTGTCGACCAACTGGGTGACCGCAAACTTGCTGGTGCGGTCGATCCCGACGAACAGGTAGAGCTTGCCTTCGGCGGTCTGCACCTCAGCGATATCCATGTGGAAGAAGCCGATCGGATAGCGCTTGAAGCGCTGCCGCTTAGGCTTGTCGCCTTCGATGTCCGGCAGGCGGGAGATGCCGTGCCGCTGGAGGCAACGATGCAGCGCTGACCGGGTCAGGTGCGGGATCGACGGCTGCAGGGCGTAGAGGCAGTCGTCGAGCGGCAGGAGCGTGTGGCGCCGAAATGCCACAACCATCGCCTCCTCGGCTTCAGTCAGGGTCGTTGAATGAGGGGCCTTCGGCCCGGTCTTCAGATCCTCGACCGTCGCCCTCTTGCGCCACTTCGCCACAGTCTTCGGGTTGATCCCCAGCTCCCGGCTCAACGTCGCGAGCGAAGCTTGCGATCGCTGTATTGCTGCTCGAACGGCGTGCGTGGTCGTGGCGCACCCATGACGAACTTGTCCCATACGGCTTCCTTCCATTCCAACGAAAGGATCGCACCATCAAACCGTGAGATCAAACACCTAGCGCAAAGCGCCATAACCTGGTGAGGAGCGAGGGTCAGACGCAAAATCGCGAGTGTAGCGGCGTTCTCGGCTGCGATCACGCCGCCCGAGCGAGTTTGATCCCGGTGAACAAGCGGCCACTTCTCGCAAGCGGTTGAGCTGCGCTAGACGTCTGTCTCTGGTCAGAGCAGATCGTTGCCTGACCTACTAACAGATCTTCGCGGGTCAGGCTTCGAACGTCCTCTCGCCCAGAGGCAGAGGTGGGTGTCGCACTATCGGGTTCGCACTCCGATGCCTCAGCGCAGCCCAAGCGCGTCAACGATGTCGCTCCAAGCGATCAGCTTGAAGTTCTGGGCGCGTGGAGCGTTTGATCCATCCTGTGCGATAAACAGCCCACCCGGAAAGCTGGGCCCGAAGTCGCCGACCATCACCTCGATGCCGTCCGTCTCCTCGGTTGACCCGAAGCGGCCAGCCGCGACGCGGAAACGGCCAACGTAGCTGTCGTCGGAGAGGCGATAGAGGACGTAGGCGTTATCTCCCTGGCTCGAGACGAGCAGGTACCCACCGTTTTCCGAACCGACCCTCGCGAGCGCAACGCCTTCCACGTCCATGTGGAGCCAGTGTCCGCCGTCAGCACCAATGGCACAGATTTGAGGTTGTGATTTAAGGAGGATCTGGGCTTCGTCGTAGTGACGAAGGAACGAAGATGAAGCCCAGATCCTCCAATGTAAAATCGCCCGCCAAGGCCCCAGCAGAGCGGGTAGTGAAGGACATCCGCCGACAGACCCGGCGCCACTTTTCGGCCGAGGACAAGATCCGCATCGTGCTGGATGGCCTGCGCGGGGAAGACAGCATCGCCGAGCTATGCCGCAAGGAAGGCATTGCCCAGAGCCTGTATTACACCTGGTCGAAGGAGTTCATGGAAGCTGGCAAGCGCCGCCTGGCCGGCGACACCGCCCGTGCCGCGACCACCGGAGAGGTCCAGGACCTGCGCCGCGAAGCCCGGGCCCTGAAGGAATGCGTGGCCGATCTGACACTGGAAAACCGTCTGCTCAAAAAAAGCATGGTCGCGGATGGGGGCAACGACGAATGAGGTATCCCGCATCCGAGAAGCTCGAGATCATCAGAACCGTCGAGCAGTCGCACCTGTCGGCCAAGCGCACGCTGGACCAACTCGGCATCCCTCGTCGGACATTCTACCGCTGGTATGATCGCTACCTCGAAGGCGGGCCGGAGGCGTTGGAAGATCGGCCATCGGCGCCGAGCCGGGTGTGGACCGCATCCCGGCGGGCATCCACGACCAGATCATCGAGCTGGCGCTGGAACAGTCTGAGCTGAGCCCCCGGGAACTGGCCGTGCGCTTCACCGATGGGCAGCGCTACTTCGTGTCGGAATCCACGGTTTACCGCTTGTTGAAGGCCCACGACCTGATCACCAGCCCGGCCTATGTCGTGATCAAGGCTGCCGATCAGTTCCACACGAAAACCACGCGGCCGAACGAGATGTGGCAGACCGACTTCACCTACTTCAAGATCATCGGGTGGGGCTGGATGTATCTGTCGACCGTGCTCGACGACTTCTCACGCTACATCATCGCCTGGAAGCTGTGCACCAACATGCGAGCCGAGGACGTCACCGACACGCTGGACCTCGCCCTGGC